>JBASRN010000202.1:0-16626 GCA_049273855.1 Blastocatellia bacterium
TCATCGCTCGAAGCTCCGTCGGCGAGATGCTCGCGCGAGTGCGCATTGCGGCCATCGCGCCCGGCAATGTGCAAGCCCACTGGCCGGAGGCTAACGTGCTGATCGAACGCGGACTGTCAGATCCCGAGTGCGGGATTCCGGACTTCAATACGACGGTCGAAATCGAGAAGATGGTCTAGGGGCCCCATGCTGAAGACCCTGCCACGAAGACTCCAAGACACAAAGCCGCACAAACGACTTTCTTCGTGAGTCTTTGGGCCTGGTGCCTTTGTGGCGAGGTTCCACTCACCGCTAAGAAAGCCGCTAACCCGCCCGGCAATTACCAACCTCACTTGGGCAGCGATTCGAGAAAGTCAGCCGCGACGCGGGTACAGGCCTCAGCCGAGGAGCTTGCGCTGTGCGGGCTGTGGCCGGCTCCTTCCAGGATCCCGAAGCGTGCGTGCGGAAGGTCGCGTCTCACGGCATCGAGCTCATCGGACTCGGTTCGGGGATCGCGGCTTCCGTGGATGAACAGTGTTGGCACCGCGAGCTGGGAGAGCTTGCCGTCGTAAATATCGTGCCTTGGGTCGCTGCTCTCATCGGCAAGCTGCAGCCATGCGCGACCGTTGCTGAGGATGATCTTTCGCCAGTAGTCTTCTCCGTGCTCGCTTGAAAGAACGGCGCAAATGCGTTCGCCCAGGCCGTCTGGGTCACCGGACATCGTCTCAAAGAACGCTCGTGATGCAGGCTTTGTTCGATAGTAGTGAAAGGCTTCGAGGATCACGCCGGCGAAGAGATCGGGCCAGCGAAGCCCCATCATCGCCGCGATCACCGCGCCGTCGCTGTGTCCCCACAAGACCGCCCGCTCGATCCCGAGCGCTTCGAGCAAACAAGTCGTCTCAACCGCAGCTCGTTGATGAAAATCAGAAGGCAAAGTTTCGAGGCGCATCGAGCGGCCGTAGCCAGTACGGTCAGGAATGATGATGCGATACTGACTGGCGAGAGCTTCGATCTGAGAATCGAATGGATAAATCTCATAGCCCCAACCGCCGTGCAGGAACACCAACACCCGGCCGCCTTTGTAGTCACGATAGTGAATCTCGACTGGGGAGACGCCGGGATTGAGTGGCGATTCGTCGATTGAGATGATTGGCAATCCGTCGTTTGCTCCTAGATATACAAATCAATGCCAACCCGAGATCTCCGCGACTCTGCGGTTAGCCGGATTTCGACCCTCACTAACCGCAAAGTTTCGCCACCAAGCCACCAAGGATACCAAGGTCCACAAAGCTTTTCTCTGTGTGGCTTTGTGTCTTAGAGTCTTCGTGGCAGGAGAGGCACCGCCAGGCATCAACACATTGTTACCCCACTACCGGAACTTGAACCCAGTTTGCTCCCCTGGTTGCTTATGGTATTCTCTAGCGCTTTCCAGGGTCAACTTGGTTGCAAGAAGGAGGCGCACTCCATGAAGATCATTGCGTCCAGTGTTCTTTCTTTGCTGGCGGTGCTCCCCATTGCCGCGCAAGCTCCCGTGCCTGTTGCGAATGAGCCGCGGCACCATTTGAAGTTCGAGAACCAGTTTGTGCGTGTTTTCGACGTGCAGGTCCCTCCCGCCGACACGACCCTGTTTCACATTCACTCGAACGACTACTTGTTTGTCTCGATCGGCGACGCCACGCTGAAAGGCGAAGCGATGGGCGGTCAACCCGCCGACTTGATTGTCAAAGACGGCGAATGCCGATACTCGAAAGCCACAATCACTCATCGAGTGACGAACATCGGGAAAGAACTTTTCCGAAACATTACGATCGAGGTCCTGAAATCGCCCGGTATTGCAGCCGCCGCAGCGACGACGAAGGTTCCGGGTCATACGCTTGTGCTGGACAACGAGCGCGTTCACGTCGAGCGCCTGGTTATCGAACCCGGCGAGTCGGTGGCTAAGCACACCCATTCTCGCTCGGGTCTCGGCGTGGCGGTGTCGGCTGCGGAGGTTCAAATCCAGCCGGAAGGAACGGGTCCACGCACCGTGCAGTTCAAGCCCGGCGACTTTCAATGGGTCGACGGACCAGTGACTCACTCGATGAAAAACACCGGCAAGACTCGCTTCGAGGCAATCCACATCGAATGGAAGTGAAGACCCCGGGCATGGCTCATCCCAAGAAGCGCAGCACCCCATCCGATTCGATAATACGTTTGCAGGCAGAGGTGGTCGCCTGCTCGCGCTGTCCACGGCTGGTCGAGTGGCGCGAGCAAATCGCCGCCGAGAAAGTCCGGCGCTTTGCGGAGGACGACTACTGGGGCAAGCCGGTGCCGAGCTTTGGCGACCCGCGTGCGCGTTTGCTTGTAGTCGGGTTGGCTCCCGCCGCTCATGGGGGCAATCGCACGGGGCGAATCTTCACCGGCGATCGAAGCGGCGACTGGCTTTATCGGGCCTTGCACCGGGCCGGCTTCGCCAATCAACCTACGTCGGTTCATCGCCGCGACGGATTGGAGCTTCAAGACTGCTATGTAACCGCAGTCATTCATTGCGCGCCCCCGGCAAACAAGCCGCTGCGAGAAGAGATCGCGAACTGCCGGCCGTTTCTCACGCGAGAGATCGCGTTGCTCGACCGCCTGCGGGTGGTCGTAGCTCTCGGGCGCCTCGCCTTTGACGCTACTATCGGATTGCTCGGTCTTGAGCAGACGGCTCAGGATGCGGCGGCGCGCGCTCGTAAGCCAAGCTTCGCACACGGCTGCGAAGCCCAATTGCGCGGGGGCGCGACGTTGATCGCTTCGTTTCACCCGAGCCAGCAGAATACGTTTACAGGAAGGCTCACGGAGCCGATGCTCGATCGGGTCTTCGAGCGCGCGCGTGAAATCGTGAGGGGTTAAACTTTGTTCGTAGTACCGCTTTGAGTGAGGCGGGAGTTCTTGGCAGCTCAGAGCAACCTCTGCGTCTCGGCGCTCCACGGTTAGCAGGATTTCGATGCTTACTAACCGCAGAGGCGCAGAGGCTACGCGGAGAAGACAAAGGTTTCAGAGGAGAAAAAGATGACTAACAGAATACTCGCCCTGTTCGTAGCGGTCAGCTTGTGTCTGGCTTCGGCTTTTGCACAAACAGGTTCAAGCGAAGTCGTGCTAATCAAAGCCGGCAAGCTGATCGACGTGCGCGGCGGGCGAGTGCTTGCTGATCAGGCGATCTTGATCGAAGGCGATCGCATCAAGGAGGTCGGACCCGCCGCATCCGTGAGTTCGCACGCGCAAGGCGCAAGAGTCATCGATCTGTCGAATGCGACCGTGCTGCCGGGTCTGATTGACTGTCACACCCATCTGACGTTCTCCCCCGCTCACATGGGCTACTCGGGTTTGGGGATTTCCGGGCCACGAGAAGCACTCTACGGAGCGAGGCACGCGAAGGTGACTCTGGAAGCCGGGTTCACGACCGTGCGGAATGTCGGCGCCGGCGGCTACTCGGACGTGGCGCTGCGCGATGCGATCGACGCCGGCGATGTGCCAGGCCCCAGAATCGATGCGGGAGGTCCGTCCATTGGAGTCACCGGAGGCCACGCAGACAACAACTTGCTGGCGCCCGAGTTCCACTCCTCAGCAGACGGCGTAGCCGATGGCGTTCCGGCGTTGCTTACCAAAGTGCGCGAGGAAGTGAAGTACGGCGCTTCGGTCATCAAGATCGTCGCGACCGGCGGCGTGCTGTCGAAGGGGGACTCACCCGAAGCGACTCAGTTTAGCGACGAAGAGATTCGAGCCGTCGTCACCGAAGCTCATCGACTCGGGCGAAAGGTCGCCGCTCACGCCCACGGCGCGGCGGGCATAAAACAGGCCGTGCTCGCTGGCGTCGACTCGATCGAGCACGGCTCGTATATCGACGACGAGACAATCGGGCTGATGAAAGAGAAAGGCGTGTACCTGGTGCCGACGCTCTACCTCGCGGATTGGTTCATGGAGAATGCTCAAAAGTTTGGTGTGCCTGATTTCATGATCGCAAAGGCGAGGGTGGTGATGCCCGCCGCGCGGCGCAACGTCGCCCATGCTTTCAAACAAGGTGTGAAGGTGGCGTTCGGAACCGACTCAGCAGTCTATCCGCATGGCCTGAACGCGCGAGAGTTTGCCGTGATGGTGAAGCTCGGGCTGACGCCGATGCAGGCGATCCAATCGGCGACCACTAACGCGGCGGACTTGCTTGGTTGGTCGGATCGGATAGGTTCGATCGAAGCGGGCCGCTTTGCCGACATCATCGCGGTGAGCGGCGACCCGACCGCCGATGTCACTACGCTTGAACGCGTCCTGTTCGTGATGAAGGGCGGCCGCGTTGTGGTTACGAAGACGCCTCAGTAAGCTGCTGAACAATCGGCGATCGCCACAAAGCCTCGAAGACACAAAGCAGCAAAGGCCCACACCCTAATGCATTCACAGCCTTGGTGTAGCTTCGTGGCTTTGCGTCTCGGTGGCGAACTCCCATTTTTAGTGGCTCGTCCCAGGTCGCCCGGTCGCATGACTCGCTGGAGCTAACGTGTATAATCCAACTCTGCGCAACTCGATTACGCGGTGAGGAGACGACGATGGCCGACAAGAAAAGCGGTTTGGACAAACCGAAGGCTAAAGCGGCGGCAGCCAAGGCTTCTGCAACGGCATCAAAGGCAAGGAAACCTGAGGCTGTGGTGCCCGCCGCGCCTGCACCCGACGAGGGTGGTGCTCCTGGAGGGCAACTACCCGCGACTGACGGCAAGGTCGGAGTCTTTGGCGGCCCCAGGGATCGCGGCATCAAGCCCGACGACAAGCTGGCCCTTCCCACCGGTCCTCACTCAGTCTACGAACGTGTTCGCAGCTTGAATCCGAACAGCTTCTATTGTGCGATGCGATTCGAGTATCGGATAGGTCACACCAGCCCGGAGGAAGGAAAACGGTGGTGGGCGAATCGCAAGCTGCTTGTTACGAATCCGAAGAACTCAAAGTCAGTTGTCGTTCGAGCAGTGGACTATGGTCCGCACCAGAACACCGGGCTGGACGTGAGCATCTCGCCGGGCGCAGCGACTGCGCTTGAAGTGGAAGTCGGCGACGAAGTCGAGATCGCGTTCGCCGATCCGCGCGCGCCACTCGGCGAAGTCGAGTGAAAAAGGTTTCGGGTTTAGGGTTTAGGGTTTCTGGTTTCTGGTTCGTGTGACATGAAGTCCGGTAGAGCGGAATCACAAGAGAAACCAAAAACCAGAAACCAGAAACCAGAAACCAGAAACTAGAAACCAGAAACTAGAAACCAGAAACCCTAAACCCGAAACCGATTCGATGATTCGCTATCCCGCATTCGATCCCCCCGAGTACATAGACTGGAAACCCGACTCTCAAGTCGCAGAGCAATTCCGTGCAACGATCGACAACAACCCCGATCGCCGCGATATCGTCCGCGCGCTCGGCGCCGACGAACTGATCGCGCTATATGAAGGACTGGTGCGCAATCGCTTGCACGACGTCGCGCTCAAACGATGGGTCAAGCAGGGAGTCATTTCAAAGGCATGGCTCGGCACAGGCGAAGAAGCGACGACCATCGGGCCTGTTCACGCCCTTAATAGAGATGTGCGGAACGACGAGCGATCAACTGATTTTGTTGCCCCGATGATTCGAAACGCCGGAGCTTGTCACGAGATGGGCATGTCCGTCGCTGATATGCTTCGAGGGTATCTTGGCACGGAAGACTCGCCTACCCGCGGGCGCGACCTTCACATAGGCAGTTTCGCGCGCGGGGTGCTCGCTCCGATCAGCCACGTCGCTGACATAATGACGGTCATCACCGGAGTAGCGTTGAGTTTCAAGCTCAAGCGCGAGCCGCGCGTTGCCCTGACCTGGATCGGCGACGGGTCAACCAAGTCGGGGCCGTTTCACGAGAGCATGAATTTCGCCGCCGTCAAGCATTTGCCGCTCGTCGTCATAATTCAGGACAACAAAGTCGCGCTTGGAACCCGGCTCGATCAGCACCATCGCGGATCGTTCGCGGCGTGGGCGCCGGCTTACGGCGCGGAGGGCGGAGCTTTTGACGGAAACAATGTATTGGACGCTTACGCAGCCGTGAAGCTCGCGGTCGATGGCTGCCGCGAGGGGAGGGGACCGTTCCTGTTGATAGCCGATACGTTTCGAATGGGAGGTCACGCCACGCACGACGAACGCGAAGCTCGAGCCACATTCGATGCGTCGCTGTTCGAGTTTTGGGGGAAGCGCGACCCGATCGGGCTCTTCGAGACTTTCCTCATTGACGACTCACGTGACCTCGAGACCGGCCGCCGGGTTGAGCGAACGGACGAACTGCGCCAGCGAAACGCAGTAGTGTTGCTTCGCTCCCAGGAGCGAGTTGTAAGCGAAGTCGAGCGAGCCGCCGAGGAAGCTCTCGCCAGCGGCCGAGAGAAGATGCCGCGCCCGGAGTCGGCTGCCGAGGGAGTCTACGCCGAGGCAGAACGTGAAGCGACCGCGCTGATCAAGTGAGTTCGATGTTTTCTTTGCGTAACCTCCGCGGCTCAGCGTCCGCGGTTAGTTAGCCTGGAAACCCTGCTAACCGCGGCGCCGGGACGCAGAGACCAGGCCGAGAATCAAAGTTCGGACGCCACCGAACTGGTACCCGACCCGGGCCGCCGATCGAGCTTCGAGCTTCCGGGCATGCAAACATCAGAGGGCTACATAGATGAAATCACTAATCCTGACACTGATAGTTGTACTCTTGCTGGTCTCGGTCGCAGGGGCGCAGAAAAAGAAAGCGGCTCCAAAGAAAAAGCCGGTGCCGCAGAAGTCGAGCCCGCCCGTCAACACGAGCACCCCTGGCATCATCGGCTCGAAGGTCTTCGTCGAGACCAAAAACGGCGATCGAATATCAGGCGAGCTGCTGGGCTTGAGCGCCTACAGCATTCGGCTGAGGTCGGACCAGCTTGAATCAGCAATCGCGATGGACACGATTGCGCAGGTTTCGTTCGGCGCTCCGGCAGGCCGCGCCGCTCGCGCCGCTGAATCACCAGCTCGCGCAGAGTTCTTGCGAGACGCCGATCTGATTCTCGGTCAATTCACCGCCCTGGCTTCGGTTCTAAAATCGGGCAGCGACTACACCGAGTACGGACGCCAGCTTAGCGAGCTGCGTCGCTCGGCCGATCGGTTCATCACAAAATACAGCTCGGGTGACAACCCGAGCGAAGCGCGGGTGCTGTCTCTGATGGCCGGCGCGCTGACCGATTACACGTGGGCGAGAACGATATGGACACTGAAGTTCGGGCGAGCAACCGACGGAACCGTGAACGAGAGTGATTCCCCGCTGCTGGCTGACGCGGTTGCGTTGTATCCGGATGTGCGAGCAAATGCGGCAAGCGGAGACAAGCTCTCGGTCGACAAGGTCGTCGGCGGTTTGTGGCGGAAAGCGGCCGATAAGATCGATCGCGCCAGATCGCTGAGCGCGCCCGCCCGCTGAGGGAGTCGGTGGTTGCTGGTCGGTGCGCGGTTGTCGTAGGTGGCCGGCCTTTCACCCTATCAACTTGCGGTTGCGTTCTCTTCGAGTGCCGGATAACATCATCGCCGAGAACCCCTCCTCGATGATGCTGCGTAGGCGGCAAGTCTTCGCGTCGTAATAAAGAACAGGAAGAATTGCCCAGCTCACAAGAGGACTGATCAAATGGTCATCATCCTTGTAATTATTGCTGTAGTCTTTGTGTGCGCGCTCGCGCTACACGGCTACAAGCAGCTACAGATCCGCCGCGTGCGGAGCATGAGACAGAACGAGTACGACACGGCGGTCAAGCTATGGGAGTATGCGCGGCTGGTGCGCGAGCAGATCGACGGCGCGATACGCCAGGGAAAAGGCGTGCTGGATTTCACCGCGATCACGGTCCCGCACGGCAAGGGCTATCGCGTCTCGCTCGAGCTGATCGGAACGTACTTTCGAGTCTATGCCGTCCCGGACAAATACAATCGCACCGGCAGACTCTCGTTCGTCACCGACACCACGCTTAGTGTAAGGGCCGCCGACCGCGCCGGAAATCCCGCCGGCTCGGACGATCCCGAATACGAGGGCGACTCGATTGAATGACCAAACCTGGACGGTGCTTGAATGCCTGCAAATGACCGGCGCGATTTGAAGTCCGTAACGGATGCGGCAACGGTGTTTCAAGCGATGGCGACTTTCTTTCGCAAAGGAAAGGTTGGCCGCCAGCTAAGCTACTACTTCTCGATCGACGGCCAGGAGTGGACAGTCTTTGTTGGTCCGGAGACCTGCGAAGTGAAAACCGGCAAAGCTGTCGCCGAGCCGGACTGTTTTCTTGAAACATCAGAGGAGATTTTTCTCGGGACCTTGCGCGGGGATCGCTTGCCGTCGATGGCGGACCTGATGCAGGGCAAGGTTAAAACAAATCGCCCCGATCTACTGCTGCAGTTCAAGACCATCTTTACCGACGATTGACATCTCAAAGTTAGCAACGCTCAGGATTGCTCGTCTCATCATCATCATATGAAGGTCGGTGCAATCGAAAACAAAGCTCGGCTCGCGATGGTTGTAGTTGTGTTGGGCCTGCTTTTGATAATCGGCGTGAGCGTCGGCTTGTATCTTCAAGTGCGCGGCGAGTTGGCTTCTTCACCGTTCGCGTTTCTGACGGCGTATCTTCTGGTCGCGCCGCTGCTTGGGCTTACGCTGGTCTTCGTGGTGGTGCGGTGGCTGCTCAGACCCTATCGTCGCATGGTCGAAGCGGCGCGTGGCAGCCCAGTCCGCGCCTCATCGGCGAAGAGCGAGAGTGAGTTTGTCGTCGAGACCTTTCAAGCTCTTGTCGAGCGGCTTCAGATAAAAGAGAAGGAACTGGAGCACCTACACACGCTCGAGCGAAACCGCGCGGAGCGTTCGGAACGCTTTAGCGAGCGCCTGGTCGCAAACATACCCAGCGGGCTGGTGACGGTCGATTCCAGCGGATTGGTCACCTCGGTCAATGCGCACGCGACTCGGATCCTGGGCGGGAGGCGCAACGACGCCGACTCGGGCAGACGACTGTCCACCGGTGATTTGATGTCGCCGCTGGTCGAGTACCGCGAATTCTTCGGGGGCTCGCCGCGGATGATCGAGATGATTGAAGAATGCCTGGACCGCGGAGCCGCTATTCGCAGAGGTGAAGTCGAGATGGTTTTGGCCGGGGGAGGCTTGCGCAGGCTCGGGCTGAGCGTTACGCCGATAACCGACGCGTCGCAGCAAGTCGAAGGCGCGCTCTGCCTGATAACCGATCTAACCGAAGTGATCGAGTTGCGTGAGCGGATGAAGCTCCAAGAGAATCTTGCGAATCTGGGCGAGATGGCGGCTGGGCTCGCGCACGAATTCAAGAACTCCCTCGCGACTATTCACGGCTACGTTCAACTGCTCGACGTGCAGTCAAATCCGGCGTCGCCCGATGCTGATCGTCGAGTCACACTCGAAGCGACGCTCGCCGAGGTGCGGCTGTTGAGCAGGCTCGTGACCGACTTTTTAAACTTCGCCCGGCCTCAGCAATTGCACCTCGCGCGCATCGGCTTGCTCGAGATCATCAAGAGAGCGGCGACGGAGGTGAAACCGCAATTGGATGCGAGCGGGATCGAGTTGAAGATCGAAGGCGAGTTCATCGATTTGACAGGCGACGAGAGCTTGCTTGGTCGAGTCTTCGTGAATCTGTTGCGTAACGCTGCGGAGGCGATCGACTCGCAATCTGCCGCAAAGTCGATAACCGTGGAGGGCAAAGTGGATGCCGGGATGGGCCGCCGATACGCGCATGTGCGAGTCAGCGACACCGGCGGCGGCATCTTAAGCGCAGACCTGCCGCGGATATTCATCCCGTTCTTCACGACCAAGTCCCGCGGCTACGGGATCGGGCTCGCGCTTGTGCAGAAGATCATGGTCGCGCACGGCGGCGACATAGCCGTCGAGCGCAGCGATGCGTCGGGAACTGTCTTCCATTGCCGGCTGCCGTTGGCGGCGCCTGTACGCGAGCTGGAAGAGGGATAGCACCAATCGAGGCTACGCAAGCTCAGCGGGGGCAAGCCCACCCGACCTGAAAATGTTCCGAGCATCTGAACTCACCCGCACATTATCAGGTTGGGTGGGCTTGCCCCCGCAGCGTTTCAGCCCTGCACCATGAGGCAGGCACCCCGCTCAGTTCAGCCGGTCTGCCGCCAGTACAGGTTCCCGGAACTGCTACAATCAAGCGGCGAGATATTCGGAGGCAACATTGAAGATCGGCGTCATCTCGGATACTCACGGTTTGTTTGATGAGTCGATCACCTCTATCTTCGCCAGGGTGGACGCGATGATCCACGCTGGCGACATCGGCCAGCTCGAAGTCATAGCGCGGCTCGAGAAGATCGCGCCGGTGTTCGCTGTTGAAGGGAACAACGATTCGTTCGGGCGCTTCCCTCTCGAGCGAGCAAGCGTGTTGAGAAGAGTCTCGCCACTAAGTCACCAACGACACGAAGCTCCACAAAGCTTTTCTTTGTGCGGCTTTGTGTCTTAGTGTCTTCGTGGCAGGAGAGGCGGCACCAGGCATCGACACATTATTACCCCACTACCCAGTCTCGATTGACCCAGTGGGATCGGCAAGAAACACGGGCGGCGGATGAGTAACTCTGAAAACATGTTCGCTGATTCGCGGAACTCAGATTTTCAATCGCTCGAAAGAGGATATTCCATTGCGAAGCTGAAGCCGGCTTCGCGTCCGCCGATAGATCAGCATCTCGAACGGATCGCGTTGTTGATGGACAAGGCGATTCGTATCCCCGGCACCAATCTGCAATTCGGCCTCGATCCCATTCTTGGCCTGTTCCTCCCCGTTGCTGGAGACGCCATCGGCGCGATCATCTCTGCGTACATGGTCTTCGTGTCCGTGCGCTATGGGTTGCCCAAGTTCGTGATAGCTCGAATGGTGTTCAACATAGCGGCCGACTTTGCTGTTGGCAGCATTCCATTCCTGGGCGACGCCGCCGACTTTGTGTGGAAGGTCAACACGCGGAACCTGCGTTTGTTGAATAAGTACGCTTCCGGTGAAGGCCGCTCGTTCTGGAGCGACTGGGCGTGGTTGTTTGTTTTGCTCGGCGGGTTGTTCCTGTTGGTTGTCGGCGGCCTCGTGTTTGTTTACTATGCGCTCAAAGCAGCAGGCGTCGGGCTGATCTGAGCCGGCTATGTCTGAAACATTCCTCCTATGTGTGACACCCTTGTTGCAGTCCCGCCAAACACCGCCGATGGAGCGGTCTGGTTTGCCAAGAACAGCGATCGCGAGCCGGGCGAGGCTCAGCTCATCGAACACCTTCCGCGCAAGTCTTACGGTTCACCCACTAATCTGCGCTGTACTTATCTCGAGATGGCGCAAGCTGGTGAAACCTTCGAGGTATTGATCAGCCGGCCGTTTTGGATGTGGGGCGCCGAGATGGGAGTCAACGAACACGGCTTGGCGATCGGCAACGAAGCTGTCTTCACCAGGGTGACCTGCGACAAGTCGGGGCTCACCGGAATGGACTTGCTCCGACTGGCTCTCGAACGAACCGCTTCGGCTAGAGACGCTCTCGACTTGATCACGGGTCTCATAAAAGAGCACGGTCAGGGGGGCTCGTGCGGCTATCGAAACAAAGGTTTTCGCTACCACAACTCATACATCATCGCCGACCCGTCCGAGGCCTGGGTGCTCGAAACCGCAGGGCCACACTGGGCCGCCCAGCGCGTTCGCGGAGTGCGCACGATTTCAAATGTGCTCTCTATCGGCAAAGACTTCGACCTGCTTTCCGACGAGGCCTACTCGTTCGCGCGCAGCAAGAACTGGTGCCGCTCGACGACTGACTTCGATTTTGCGAGATGTTTTGCCGATTCCTTCTACACTGCTATGAGCGGAGGCGCGACTCGCGCCGCCTGTACCTCAACCAGGCTTCACGCGCGCGACGGCAGCCTCGCGCGTGAAGATTTCTTTGGAGCTTTACGGGACCACGCGGGGGTTGATCCTTCGAGCGGCTGGCGAATGAAGATGCCGTGCGCGCACGCTTCGTGGTGGCCGATGCGTCACGCGGGGCAAACGACCGCTTCAATGGTGGCCAGGCTGACCGGGAATGGCTCGCTTCACTGGATGACTGGAACTTCGTCGCCGTGCCTCAGCGTCTTCAAGCCTGTCAGGTTGGGCGGCGAAATCTTCTCGTCCGGCCCCGAGCCGCAAGCCGCGTACGATTCGCAGAGCTTGTTCTGGCGGCATGAGATGCTTCACCGGTCGGTGCTGGCCGATTACAAGAGACGAAAGGCCGTGTTCGATAAAGATAGGCGGGCGCTCGAGTCGAAGATTCTCGAGGCGGCCGACGGTCTAAGCGGCGATTTCCAGTCTTACTGGGAGGAGCACCGCGCGATCATCCCTGAGTGGAGCGCGCGCGTCGAGGAATCATCTCGCCCAGTCAAGACGAGCATATCGTTGTTCAAAGGCTACTGGAAGAATCAGCAGAAAGAGGACCGCATCCCCGATTGATCATTCGCCCAGGGTGATGATGGCGATCTCCGGGTTGCACAAGAATCGAGCGGCGAGGACCGCAGTTCCGATCCCGCGGCTGACGTACATTCGCGAGTTATCTTTCTCAAACCAGCCTTCCACGTAACGGCCAGTCTCGGGCGGCAACCAGACAGGACCGATGACCGGCAGTCGTATCTGACCTCCGTGACTATGCCCCGCAAGCGCAAGATCGCATTTCCCCGCGATGCGATCAAAGAACGCCGGTGAGTGAAACAGGGCGATCCGGTACGCAGTCGAGGGCACACCGGAAAGCGCGCGCTCGAGGTTGGGCGCTCCGGCGTAGGAGTCGTCCAACCCAACAAGCCATACATCGTCCCGTACTCGCTCATTGGTATTAACCAACAGCTTCGCGCCTGCCGATTCGTAGAAGGACTGCTCATTTGGAATCGGCCACCATACTTCATGATTGCCGCGCACGACCCAGACTCCGAGCGGCGCGCGCATGCGGTTCAGCACCTCGCGGAAGCCCGCGTAGTTGGCGTCGGTGTCGATCGAGTCGCCGGTGATGACGATGAGGTCTAGCCGCTGGCCATCCAAAATATCGAGAACCTTCTGTTCTCGCCGGCCGACTCCGTAGGTGTGCAGGTCGCTCAGGTGGGCTATCTTGAGCGGAAGGCTTATGTTGGCGCGGACATGATGGTGAGAGACTACGAGTTGGTAAGGCTCGATCAGGAACGCATAAGCCCCAGCAACAAGCGCAACGAAAGCGGCCGCGGTCACGGCGATCCTGAGCTTCTTTGCGTCAGGGCTCAAATCGATCACACCTCGACGACGACTGGAATGATCATCGGGCGGCGGCCGGTGCGCTTCTGGATAAAGCGCTTCAGCGCGAGCCGAATCTTTTCTTTGATGACCGCGTAATCGATCCGCTCTTCGTGACTGGATGCAGTCACGGTTTCTTCGACGATGCGCTTGAGCTCGGCAACAATATCGTCCGAGTCTTCTTCGGGTATGAAGCCCCGCGTAACAACCTCGATTTCGGATTCAAGCTCGCCCGAAGTCGGGTTGATGACAACTATCGGCAACACCACGCCGTCGTATGAAAGGTGTTTGCGGTCGCGCACGACCATGTCTTCTACTTCACCGTACGAGCCGTCGATCAGCGTCCGGCCAACGCGCTCGGTCGCGATGAGTTCGGCGTGTGACTCGTCAAGCTCGAGGACGTCGCCGTTTTCGAACACGATGATGTTCCGCGGCGCGACGATTCCAAGCGTCTCGGCCCACTCCTTGTGGCGGTAGAGCTGGCGATGATCGCCGTGAATCGGCACAAGAAACTTCGGCCTGACCGCCTCGATCAGTATCTTCAAGTCTTCCTGGCTTCCGTGTCCCGAAACGTGAACCCTGGCCAGCGAGTTGTCGATGACCCTCGCGCCGCGTTTGTAACAGTGTGACATCAGCCGCGAGATGGCCGGCTCGTTTCCCGGTATCTGCCGCGCCGACAGCACGACCAGGTCGCCTTCGCCGACCGACAGGTTCTTGTGCTGATCGGTCGCGAGTTTTGTCATCGCCGACATCGGATCGCCCTGGCATCCGGCGACGAGCAGCAACAACTGATCGTCGTCCATTTGCCGCGCTTCGGAGGGGCTTACAACGATTCCATCCGGGATGTCGAGCTGGCGAAGACTGTCCGCGGTTTCCACGTTGCGCAACATGCTTCGGCCAAGAAGCGAGACTCGGCGTCCATAGTCGCGCGCCAGATCGAGTACGATCTGGATGCGATGGACCGAGCTTGTGAAGCAACTGATGACGATGCGGCCTGGCGCTTCGTCGAAAATCTTATCGAGCGCCGGAATGACCGCTCGCTCGGATTGCGTGCGCCCTGGCCTTTCAGCGTTGGTCGAGTCAGCAAGCAGCGCCAGCACTCCGCGGTCACCGTACTCGTTCAGGCGTTCGAGATCTATCGACGGACCCACAACCGGGGTGTCGTCGATCTTGAAGTCGCCCGAGTGAATTACAACACCCACCGGAGTAGTGACTGCGACGGCCGTGCAGTTGGTAAGGCTGTGCGAGACATGAATCCATTCGATCAGAAAGTTCGCGGTCTTGACCTGCTCACGTGGTTCGACTGCGTGCAGGGTCGTCGAGTCCTTCAAGCCGTGTTCTTCGAGCTTGCGATCCAGCAACGCCAGAGTGAAATGCGTTCCGTAGACCGGGACATTGATTTCTTTGAGAAGAAAAGGCACGGCGCCGATGTGGTCTTCGTGGCCGTGGGTCAACACGATCGCCGAGAACTCGTCGCGGTATTCGTCGATAAACGAGAAGTCGGGAATGACGATGTCGATCCCGGGGAGATCGGCCTCGGGAAAGCCCATGCCTGCGTCGATGATGATGGCTTCGCCGCCGTAGCGCATCGCCATCATGTTCATTCCGAACAGCCCGACTCCCCCGAGCGGGATTATTTCTAGTTTGCTTTCCGGCATATTCAGTTGCGCTGATCAGTTTCTCGAGACACTCATTCAGAAGAGGACCCTCTTGGGGTTATGAGCTGCGGCTCGGGGGTCTGACCGTTGACCACGAAGTATAGCAGCAGACAAAGCCTGCGGCTAAGAGGCTTTCAAGGCGCGGCAGGTCAAGGTGTGGGGGCGTCCTTTCTGGCCGCCCGTCATTCCGGCATCGTCGCGCCTTGCAAGGGGGGCGGCCTCGGAGGGCCGCCCGTACACGGTACTGTTTGCTCTACTGACAAAAGTAAAGCGGGCTGGAGCACAAGCCCCAGCCCGCACTAACTACGAGACGCCGCGTGGCATCTCAGAACGTGTATCGCAGACCGAACTGCATCACGCGAGGCGCCCCCTGGATTCCATCCAGTTTTCCGAAGGCCGGCCCCGGATCGCTTGTTGATAACTGCGAGTCCTGATTCAGACCCAAATTGGATCGCGTTATTTCGTTCAGCGTAAGCCGTTGGGTGTTCGTTACGTTGAAGACCTCCCAGCGAAGCTGAAGCTTGTGCTTCTCGTTGTAGGGCATCGTGAAGCTCTTACCCAGACCCATATCCAAACTGACGTAGCCTGGAAGCCTCAGCACATTTCGGTCTCCCGTTTCTCCGGGAAAC
This sequence comes from Blastocatellia bacterium, assembly GCA_049273855.1. Lineage (GTDB taxonomy): Bacteria > Acidobacteriota > Blastocatellia > UBA7656 > UBA7656 > Onstottus_B. The sequence continues at coordinate 15,532 of JBASRN010000202.1, forward strand.
GCATTTCGAAATGCGTTGTAGGCGGCTTTCGGGTCAGAGAAGATATTCGGATCCGATGCGCCGCCCCGAGTCGGTGAAGACTCGAACGGCCCTACCCGGACGCCGTTGCTTTGAACGTTCCAGTTGGTGGCCCACTGCGCGGCGTCGAAAGGTGTTTGAACCGGCAATCCCGAATTCCACCGGAAGATGCCCGTCAACTGCCAGCCTCCGATCAAAGCATCTACAAACCCCGGAGCATCATTGAGGAAATGATGGCCCCTTCCCACCGGAAGCTGCCAGAGAGCGTTTGCGTTAACAATGTGCCTCATATCGAAGTTCGACGCGGCCTTGCTGTCCTGGGGCCTCAAGGGATTCAGGATGAAGGCAGTGTCGAAAGCATCGCTTATCTGGAGCCCCGATGCATTGTCCGTCGAATGAGACAACGTGTAGTTGAAGTCGAACTGCAGACTGTTCTTGAACCGCTGGCGGACGCTCAACGTGCCAGCATGATAGTCCGAACTGGCGACCGTGCTGAAGGTCGCAAGCGCGGCGTATTGCGGCTGGAAAAACATGTTGGGAAACACCCCGAAGTCGTCGAGCAGCAACTGGACGAACGTCCAGTCCAGAACGTCAAAGAACTCCTGTCCGAGGAAATCCTCTCTTGCCACGATCTGATAGACCGACTGCGTGGATGACAGGGAAGGCTCGCCCCAGAAATTCTCTCCCAGGTTGGGAAACAGGTTTTCGAAGTAGGGGATTTCCTGCACGTTATTGATATGCGTATCGGCCAGCCGGAGTTTGGCCAACTGGGTTGCGGCGGTGTACCAGTCGACGCCCGACCCGGGATCGACCAGGTTGTTTAGCGCCATTATGTCGCGGGTCGCGAGAAGATTTCGCGCCCTGCGCCCTATATAGGACGCTTCGACGAACAATCCGCCTTTGAACTTCCTGCCATAAGAAACGTTCCAACTGTAATTGATCGGCGCGATGATCGCATCGTCGAGCGACGCCTCGATGCGTTGATCTTCATCACTCGGAGTGGTAAGCGGGAACGTCAGCGTGCCTGGATTGTTAATCCCGGGAAGCCCGCGCACGCTTTGCCCGAAGCCCGTAAAG
>JBASRN010000070.1:0-1648 GCA_049273855.1 Blastocatellia bacterium
TCTTTGGCCAAAAGTGCCGTGCGCCAAGAAGGGGCGGCCACGGAGAGCCGCCCGTACATGCTAGCAATTCATCCGTTACACTCCACTAGTTTGCGGTTCGTTTGAGGTGATCCAGCCAGTAACTCGAAACGACAAAGCAGAACTAGAAACCAGAAACTAGAGACTTACTCATATCTTAGCGCAACCATCGGATCGACTCTTGTGGCGCGCCGCGCCGGGAGATAACAAGCGAGTAACGCTACTGCGCTCAGCAATAGTGCAATGACTGCAAATGTCGAAAAATCAGTGGCGCTTACGCCGTAAAGCAAGCTGGCCATCAAGCGCGTCAATGCGAGCGCCGCTGCAAGACCAATCCCCACGCCGAGCATAACAAGATCTATTCCCTGCCTCAGCACAAGTCCGAGCACGTCCCCGGCTCGCGCGCCGAGCGCCATCCTCACGCCGATCTCGTGGGTGCGCTGGGTGACTACGTAAGACATCACGCCGTAGAGGCCCACTGCCGCTAACGTCAACGCGACTACGGCGAACCCGGCCAATAGCACCATCGAGAGGCGGCGACTCGCCACCGACGCCGACACGACCTCCTCCATGACGCGGACACGCGAGATCGGTTGGTCCTTGTCTAACGAAAACACCTGTGAGCGGACCGCGGCCGACAAGGAGCGCGGATCCGGTGTCGTGCGCACGACAACGGTCATCGATAACGACGGCCTCTGCAGTTGAGGCACATAGGTCGCCGGCAACGCGGCTTCCTCAAGTCCGTGGTGTTTTACGTCGCCAATTACGCCGACGATCTCCTGCCAGCCGGTAGTTTCCCAACCGAAATCGATCCGCCTACCAATCGGGTCTTCGCCCGGAAAATAAGTCCGTGCGAAGCTCTCGTTGATGATCGCCACCTGTTGGTTGCCCGGCGCGTCCCTCTCGGCGAAGTACCGTCCGGCCCGCAGCGGGATGCGCATGACGCGGAAATAGTCGCCGCTCACGATCAACTTCTCGGCGATCGGCTCCGAGTCCGGCGGAAAAGTCTTTCCTTCGATCTGAGTACCACCGTTCGTGCCGCTGTCACCGAGTGGCAGGTCGCTTACGGAGGCTACGCCGTCAACGCCGGGCAAGGCAGCGACTCGCTCAAGCAGTTGTTGAAAGAACAGAGCGCGCTGGGGCGGCTCGGCGTACCTGGATGGAGGCAGGCTGAGATCGAGCGCCAGCACCTGTCGCGGGTCGAAGCCCTTGTCCACGTTTAGCAGGGTCACGAAGCTTCGGATCAACAACCCTGCTCCGATGAGCAGCACCAATGAAAGCGCCACTTCGGAAACGACGAGCAGACCGCGCAGCCGATCCCGACCGTGCCCCGCTCGCTGTCCGCCCATTTTCAGAACTTCGCTCAACTGAGCGGATGAAGCTCGCAATGCCGGAGCAAGACCGAACAAAATGGCGGTGAGCAGCGAGACCGCAAGGGTAAAGAGCAACACGGTCGAATCGAGTTTTATCTCCTCTGCGCGCGGGAGCCACGATGAAGCGAGAACGGCCAGTGAATCCGCACCCCAAAGCGCCAGCACAACCCCGAGGGCCCCACTCACCAATGCAAGCAGTACGCTTTCGGTTAGCATCTGACGCACAAGCCGCGCGCGACTCGCGCCCAGGGCCAGGC
>JBASRN010000207.1:0-11439 GCA_049273855.1 Blastocatellia bacterium
GAAGTCACGTTCGTACGCTGCCTGGACCGAAAGGAAATCTACAGATCCTTTCCGTAGGCGTAAAGGACCGCCGATCTAACCTTCAATTCCTTAACTGTGGCCAACTGGCGCAGCATTTCATGGCAACCTGGGACAAAGAGGAACTCAAGCTTGCCGAGCGGCACTCGTGGAAAGCGAGACCGGGCTGTCGGATCTTTGTCGCGGATCGAGGCGCCGTTCGAATTGACTACCCCCAGGCTTGGGTTTGCGTCCCCGATGATGACTCGATCAAGTTTCACGATAAGCAGCCTCCCGACGACGACTGCCGCCTCGCCATTTCCTACATTCGTCTTCCTCCCATCGACTGGAGCGGGTTGCTGCTTTCCAAGTTGCTGAAGACCGCAATAAAAGGCGACGAGCGGCCGATATATCACATCGGCGGCATCCACGAGTTGCGGCGCACGGACCTCGAGCTCGCGTGGGCTGAGATGTCTTTTATTGATCCGCCCGAACAGCGCGAGGCCCGCTCGCGCATCTGTCTGGGGCGCGGATCAAACATCCAGCCGCTGATCACGATGGAATTCTGGGAGGACGACCGAGCCCGCTTCGCGCCGGTATGGGACGAAGTGCTCGCGAGCTTGCAACTCGGCGTGTACGCCGAGGACCCGACGCGCGGACCTACAATCCAGTAAGAGGAGACCGATCAGTGGCGCAGAGTTCGCTTCAAGTCACGCTGCCCGACTATCCCGACGAGATTCAAACCGAGCGGCGCGAGCTGTCCTTCAAGGATGAAGAGCTGCTGAAGCTCTATTCTGCGATGCGGCTTGCGCGCACGTTCGAAGAAAAACTCGCGGCGCTATACCGGCAAGGAAAAATTTTTGGAGCTGTGTATCTCGGGATGGGCCAGGAGGCTACGTCGGTCGGCTCCGCGAGCCAGCTCGAAAAAACCGATTACCTTTCGATGGTCGCGCGCAATTTGTCGGCTTACTTCTACCGCGGAGTCGAACCGCGCCACGTAATGGCTCGCTGGTTTGGTAAAGACCAGGCTCCCTCACACGGGCGAGAGCTCGGATTGTTTCTTGCGGACATCGAGAACTACGGGATCATTCCGTATCACAACGGTTCGATGGCGTCGTGGATTCCAGCGGGCGCGGGTTACGCGCTGGCCTTCAAGATGCGCGGGCAGCCGAACGTGATGTTGTGCTTCACCGGGGAAGGGGCGACGAGCCCGGGCGACTTCTATGAAGGTTTAAACTTCGCCGCGATTCACAAGCTGCCGCTGGTGATAATCTGCGAAGTAAACCAGTTTGCTTACTCGACAGCATGCGATAAGCAGATGCCCGTCGCTAACGTCGCGGACCGCGCGCCTGCGTTCAACATCTATGCTGAGACAGCGTATGGCAACGACATCTTCACGGTGATTGGTGCAGCGAGGCGGGGCATCGAGCATACCCGAGGTGGAAACGGGCCGGCGTTGATCGAGTTCAAGACGTTTCGCCAGCGCGGGCACGGCGAGCACGACGATATGGCTTACGTGCCCGCCGAGCTTCGAGAGTATTGGGAGAAGCGTGATCCGATCGCGATGTATCGAAGGTGGCTTGTAGAACGCGGGCAGTTCAACGCCGGGATGATCACTAGAATCGACGAAGTCGCCGCGCGCCAGGTTGAGGCTGCGGTCGAGTACGCCGAGTCGTTGCCTTTTCCAAAACCGGAGACGGTCGCCGAGCGATTGTTTGCGCCTTCGCCGCACGACCCGAAGCCGCAAGATCGCGCTAACATTTTCGAGCCGATTGAGAAGCCCGCGATCCCCGCGCTCACGGCGGCGCAGGACAAGCCGGGTGGCGGCCACTTCTAACCGCCGCTCAAAGTATGACGCCGTTAAATACCCCCAACGCAGTTGGGGGATTTTTAAAATGCGGCCTACCACGACCGGGACCCGCTTCGTCGTCCTCTTTTTTTGCAAGTTCAAGGTTTCGACTCTCGCGCCGCCTCGCGGCCGCGAGGCGGCGCGAGAGTTGAAGCCAGGGGGAGCGAGAGATGGGCCGGTGCCTTTGTAGGCTGAGTATGAACCATCTACCAACTGCGTTGGTGGTATTGCGGGAGAGTATCGAGTTTTTCACAGTCTTGCAGTTAACCAGTCCTCCCCCATCCGTCACGCCTGGCCAAGTGCCTCGCCGCTCGCCGCGCCGGCACGCGGCTGAGGCAGTTCTTGGCTTTCAACGCCCTGCTTAGCGCTTCTGAAATGACCTCATGCTACTATCCAGGAGTAACTTGCTTTGCGATTCGGGGCAAAACAATAATGACCAGACGACTGAAAGACATTAAGGAAATCAAGATCGAACCGCCTCCACCGGCGAGGCTCTCCGCTGAGGAATTCAAGCACAGGCAGGAGGTCGATGAGCGAAAGGACTGACTCATGGCCTCTATTCGAAAGGCAAGGGTTGAGGTCTACAAGGTTTATCATTCAATCTGAATGGCTGCGATTACCTACCTTCAGGCGATAAGTACCGCGCTGCGCGACGAGATGCGGCGTGACCCGAGCGTCTTCATCCTCGGCGAGGACATCGCGGTCTTTGGCGGCGCGTTCAAGATCACTCAGGGCTTCCTGGAAGAGTTCGGACCCGATCGCGTGATCGACACGCCGATTTCCGAGTCGGGGTTTGTCGGCGCGGCCTGCGCGGCGGCAACGGTCGGATTTCGGCCCGTGGTGGAGTTTCAGTTTATCGACTTCATCGCGTGCGCGTTCGACCAGATCGTGAACTATGCGGCGAAGTGCCACTATCGCTGGGGCATTCCTATGCCGGTGGTTTTTCGCGGACCCACGGGCGGTGGCATTCACGCCGGGCCCTTTCACTCGCAGAACCCCGAAGCGTGGTTCGCGCACACTCCGGGGCTGAAAGTCGTGCTGCCGTCGACGGCAAAAGACGCGAAGGGACTCTTGATCGCGGCGATTCGCGACAACAACCCGGTCGTCTATCTCGAAAACAAATTTCTGTATCGCCACTATCGCGAAGAAGTGCCCGAGGGCGACTACGTGGTTCCCATCGGCGTTGCGGCGCTTAGAACAATCGGGCGCGATTTATCGATCATCAGCTACGGCGCAACGGTTCATCACTGCGTCGAAGTAGCTCGCGTTCTGGAACGCGACGGCGCTTCGGTCGAAGTAGTCGATCTTCGTTCGCTTGTTCCATTGGACAAAGAGACTGTGTTGGAAAGCGTCAGGAAGACCGGCCGCGCGCTGGTCGTCCACGAGGCGAATATTACAGCGGGCTTTGGCGCGGAGATCGCCGCGTTGGTAGCGCAAGACGCGTTCGACTTTCTCGAGGCGCCGGTTATGCGAGTGGCTTCGCTCGACGTTCCGGTTCCTTTCAGCCCACCCCTCGAGATGGCGATGTTGCCATCGGTGGACAAAATCGTCCACGCAGCGCGACAGTTGCTCGCCTACTAGGGGAGTTGAACGAGTGAATTGCTAGCCTGTACGGGCGGCTCTCCGTGGCCGCCCCTTCTTGGCACACGACACGTTTGGCCGAAGAGGGGCGGCCACCGAGAGCCGCCCGTACATGAGCGCAAGGGTCGGCCACGGCTATCGAGGCGCCGAGGTCTCTCACACCAGCGCTCCGGTGGTCATCGAACGCACCGAATCGAATTCAGACTCAATCGGCTCGAAGCGCGCGGTGAAGTGCCGCAGGAACGGCGGCTGATGAGTTATTCGATACCCACGAATCTGCTCCCGGCGCCGGTGTACTCGAAGTATCGCCTCGATGACATAGTCGATGTGACTCTGGGTGAACACCCGATGCGGAATCGCCAGCCGCACCAGCTCCATTGGCGGATGTTCCGCACCATCCGCGTTCGGATTCTCCGCGTGCATAACCGACCCGATCTCGCAGGCCCGGATGCCCGCCTCGCGATACAACTCGACCACGAGCGCCTGGCCAGGGTATTCCAGCGTAGGGATGTGAGGCAGCATTGCGCGCGCGTCGATGTAGATCGCATGTCCGCCAGGCGGTTGAACTATGGGAACGCCCTCTTCGAGAAGATGCCGGCCAAGATAACGGATCGAGGCAAAGCGATACGCCAGATAATCCTCATCCAGAATCTCTCGCAGTCCAACCGCAATCGCCTCGAGGTCGCGGCCGGCCAACCCGCCATACGTGGGAAAGCCCTCGGTCAAAATCAGCAGGTCCTTTTCCAGCTGTGCAAGCTGGTCATCGTTTGTGCAAAGGAACCCGCCTATGTTCGCAAGCGCGTCTTTCTTAGCCGACATCGTGCATCCGTCGGCGTACGAAAACAGCTCTCTCGCGATTTCCTTAACCGTCATGTCTGCGTATCCCGGCTCGCGCAACTTGATGAAGTAGGCATTCTCCGCGAACCTGCATGCGTCCAGGTAGAGCGGGATGCGGTACTCGCTGCAAATCGATTTCACGTCTCGAATGTTCTCCATCGAGACCGGCTGGCCCCCGCCCGAATTGTTGGTGACAGTCAACATAACCAGCGGGATTCGTTCGCGTCCCGTTTGCTGGATAAAGCGCCTGAGCCCGTCGGTGTCCATATTCCCCTTGAACGGATGGTACTCCGAAGGCCGATAGAACTCGGGAATCGGTAGATCGACTGCTTCGGCTCCCACGTACTCGATATTTGCCCGCGTCGTGTCGAAGTGGGTGTTGTTCGGGATCACGTCACCGCGCCTGGCCATGACCGAGAACAGTATTCGCTCGGCGGCTCGCCCCTGGTGCGTGGGTATCACGTGCTTGAAGCCGTAGATATCCTTCACCGTCGACTCGAAGCGATAAAAGCTCGGGCTACCCGCGTATGACTCGTCGCCGCGCATTATTGCTGACCACTGTTCGGCGCTCATTGCGGCGGTCCCGCTGTCGGTCAACAAGTCGATGATTACGTTCTCGGCATTGAGCAGGAACAGGTTGTAGTGCGCTTCGGCAAGGAACCGCTCTCGTTCCTCGCGAGTGGTCATCTTGATCGGTTCAACTACTTTGACGCGGAATGGCTCGATGATGGTCTTCATTAGGCATGCCCTCGCTGAATCGTTTTTTCAATTCAGACTGATTCTCGCTTTTCGTGACGGTCTTGCCTATGACCGCCGTCACAAGCGGCATGTGATCGGCGTCGGATGCCCGGGAAACAACAGACCTGTGAAACCCGTCAAAGTGCGCTTAGAGCTTGAGCTGCCGCATCTCTTTCGAACATAATACGGACCGATGCAGATGCAACTGAAAGATTGGCTTCGTCGAAGATGACTCACTGACGAAAGTTGCTTCCTGCAGTCTCACGAAGAACCCTCAGAGTTTGCGAAATAAAACGTGCCGGCGCGCGTGATCCGGCTTGCAGCATAAGCCACGCCCTCAGTGCGTCGATGTGTTTGTTCAAAGACGCGCTCTAGCTCAGAGCTGGAGCGGTTCCGATTCACGACGCAGCACGAACAAGAGCTACTGCCATCGAGGTGTATGAATATCCATGAGCTTGTTTCCTCCACTGACATCGGAATGCGCTGAGCGATCCGCCGGCGAGCCTGTTCTCTTACACCAGTTCTTTGAGCGAGCCGCTCGGCGGTGGCCGGACCGGACGGCGGTGGATGCCCCTCCCAGCAACGGAAGGCGCGAACGGCGGCTCATAACCTATGGGGAACTGGAACGCCAATCCAATTCGTTGGCGGGTTCTCTTCGAAGGGTCGTAGATACGGAGTGCGTTGTTGCGATACTCCTACCCCGGCACAACGAGCATCTTTACATCAGCCAGTTGGCAGTGTTGAAGGCAGGCGGCGCTTACACGTGCATCGACTCGGCGTTCCCGGACGAACAAGTGCGCGACATCCTCGCAGATTCTGAAGCCGTCGCGCTTCTAACCGACGGCGCCGGCGCCGCCCGGGCAAGTCAATTCGGCTTCGCCGCCCAGCGAGTATTCGACGTGGCGGACCTGATCGCTGGGAATGCGAACCCGGCCGTTGAGCCGCCGCATTGGCTTGCGCCAACCAGCCTCGCTTACATCATCTACACTTCGGGTACGACGGGCCGGCCCAAGGGTGTGATGATCGAGCACGCGAGCATCGCTAATCTCGTCGGCTCAGACCTCGAAGAGTTCTGTCTTTCCCCGGACGACCGGGTTGGCCAGAGTTCATCCGCCTCTTACGATTCATCGATCGAAGAAATCTGGCTCGCGTTCGGCGCCGGGGCAACCGTCGTGCTGATGGACGACGAGACGACGAGGCTTGGGCCGGATTTAGTCCCATGGCTTCGCCGCGAACGGATAACTGTTTTCTGTCCGCCTCCCACAATGCTGCGCACCACGGGATGCGATGATCCCGAAACGGCATTGCCGGAGCTGTCGCTCCTCTATGTCGGCGGCGAAGCGCTGCCGGCGGACGTAGCCGAACGTTGGGCGCGAGGCCGTCGTCTGGTGAACGGCTATGGCCCGACCGAGTGCTCTGTGACGTCGATACGGGACACGATCCGAGAAGGCGAGCCGGTCACCATCGGCCGCCCGGTTCGTGGTCTTCAAGCATGGGTGCTGAACGAGTCGCTGGACGAAGTTCCCGATGGCCTGCAAGGCGAGCTTTGCATTGGCGGCGTCGGTCTGGCGCGAGGCTACCGCAATCGACCCGAACTGACCGCCGAAAAGTTTCCCGAGCACCCTCGGCTGGGACGCATCTACCGAACCGGCGATTTGGCTCATCGCGATCACGAGGGCCGTCTCTTCTATCATGGAAGGATAGACTCGCAGATCAAGCTGCGCGGATATCGCATCGAGCTTGAAGCCATCGAGCGGCGCCTCGCTGAATGCGACGGAGTGCGCGAAGCTGCGTGCCGAGTCCAGGGAAACGGCTCGCACCAGACGTTGGTGGCGTTTGTCGTGCCCGAAGATGACCGCGAGCCGCCGTCCTTCGATGATCTGAAAGCATCTTTAAGAAAGGCGCTGCCGGCCTACATGGTTCCAAGCCGGTTCGGCGTTCTATCGGACTTGCCAACAACCGTCGGCGGGAAGCTCAACCGCAGCGACCTTCCATTCCTCGAAGCCCAAAGGCGGAATGGACACCGTAACGGAGTCGCGCCGCGAGGTGGACTGGAGAAGAAGATAGCAAAAGCTTTCGTGGAAGTCCTTCGTTTGCCCGGCGGCATTTCTGTCCACGACGATTTCTTTAACGATCTGGGAGGCGATTCGCTGAACGCCGCGGAGTTGATCTCGCTGCTGCGCGACGACCCCTCCACGGCGTCCATAGCGGTGCGCGATCTCTACGAAGCGCGAACGGTCGGCGGTCTCGCAATGCGTGCTCAGCCCGGCACGCACACCGAGAACGTCATTGAGACGGAGGCTGCGCGGCCAACGGGAAAGCCGATTCTTGCGACCAGCATTCAGGTCATTTGGATTCTAGCGGGGCTCGTTCTGGTTTCGTCAGTGGTGAGCTTTGCCGCCCTGGAGCTCCTGCCGTTTTTGATTCGAAGCATGGGTCTGATCCCGTTCCTGCTTCTGGCGCCAACCCTGCTCTCGGCGACATTGGTGATTTATACGCCTCTTGCAGTCCTGGTGGCAGCGCTGGTCAAGAAGATTCTGATCGGCCGCTATCGCCCACTGCGGGCGCCGGTGTGGGGAAGCTTTTACGTGCGCAACTGGATGGTCCAGCAGACCGTTCGGATCGTGCCGTGGGGGTGGATGCACGGGACCGTATTCCAACTCGCCGGGCTGCGAGCTTTGGGAGCGCGCATCGGAAGCCGTGTGCATATTCACCGCGGCGTGGGTTTGGAGCAGGGTGGATGGGACCTCCTCGAAATTGGCGATGACGTAACGATCAGCCAGGACGCTTCTATCAGGCTTGTTGATCTGGACGAGGGCCACATAGTCGTGGGCGCCGTCTCTCTAGGTGATGGGTGTACGTTAGACGTAAGGGCCGGCGTTGGGGGGAACACTTGTCTTGAACCGGGAGCGTATCTGACTGCGCTTTCGTCTTTACCGGAGGGCGGGCGCATTCCTCGAGGCGAGCTTTGGGATGGCGTGCCGGCGAGGTCCGCCGGCGTATCGCCCTCTCGACATTCGCCCCCGGAAGGACAGCTAATCTTGACGCCCCTTTGGCATGGGATAGTCACGGTTGCCGCGCGACTGGGGTTGATGACCGCTATCGGCGTTTCGCTGACGCTCCCCGCGACTCTCCTTGCGCTGATTCATAGAGTCGACAAAGAGCGCGCTTTGGATTGGCTTTCTTCACCTTCGCTCGATGCTTCCCTGCTTGCCGCAGCGATTCTGATCGTTACCCTGGCAATGCCGTTGATGCTGGTTGTTGAAGCGGTCGTCGCGCGAATGCTCGGAAGGGTTAATGCCGGTGTCATCAGCCGCTGGAGCCTGGCCTACGTGCGCGTCTGCTTGAAGACGCAGTTGGTCGACTACGCAGGCAAATGGCTAGCCGGTGCGTTATTTTGGCCGGTCTGGCTGCGATGCGCCGGCATGAAGGTAGGACGCGGAGCCGAGATCAGCACCATCATCAATGTAGTCCCTGAGTTGATCGAAATAGGCAGAAAGAGTTTCCTGGCCGACGGCATCTATCTTGGCGGGCCGCGGATTCACCGTGGCGCAGTGACGCTTGCTATCACCGCGCTTGGCGACAACACGTTTCTCGGCAACCACGTGATAATAGCGGGCGGTCAGCGGCTGCCCGGCGATATCCTGCTCGGCGTTTGCACCGTCGCGGATGAAGAAGCCGTGCGTGCAGGCAGTGCCTGGTTCGGCCATCCGCCGTTCGAGCTCCCTCGACGTGAAGTCATCCAATGTGACCGCAAGCTCACCTACGAGCCCTCGTTGATCCTTTGCGCGAACCGCGTGTTTTGGGAGATGTTGCGCTTTGCACTGCCTATCCTACCGGTGCTCATCTTGCCGGTCTGGTTGAAACTCCTGGCATACGCTCGATTGAATGTCTCAACTCCTCACCTGATTCTGATCGTCGCGCCTCTGGCAAGTCTCGGCGCGCTATCATTCTTCTGTCTTCTGGTCCTCGCCTTAAAGTGGATACTGCTTGGGCGGGTTCGCCCCGGCCTACATCCTTTTTGGTCTTGCTGGTGCAACCGGTGGGACTTTTTGTATATGGCTTGGGAGATCTATGCGCGCGGTGCCCTAACTTCCTTGGAGGGAACGCTGTTGTTATCGTCGTATCTGCGCGCGATGGGGGCACGCATAGGGCGGCGAGTAGTGTTGGGAGGTGGGTTCGCGCAGGTCGTCGATCCGGATATGCTCGATTTCGAGGATGGGGTGACGGTGAGCTGTCAGATTCAAGCTCACACGTTTGAGGACCGGGTATTGAAGATCGACCGGGTGAGAATACGCCGGCGCGCGACGGTTGGAAGCGGAGCGGTGCTGCTGTACGGCGCGGAGATCGGCGTTCGAACTCAGGTCGCCCCGCACAGCGTCGTGATGAAGCGCGAGAGCCTGCTACCCGGACGGTCTTATTCCGGAGTTCCGACGCGTCCGGTTCAGTCGACGAACGCCGCATCATCGGCGAGCGCGGAGTGGAGTGAAGCACTCGCGTCAGCGGGTGCGGAGATCTCAGGCGTAGGATAAGATCGTCTCAGTCGGCCCCGCTCCGATTGTGAGACTCGCTGTCAGCATCATCCCTGTCCCGCTTCCATCTTCTCCGCTTAGGGTCTCCGTCCTCGTAAACTGTCATCATTGCTTCGTCGATACTCAATTCAAACAGGATATAACTTTCCTGTGGGTCGTAGCCTATCGCTCTTGCTACATCAAACGCCTGTTCTCGCGTAGCTTGATCCTTGACCTCGGCTGCCGGGCCGCTGATCAAGAACTCTCCTTGCCCGCCGCTGTTATCCTCTACGGCGCAGTGCATACAATACCTTGCATCCCGGCGCAGGTCGTGTCCTTTAGGGGAAGTAGGCTCCATATAAACAAACAAACGATCCTCTGCCAGGAAGGGGGACACCGGGTGAACACGTGGGGAACCATCCGGGCGTATGGTTGCAAGATAGGCGATGCGGTGTTCCAACCTTTGTTTTCCGAAGGAAGCAAGCGCAGGTGCAACGGCGGCAACTTGTGCCCAGCTTGTCACTGAATTGTCCCTCCTCGATTAAGGTCGTCCCTTTAGCCTTCTGAGCAGCATTTGCAACACTCGGTCGGAGTCGGTGGTTGACTGTTCAGCAGGAACTCTCACGCTGAAGGACCACCAAGCTTTACCTGGCGCACTAACATACCGTTTGACCGGGCTCCAAGCAACGCTGGATCCAGCCTAGTTCGACATTAGCGCCATTGCCGTAGGACCGTGAGCTACCAACGCAGCCCCGGCAGAGATCCGGGCGCGCCGTTTTCTCGCGTGGCCTCTCCAGAAATACACGCTTCCGCATCGTGCTTCAAGCCCTCGAAGCACTTGGCAGCGTGTTAACTCCCCTTAAACCACAATCACTCTCTCGCATCAATCACGAAACCTGCGATTACAGCGATCGCTGCGGATATGACCATTATAAAGATCGACCAACAATTACCGAGCAGGCGGCCGCCAATCGTCAATCCCCTTGTTGACCTGCGCTCGAAGAAGAGGTGTGCGAGCGCGAGACACACCCCTCCAATTGCAAGACAGTAAATTCGATGTACCAGGATTGTGGCTTGATTGTTTCCTGCTCCCGTTAGATCAGGATACTGCCAGAGTTGATAAAGCGGCGGATTGTAGAGCCAGTGGTTATAGCCCTGGCTGTACAGATAAAAGAGTCCGCCGCCGGTTGCTATGCTCACAGCATAAGCGAAATATTTATCCCGCAGTAGGACGTTCAGCGCGATGGATGCTGCTGTCATAAACGCTACGCTCGGAAGCAGAATCACTGTGTAGACCGTTAGGTAAGCCGAAACTTCAAGGGGCGTGTGACCCCGGAGGAGTTGAATCATTATTGAGGTAAGGCCAACGAGCACAACCAGCGAGAACGTCAGCAAAAACGTGGCAAAGAATTTTGAGAGCAGCAAGACACTGTTCGGAACAGGCGCGGCCCATAGAATTGGCTCAATCCTCACTTCGCGATCACGGTGCATAGCTTCGCCCGTGTAGAAGACCGTCATGCCCACTAAGAACAACAACAGCGTCGTGGCCGTGCTAGTCGCGTATGTGGCGGAATAGGACGTGTCGGGAACAACTTCATAAAAAGCGAGTTCCAAAGTAGAAAGAAAGACAGCCAGCGGAACCAGCACGACCAAGCTTCGTTCAGCGCGAAGCAGACGAAACTCAACGCCCAGGGCCGCGATAAGTGTTTTGAAGGACTCCGGAAACCCTTCGCCGGCCCTGGTGACTTCGGGTAGTGAGACCCCTGCGAGCATCGCTGTCTCTTTCAGCTCATGCTGTCCCTCGGGGCGCGTCTCCTGGAAACTCTTCGAGTCGTAATAAACTCTATCGGCTGCGGTTGAAAGGCCGAGCACTGAAGACTTTTCCAGATCGCTCGATCGCTCGGCTATCGCGAAGCGTGCGTAAAG
>JBASRN010000074.1:0-22234 GCA_049273855.1 Blastocatellia bacterium
CTGCAGTCGGTTACGGTGTTGATGGCGTCTGCTGCGCAGCGGTCTATCTCGACAAAGACCAGCACGCGCTTCCGGTCGGCGCCACGCGGGTCTTGAATGCCAACCGCCCGGCAGCCAAGCAGCGCCATCCTCACGCCCAGCACCTGTCCCGCGCACATGTGACCGTGAGACTGTTCGGCTCGTTGAAGAAGTTCGTCGAGCGTTTCCATATCGCAATTATAGACTATCACGGATGCTGCGGATTGAACGGGTTTACGCTGATCCGTGAACCATCCGTCGAATCCGCGTCATCAGCGTTCTATTGGTTTAGTCGTAAAGAAGAAAAGTCTCGCGTCGCTCGGCGAATTCATTCAGGTCCAGCCGCCAGCTTTCTCCGATCTCACTCACCGGCGTTCCTGCTTCGATCTGTTCACGAAGCCGCGAGCTTCCGTTAATCATATCAAACGGCAGCCTGTCGTAGACATACTCATAAGGCGGTTGCTTCCATACGAAGTCGTTCGGATAAAGCCGGCGAATTGCGCTAATGATCGCGACGCCGTTGATGACCGACTTGAACGCGTTGCGATTAGTCACATGAATCTGGACTCCAGCGCAGAGCTGTCCCTCGAACTTGTGAAACGTGGGTTCGAAATGAACAGGGCGAAACACGACTCCAGGTAAATTGGTTTTTCTGAGTTCCTCGATCAACATTCGGGGGTCAGCGAAGGGCGCGCCGAATATCTCGAACGGTCGAGTCGTTCCGCGTCCCTCGGACATGTTGGTGCCTTCGAACAACACGCTTCCCGGATAAACAACTGCTGTATCGAGTGTGGGGATGTTGGGCGAAGGCATCACCCACGGCAAGCCCGTCTCATCGAACCACATCGAGCGCCGCCAGCCTTCCATCTTCACAACCTCAAGCTCGCAACCGATTCCAAACGCGCGGTTGAACATCAGCGCAAGCTCGCCTACGGTCATCCCGTGACGCATCGGGATCGGGAACATCCCGACAAACGAGCTGAACTCGGAATCAAGAACGTTGCCTTCGATCTGAACTCCGTTGATGGGATTCGGGCGGTCGAGCACCATGAATCGCTTGCCCGACTCGCGCGCGGCTTCCATCGCCAGCGCCATCGTGTAGACGAATGTGTAGACGCGCGTGCCGACGTCTTGAACGTCGAAGACGAGCGTGTCGATGTTTGACAACATCTCGGGCGTAGGCTTGCGCGTCTCGCCGTAAAGCGAATATGCAGGCAGCTCCGTGTGTTTATCCCGGAAGCTCTGCCACTCGATCATGTTGTCCTGGGTCTCGCCCCGAATGCCATGCTGCGGCCCGAACAGCGCGGTGAGATTGATTCGCTTGTCTTGACGAAAGAGATCACCCGCGTGCGCGAAACGCGAATTGATGGACGCAGGGTGAACGATAAGACCGACGCGCGCGCCGTCGAGTAGATCGTCTCTTGATTCGAGAAGGACTTCCAGGCCCGTCTTAATCATGGAGAACAGGCGCAAGCGTTAGCGGCGTTTCACGTTAGCTGAGTTTCACGCAAAGCCGCAAAGTACCGCAAAGCTCGCGAAAGTCTTTGCGGCTTTGCGTAAAACTGATCATCGCTGGATAACGAGTGAGAAACGTTTTGGGTCTAGTCGCCGGTTGCGCTTGCGGTGGCGAGGTCGCTTCCCGCCATCGCATCACGAACGTGCTCTTCACGCGGAAGAAAGTAAGCCAGCACGGCGCTCACAAGGGTGAATGCCGAAGCGAAGATAAGCACTCTGCGGAAGCCGTACGCTGGAACCAGCCCGTTGAGCGCCGGCGGAGCCAGCGCGCCAACTCCCCACGCCGCGCCCATCATCAACGCCGACACCGTGCTCGTCTGTCCCGGCACAAGCTCCTGCGCCATTGCGACCATCACCGGCATCGTCGAGAGCAACACAAACCCGCCAAGCCCCAGAAGCACGATGCTCAAAGGGCCGCTTGTAGCAAATGCCCCGATCAGCAGCGGCCCCGCGAACAGCCCCGAGCAGAGGGTCACAGCGCGGCCTGATACTCGCTCGGCGACGAAGCCTCCTGCGATTCCTCCAAGCCCTCCGAGAAGCAGGAAAACCGTGAGAACGTTCCCGATCGCCGTCAGATCGTAGTTCAGGTCCTTCAAGATGAATGGCAGATAAGTGTTGGTCGTCATCTGCAAACCCGAGCGAATTACGGTGATCAGGTAAAGCAACAGCAGCGGCTTCCAGGCCCCGCGAAGGGCGCTCAGCACTTGCCATTTGATCTTATCGACGCCCGGTGCGAGTCGAACCGGGGCATCGAGCGGCGGGCATATTCGATAGAGCACGGCCGACATAACAAGCCCGGTCACGACGACGTAGTAGGAATGCTCCAGACCAAATCTCGAGACGACCCGTGTGATGCCGAACGGCCCGAACGCAAAACCGAGCGTCCCGAGAGCGGAGAACATCGCCATCCCGATTCTTCTTCGATCGCGCGACGCTTGCGCCGCCATGGCTGCCGCCTGCGGATGGAACGAGCCGACGCCGATTCCGCTCCCGACGAGCAGCACAACCAACACTCCGTAGGACGGCGCCAGCCCGATCATTGAAACAAACACAGCCGTGATTGCCGGTCCGAGCACCGCAAAGGATCGGCGCGCATACCGGTCGGAAATGTATCCGTAGAGCGGCTGCATCAGCGACGACGAGATCGCGTAAAGCGGCGCAAGCCAGAACACCTGGGTTGTGGTGAGCGCAAGCTTTGCCTGTATCAGGGGAAGCAGCGGATAGATGATGCTGGAGTAGGAGTCGTTGACGAAATGCCCGGCGCACAGAGTCGCCAATGTGAGCTTGTCTCTAGCGCGCATAGTCCTGAATCAGCGCTCGACTCGGGCCGGCTCGCCCAAGTGTGCCTCCCGGCGCTCGCGCACGACTGAGATAAAATGATTGAAGATCGCTTGGGACAAAAGGTCGTCCTGCCAGCCGACCTCCGGATGCCACTGCACTCCAAGGATGAACTGGTCCGGCCGCTTGTTGATCACGGCTTCGATGACGCCGTCCGGTGACCACGCGATCGGTTCCAGGTCGCGGCCCGCGATGTCGATGGCCTGATGATGATGGCTGTTGACGGCAGTGTGAGTCGAACCCGCGAGCCTCGCAATCAGCGAGTCCTCGGTTACGTTGATCGAGTGCGAGCGCCGCCCAAAGTGGCCGTCCTGCATGTGCTTGAGCGGCTCTTTGACCTCGGTCTCGATGTCTTGAATCAGCGTGCCGCCCCGATACACGTTCAACGATTGAATGCCGAAACATATGGCGAGCACGGGAAGCCGTCGCGCTTCGGCAGCGGCAAGCAGCATCATGTCCATTTCATCGCGTTGGGGCACAACGGGACCGAGCTTTGGCTTCGGCTCGTGACCATAGCGCTGGGGGTCTACGTCGTTGACCGCTCCAGACAGGACTATTGCGTCGACGTGCGCCATTACGCTTTCAACGTAGTCGGCCTCCGGAATCAACGGCAACATAAATGGAATCCCGCCAGCAGCGTACAGCGCTTGCGCGTAGGTCTCTCGCAACTCGAAATAGTTGCTAGTCCAGTTGTAGCGGCAAGGTATGCCGATGATCGGCCGATGTTCGCTCAACTTGATTTCCTTTCATGAGTGGGTTGCCGGTCAGGGAATGCCGCTCCCCGAGGGCGTCAACGTGCGAGAGCAAGACTGAGGATAGCCCGCAGCTTGAGGGGTTGTCAATTAAGCGTGAATGCGCGCGAGGTGCGCTGGCCGAGCAGGCTCTGGCCGGATGAAAACTGTTGTGGAGGGCGCTGCTCAGCCTGATAATTCCGCCTGAAATCGATCGCCTCCGGAAAGTGAAGCCAAAATGAGAACTACCCATACTCTGCTAGCCACGATACTGATTGCGTCGATGGTAATGTGGGCACTTGCGAGCGGGCAGTCGAGTCCCAGAAGACGCCCACCCGTTTTGACCAACGACGATCTTGGTTCCGCGCGTGAGGCCGTCCGATTGCCGCCGGAACCCGACGTCCAGCCGGCGGAGCGCCCAAAGCCTGAAGCCATTCGCGGTCCAATCTCATGGCACCGAGACCTACGGCGCGCATTCGAGGCGGCGGACGCGGACGGCAAACTGGTCATCGTTGACGTCTACACAGACTGGTGCGGCTGGTGCAAGAAAATGGACAAGACAATCTACTCAAGCCCGACGGTTGCGGCGTTGAGCAGTCAACAGGCCTTCGTCAAGGTGAACGCGGAAGATGGAGGTCAAGGTCAGAACTTTGCCGAGCAGATGGGTGTAACGAGCTATCCGACCACCATAATCCTCGATGGCCAGGGTCGAGTGCTGAACTTCGTTCGAGGCTACATCGCGTCGCCGCAGGCCTTTGTGAAGCTTGTTCAAGAGGCGCAAGCGACGCGGGCCAGGTGAGGGTCCAAATGACTGGACACAAGGATCAAACAGGCTGAGCCTTGAGTTCGGTCGCCCGCTTGGACAGTTCGGAGATATAGGCAGGCAGTTCAGCGAACCGGACATAGTCTTTGACGAACGGTGGGATCTCTGAGTCTTGAACATTCACGACAAGCGGAGTTACTCGCTTATGCAGTCCGGAAGCGGCACCCATTTCATATATAACCTTCTGGCTATTGACGGAGTTGTCAGTGAGAATGGCGATCACTTCATCGGCTTCCCTCAATGACCGCGTAATCGACGCTGTTGCACTTTCTTCCGGCACCGAGGTCTCTTCAACCCGAAAGACCTTAATCCCCGCATCCTCAAGCCGGCGCGCAAGATCGCGAGCAACTTCTATGTCTCTCTGGGTCGAACTGATGAAGACTTTGTACGCCATACTTTCCTCACTACCCTTTGGTCTTTGGTTGCTCATTCACTCTTTTCTTTAATTGTATCAGGAAGTCGTCGAACTGGTTAAGGTCAATTGATTTTACTCCCTTCATCGGAGCAATGGCATTGGGATCGACCTGGTTCAGGATAGGCGTCACACGTTTGTGCTGACCCGAGACCGCTCCGATCTCGTAGATCACCCAGTGTGATTTGACGCTCTTCGGAGAAACGAGGACAAGCGCCTCATCGCAAGCATCTATCCCTCCGATGATTGCGTCGGCCATGACATCGCCTCCTTTAAGGTCTTTCTTGTCCAGCCAGACTTTGGCTCCAAGACCACCTACCAGCTTGGCCACCTGCTCTGCTATCCACAGATCCGACGAGGAGTGACTGATAAACACCGCGTAAGACCGAGCCTTTACCTTTGGCTTCTTGCGACTCTTGGCCATCGACTCAACCTCGGAGGGCTTCTTGTGAGAGCCCCGCTTTGGCAGCCGCTGATTCTGTCAGAAGGTGAGATAAAAGACAACTCCTCACCCTATTTTCTGAGTTTGCAGTTTGACTCCAACATAGTAGGGTGCTACGTTGCTTGTTCTAATTGCTCTTTCAGAATCGTAACACTTGCTTCGGGTGCCCCGACATTTCGGGGAGAATAGGGAAGCGGGTTTGAATCCCGCACGGTCCCGCCACTGTGATGCTCTCGAAGCCGCCGACAACAGGCCACTGATCATTGGATTGGGAAGGCCGCGGCGGGGAAACGCGCGAGGCAGCGCGTCGACGAGGCTAAGTCAGGAGACCTGCCCGAAGCTAAATCGCGAGCCGGTCGCTCTTCGCGTGAGGGAGCAAGGCGCGCGGGAGCACCGACACCAAAGCTCCCGTTCGACCCATACGCGGATTGGGTCGGCGGGAGTATTTTTTTGCTCGTACACCGGAAAGTCATATTTAATGTCGCGCCGCATCGAGGGCGGCGCTCCGTTCCCAGGCTACTACGCCATTACTGGGACTCGCGCCCTCGCGCGGCGCTTGCCGTGGCGTTTGTCGTCTCCGTTGCGCTTGTGGTTTCCGCCTGTAACCCGCCTGCGACAGGTACGCAAGGCTTAAGGCCAATTACCGATGAGATCGGACGCGAGATTCTGGTTAAGCCCGACCCTCAGCGCATTGTGTCGCTTGCGCCGTCCATCACCGAAACGCTTTTCGCGCTCGGACTCAGCGACCGAATCGTGGGCGTTACTTCGTTCTGTGATTATCCGCCTGATGCCGCAGCAAAAGAGAAAGTTGGCGACACCCTGCGGCCGAGCATCGAACGCATCGTCGCGCTCAAAACGGATCTGGTGATTGCTTCGACCGCCAGCCAGCTACAGCAGTTCGTTTACAACCTCGCCGAAGTCAACATCCCGGTTTACGTCAGCGACCCTCGCGGAGTGGACGGTGTGCTTGAATCAATCATAAGGATCGGCGAGCTGACAGGGACAACAGCTCGCGCCCAAGAGTTGAACTCCGAGTTGCGCGATCGCGTGGAGAGCATGCGGACACAGTTGAGCGGCATGGAACGCCCGCGGGTACTTTGCATACTCGGAGGATCGCCGCTGATAACGATCGGCGCGCGAAGCTTTATGACAGACTTGATCAATCAGGCTGGTGGTCGATCGATCTCAGAGGACCTTGCGGGCGATTATCCGCAATACAGCCTCGAGACCGCGGTGGCGAAGCGGCCGGAGGTCATCTTCAACCAAACCGGCGAAGATCGCTTGCCTGAGCGATTGAAAGAAACTCCGGCCGGTCGATCCGGCCGCGTGTTTCATATCGACGACAATCTGTTTCAGCGTCCGGGGCCTCGGATAGTCGATGGCTTGGAGCAGATGGCTTCGAAGCTCCACCCCGAAGCGTTCGGCAAATAGGCGACTGCTGGTTTTTCGAATCGAGCGCGACCGGTGATGACAATCAGCGCGACAGCCACAGATCAACTAACCCCGGCGAGGGCGCGGAGGCGACTCACTACGCGAAGGCTGACGGTCACATTGAGTATCCTTCTGCTATTGGTCGCGGTGCTGATCATAGTGGCCACTGCGGTCGGAAGCGAACACATCAGCATCGATGCGATCATCAAGATAGCCACGGGGCGCGCCCCGGAAGTAACGCCCGAGCAACGAGTCATCATCTCCGGGATTCGACTGCCGCGAGTCTTAATGGCAGTGGTGGTCGGCGCGGCGTTGTCGGTGGCGGGCGCCGCTTATCAAGCGTTGCTGCGAAATCCGCTTGCGGATCCGTACATCCTCGGCGTCTCCACCGGAGGCGCGCTTGGCGCGATCGTCGCAACTGTATTCGCCGAGTCGCTGCAAATCAGCCGTCCTCTGGCGGCGTTCGCCGGAGCGGCCCTTACGATCGCCGTGGTCTACGCCCTCGGTCAGACCAAGCAAGGCGGGTCGACCGAGCGATTGATCCTGGCAGGCGTGATCGTGAACGCGCTGCTGTCGTCGGCGGTGATATTCATGGTCACAACAGCCTCGGGCGCGCGGCAGCGAAGCGTGCTCTCCTGGTTGATCGGCGATCTCAGCGGCGAAGCGCGATTGCTGCCGCCGGTCGCCGCGTTTGTGATCACCGGCGTACTTGTTGTTTGTTTCAACGCGAGGAGTTTGAACTTGATGATGACCGGTGAAGAAGAGGCGCTCGCGTTGGGCGTCGAAGTGAGGCGGGTGAAAGTGGCGGTGTACCTTGCAGCCTCGCTGATTACGGGCGCCGCTGTGGCTGTTAGTGGAGTGATTGGCTTCGTTGGATTGATCATCCCACACGCGATTCGGCTGGCCGGCGGTAGCGATAATCGGCTTGTAGTTCCGGCGTCGGCGCTGGTGGGGGGCGCGTTCCTGTTGGTTGCGGACACGTTTGCGCGAACGGTTGTCGCGCCGCGCGAGTTGCACATAGGGGTGATCACGGCGTTGATCGGCGCTCCCGCGTTTATTTATTTGCTGCGCCGCGCAAGCTGAAAGAGGAGTCCCTAGTCCGTGGTCCGTAGTCGGTAGCTCGTATTCTACGAACTACGAACTACGAACTACGGACTACGGACTCCGGAAGACGGACTACGGACTATCCATGCTTCAAGTGCGCGACATTCGATTCAGCTACGCCGAACCGGTGCTCAGGGGTTTGTCATTCGATGTCGGCGCGGGCGAAATGCTCGCCGTACTCGGTCCGAATGGATCGGGCAAGAGCACGCTGCTCAAGACTATCGTGGGGATTCTCTCGCCCTCGAGTGGCAGAGTGTCGATCGGCGGCCGCGATCTTGCGACCACCTCTCGCCGCGAAGCCGCGCGCCTTGTCGGCTACGTTGCGCAGGAGGCGGTAGTGCGCTTTCCGCTCACTGCGATGGAGTTCGTGCTTCAAGGCCGCTTCGCGCAAGGACGACTGGTTGGCTTCGAAAGCGATGAGGATGTGCGCGAAGCTGCCCGTGCGATGGAGATGACCGAGACTGGGTCGTTCGAGTCGAGACTCGTTGGCGAGCTTTCTGGGGGAGAGAGGCAGCGGGTGATGCTCGCGCGCGCATTGGCCGCGCGGCCGAGGCTGCTTGTGTTGGACGAGCCAGTTGCGAACCTCGACATCTCGCATCAGGTGAAGATGCTCGATCTTGTAAGCCGCGTGATTGCCGATGAAGGAATGTCGGCTGTTGTAGTGACCCACGAGTTGAACCTTGCTGCCGAGTTCGCGACCGCGGTGTTGCTTTTGAAGTCGGGTGAGGTCGTGGGATTCGGCGAACCGGCTGACGTGTTGACGGAACAGCGGCTGCGAAGCGTGTTTAATGCTGACTTGATCGTCGATGTCAGCCCCAGAAGCGGCGCGCCCAGGGTCACATTAGTGCGACCTAGCGTGTGAGGGCGCGGCCCCCGGGCGTTTGTAACGCTTTGTTGTTGCGATGAGGGGCGGCCACCGACGGCGGCCCATACAAGTGTTCTTTGCAAGTCTGGATCACTACGCGGGGAAGGCGGTGAGAATCCGCCACTGTCCCGCAACTGTAATGGTAGAGACAGTGCTCACGGGCTAGGGTCAGCAACGGTGCGACCGGTTCGCGCTCGCCGGCCACCGGCCAATGACCACTTCTCGACCTAAGTCAGGAACCCGCGCGGCGATTCGTGGAAACTACTCTTTCGCGGAAAGGAGCTATCCCATGTTCACAAGATTCATCAAAGACCCGAGGTACGGGCTTCCCATTTCCCTTTCAACGGCCGCTTGCCGCGCGGTCCGGCTCGCCCATCAAAAACGGCCTCGCCTTTTTTTGCGAGCCGTATTTCTAATTGCGCTCTCTGCGTCAATGTGTTCCACCGGCGCGGCATCCGAACGCGGACGCGTAACCGGCTATGTTGCCGATCCGTCGGGCGCCAAGATCGCCGCCGCACGGGTCGCCTTGCGCGATGCGGCCGGAGTCGCCGTCCGTCAAGCGCACGCGGACAACGAAGGTCAGTTCTCATTCGCCGGGGTGGACGTAGGCAATTACAAGGTGACCGTCGAGGCAGCCGGGTTTACACAGACTCAGGGGGTCACCGTCAATGTTCGAGCCGGGACGACCGAGACGATATCGGTGCTGCTTGATATCGCCGCTATTTCGGACCAGATGATTGTTACCGCGACGCGAACGGAGACCGCGAGCGGCGAGCTTGCCGGCTCGGTGACGGTTCGGACCATTGAAGGATTGAGGCTCGAGAATCAGTCCTTGATCTCCGAGAGCTTGCGCTCGGCGCCCGGGCTGTCGGTCGCGCAGACCGGCGGGCGGGGCGGTCTGACTTCGATCTTTGCGCGAGGCGGCGAGTCGGACTACAACAAAGTGCTGATCGATGGTGTGCCGGTCAATGCGGCCGGCGGGCTCTTTGATTTCGCGTCGCTCGCCACCGAGAACCTCGATCGCGTCGAAGTCGTGCGCGGTCCGCATAGCGCGTTGTTTGGATCAGACGCGATGACCAGCGTTATTCAACTGATAACAAAACGAGGCACGACGTCGCAGCCGGAGTTCGAGTTGTCGGGCGAAGGCGGCAGCTTCGATTTTCATCGCGAGACGGCGAGGTTGTCGGGACTCGCTGATTGGTTCGACTACTCTGCGAGCTTTGGCTATCAATCGACGGCCGGCCGGTTTCAGAACAGTGACTACCTGAATCGGTCAGCATCAGCAAACCTGGGCTTTCGACTGACCCCGGGCGCCGAGCTCCGAGTAACCGCGCGCTCGAACAACAGCGGACTGGGAGTGCCCGGACCAACCGCGGACCTCTTCGCCGATCCCGATCAGCGCCAGAGGCACCGGGACATCGCGCTCGCTGCGGGTCTTGATTTGAGAACGACTTCGCGATGGCGTCAGACCGCGCGATTTGTGTACTCGGAGTTCGAGACTCACAACTTCGACCCCGCCAGCCAGGACTTGACGCAGCCTAACACGCCGCCTATTCCATTCGGCAGCGACTTTGTCTTTACGTTTAGCGACCACCAGAAACGTTCGGGCTTTCAGTATCAGACGATAGCCGCGCTGAGCTCTTGGAACCTGCTGACCGCCGGCGTCGATTTCGAGCGCGAGTCGGCGGTGTTTGACGACGGATTCAGTCGGGTCTCACCTTCCAGAAATAACCTGGGTATCTACGTGCAGGACCAGGCTGCGTTTCGCGAAAGACTGTTTCTCACGGCGGGCGTTAGAGTCGAGCGCAACACCGGCAGCGTTCCCGAGGACCTGCGTGCGACGCTCATCGCCTTGGGATCTGCCGCGCCGACAGGCAACGTTGGATTTGGCTTAAGCGCGAACCCGAAGATCGCGGCCGCATTTGTAGCTCGCCCCCAAGAGGAAGATGACGCAATCGGGATGACGCGTATTAAAGCGAGCTTTGGAACCGGGATCAAGGAACCGGGGCTCGACGAGGCGTTTAGTCCCAGCATCTTCTTCCTGGGGAATCCAAAAGCCGATCCCGAGCGCGCGATAAGCTTTGATGCGGGCGTTACGCAGGAGTTCTTCAATCGACGCGGCAGCCTGGATGTGACTTACTTTGACGGCCGCTTCCGCGATCAGATTGGGTTTGTTTTCGACCCGGTGACCTTTGGACCGATAGCGCTTCCGGACGGAACGCTGACCAACTTCGTCAACCTGGAACGCGCGTCCGCGAGAGGTATCGAGTTGACGGCAGCGGCGCGTCCGCTCCGGCAGCTTCGGCTCTCCGGGAGCTACACGTTCCTTCGCACGAAAGTGGAACAGGCGGCCAATGCTTTGAGTCCCGAAGTGGGGCTATCGCTGCTGCGAAGACCGCGTCACTCAGGCGCGGTTGAAATGGGCTGGGTCGCTCAGAAGTACGACTTCTGCGTAGCCGGTTCGTTCATCGGTTCGCGGCGAGACCTCAATCCGGTCACCGGGGTACGGTTCATCGGTGGTCGGCCGATCTTCAACGACGGTTACGCGAAGCTCAACGCAGCCGGGTCATACCACGCCGGGAGATTGATTACTTTCTTTGCGCGGGTCGAGAACCTGCTGAATCAGGACTATCAGGAGATCCTCGGGTTCCCGGCTTATCGGTTCAACTTCAGTGCGGGATTGCGGGTGCGGATCGGGGGAGCGCGTTAGCGGAAAGTCTCGATGGAACCTCGTCCTTGGAGGATCGAGGATAGAAGATTGAGGATGGACGATAGAGGATCGAATTATTGAAGCTCGTGCGCTAACCCAGACCCTTCATGCTCGATCTTCTATCATCTATGCTCGATCCTCTATCCTCGATCTTCTATCCTCCATTCCATCTTCAACCCTCTAAGGATTCTTCTTTCGGGTTTCGCTGACGCTTGTCACCGGCACGGCGTAGTCATCGTTGGTCCGTTTCGATACGCCAAGCTTTTTGAGTGCCGGCGCTGACGGCATACCGGTCGCCCGCATTCCGCTTCTGACCTGGTACTGCTTCATCGCTTCTATAGTCGGCTCGTCATACTCGCCAGAGGGCGGCCCATCCATGTAGCCCGCCTTGATCAATGCATTCTGAATCTCGGTAACCCGTTCGGTTGGTATGCCCGGAGCCGGCCTCGGCGTAGCGGTCGCTTCGATTGGCTCGGCGACAAATCGCCTGCGACTCCGCGCCCGGGTTGCTACGCGCCCCCGCCGCCCGCGGGCGCGGCGGACTGTTCGTCGCGGTTGGCGGCGTGCGTGGATGGCCGCGCGCCCTGATCGCGCCCGCTTCTTGGCGAATGCAGTTGGCTCAATCAACACCAGCAGTAGAGGGATTGTTAGAGCTAGAGCAAACACTCGTCGCATGAACTAGTTTCTCGCTTTAGCAGTTTAAAGAGATTGATAGATCTCGCCCATTCGATCCGGCATTATAGCACTGGAGAGGCGGCGATCAAGTTACACTACAATCTCCAACAGAGTGGGCGCCACGCGTACTGGGTGAAAGCGCACGTTTTCTCTGCGTCGCCTCTCTGCGTCTCGGCGCCTCTGCGGTTAGCAGGGTTTAAACGCTAACTAACCGCAGAGGCGCCGAGTCGCAGAGATTGCGCAGAGATTCTCAGCGCGCCCATCACCGCGCTGTTAGTGCGCGGTGTCCGATTCATGGTCTAATACGGTTGGGAGCTGATGAGCAATGAAGGTCATCATCATCGGAGACGTAGTGGGAAAGCCTGGCCGCGACGTGCTGACCGCGTCCTTGAAGCGGTTGAAACAACAGCACGAAGCCGAGTTTGTAATTGCTAACGTCGAGAACGCCGCTGAGGGCGCGGGAGTCGTGCCCCGAGTCGGCGACGAAATCCTTGCGGCCGGTGTCGATGTCATGACTTCGGGCAATCACATCTTCGATAAGAAAGAGGTGATCAAATACATCGAGAACCAGCCGCGGCTTTTGCGGCCTGCGAACTACGCGCCGGATGCGCCGGGTCGAGGGTTGTGGCTTGGTTCGACGGATTCAGGCACGCCGGTAGCGGTGATCAACATACAGGGCCGGATCTTTATGCCTCCGACCGATTGTCCGTTCAGGACGGCCGACCGGCTGCTCGAAGAGATCGGCGGGCGAGCTTCGGTGGTGATAGTGGATCATCATGCGGAGGCGACTTCGGAGAAACAAGCAATGGGCCGCTATCTGGATGGCCGAGTGTCCGCGGTTGTAGGCACTCACACGCACGTTCAGACGGCGGATGAGCAGGTGCTTCCGGGAGGCACGGCTTATATCACGGATCTGGGAATGACCGGGCCTTACGACAGCGTGATCGGGGTCGAGTCTCAGCTTGTGATAACGCGATTCGTAAGAGGCTTGCCGCTTCGTTACCAGACCGCGACAAAAGATGCGCGGTTGTGTGGAGTGGTTGTCGAGATCGACGACCGAACCGGCAAAGCGATGAGCATCCGACGCATTGAAGTAAAGAATAGCACCGAAAACGCATTACTTGACCAGGAAGTTGGATAGTGCAAAGTGGCCCAAACGCCCCCCGCCTTCTGGGCTGGCAATAATTCATGACAGCCCGAGTAATTCTCCGTCCCATAGGACAGCGGGGGACTTGCAGATTGGTTATAGCGCGAAGAACTGAACCATCAAACTCAAAGGTTCGAGTTGGTCGCGCTGATTCGTAAGTTCGGGTTTCCGGTCTTGCCTTCAAGAACACGACATCATGGTTGTTGAGGGATTCTCTGATCTACTTCAACGAAGTCGCGATCGCCTCGTCAAGTACGGCCACCGCAAAATCCGCTTGTTCGCGATCGATGATCAGCGGCGGTGAGAAACGAATCGAAGAGTCGCCCGCGCCCTGGATCACGAGCCCGCGATTGAAGCATTCAACAACAATCTTGTCTCGCAACTCAGACCACGGCTCGAGAGTTCGTGCGTCCCGCGCGAACTCCAATCCGATCATCAGCCCAAAACCTCGCACGTCTACGATCGAGCGGTGCTTGTCCTTAAGCTCGCGAAGCCGGTTCATCAGATAAGCCCCAACCTCGGCGGCGTTCTTCATGACGCCTCGATCGAGTATCTCGAACGTCTTCATCGCGGCGGCGATTGCTACCGGGTTTCCCCCGAACGTCGAAGCGTGGGCGCCAACGTGCCATCGCATGAGATCTTCGCGCGCAAGAGTCACTCCCAACGGGAGGCCGCCGCCTATCGCCTTGGCCATGCACATGATGTCGGGCACAACGCCGAAGTGCTCGACCGCCCAGAGCTTGCCGGTGCGGCCCATTCCCGACTGCACTTCGTCTAAAATCAGCACGATGCCGTGCTCGTCGCAGATTCGGCGAAGCTCCGGCAGGAAGTCCATATCTGGAACGACGTAACCGCCTTCGCCTTGAACGGGCTCTACCACGATCGCCGCGCAGTCTTCGGGCGCTACGGTTGTCTTAAAGATCGTTTGTTCGATATACCTGGCGACTCGGCGGCCGACGCTTTCGCCGTCCCGGCGCTCGAGCGGGAACCTAATCGGGTTCGCATAAGGAACATGCGTCACGTCGAGAGCTTGCGGCCCGAATCCTCGCCGCTGAGCCGCCCGCGAAGCGGTGAGCGACAGCGTGCCAAACGTCCGTCCGTGAAACGCGCCGCGAAACGCGATGAACTTGTTGCGTCCGCTCGAATAGATCGCGGCCTTGAGCGCGCCTTCCATCGCTTCCGCGCCGGAGTTGCAGTAGTGAACTCGCTTGGCGAAATCGCCGGGCGTCACCGTGATCAGCTTTTCCGCAAGCTCGGTCTGTTGCGGGTAGTAATAGTCCGTACCTGATATGTGTACAAACTCGCGCGCCTGTTTCGCTATAACTTCAGCGATTTCGGGATGGCCGTGTCCGAGTGCGCAAACGGCGACGCCGGCATTGAAGTCGAGAAACGTGTTGCCGTCCACGTCTTCGATGATCGCTCCGTAGCCACGTTTCACCACCAGCGGGTAGCTTCGGGTGTAGCTGGGCGAGATGAATCTCGCGTCACGGGCGAGAGCCGCTTTGGCCTTCGGACCTGGCAGTGCTGTCTTAATTTCCGGCAGTGTGGTTTCAGTGATGGCTGGCATGGTACCTCCGCAATTCGGCTAAAAGCTAAAACGGTGTTCCGAGTCGTTGGTTTGAACGATTACGATGAAGACGCGGCGTTAGTCGCCGAAGAGGTTTCTGCGAAGGGCGCGTGGAGCTCGTGCGATTGAAAGTTTCATGATTGACCTTCGGTGCAACTGCATTCTACCACGGCGCCAGCTTGAGCAGCAATGAGGCGGCGGATTGGGCCGCTCTACCTTGGACCTTGCTCTTCGCCTGGTCGGCTAATCGGATTTTTCGTTTCTCCAAAATCCTCGTCGTGATCGGCGAAGTTTCTTGCTTGTTATAGGCCACCATGCTAAATTTCAATTTCTAAGGGGTTACTAGGATGAGGGCCGGCGGAACGGGTGTCAGGCAACCGCAGGAAAAGCTCCGATGGGTGTCTCCTTTCGGCAAAGGCAGCGCCGGTAGAAATAAAGAAAAGCTTACACCGCTAAGGTGAAGTCAACCGCTCGGGGCCTCGGTCATCTTTCCCTCGTCTCTCCTGAGTGTTGTGATGGTCTCTTGCTTTGCGATTTGGTCGAGCTCGAGTAACCGCAGTGGGTGCGGTACTCGACGGGTTAATGCCGGTTCAGGTGGAAGTTTACCAGCCTGCGCAGGCTGTGTTTCGGAGTGAGCAAAGTGATGCAAGAGGACTATGTAACAACCTCGATCTTTGAAGCCGCAATGCAGTTGCACGGTTCGTTGGATGCCGGCGAGGTCGTAAGCGTCGCGATGGAGACGCTGCCGCGGCTGGTGCAAGCTGATTCGTGGGCGGTTTTCATGAAGTCGGAGCACGCCGACCGCCTCGAGGTGGTGCGTGCAATCAACGCCGAGGCGCTGACGACCGGTCCGTTCGTAGATATGTCTTCGCTCGAGGTGCCGCTGGTTCGATCAATAAACGAGCGAGCGTGTATCAGGACCGAGTCCTGCGATTCGTCGAGTCTGACCTTGTCGGTCCCGTTGTTTGCAGGCTGGCGACTGGTGGGAGCGGTCGAGGCTTCCCGAAAGCTGGACAACGGAGGCGCCGCGGCAACGAGCTTCAGCGCAAAGGACACAAGGTCAATCGAGTTGGTGTGTGGAGCGCTGGCAAAGGCGCTTGCAAATGCGATCGACTACCACAACGCTGAGCGCCAGACGCTGATCGATGATCTCACGCGCCTGTACAACGTGCGGTACCTGTACCGGACGCTCGAGATCGAGATCCGGCGCGCACGGCGTTATGCTTCGTCGGTTTCGGTCGTGTTCATGGACCTGGACGGATTCAAGTTGGTCAACGACGCTTATGGGCACAGAGCCGGAAGCGTGACCCTAACTGAAGTAGCCGAAGTGATCACGTCGTCGGTTCGCGACTCGGATTTTGTGGCTCGGTTCGGCGGCGACGAGTTCGTTCTCATGCTGCCTGAGACGGGCGCAAAGGCGGCGTTGCAGATGGCCGAACGAGTTCGAACACACATTAATTCGCATCGGTTCAGCGGCGGCGTAGGCGCAAGCATACACCTGACCGCAAGCTTCGGGGTGGCAAGCTTTCCGGAGCACGCGGCGGAAGTAGAGAGGCTGATCGAGCTGGCCGACGCAGCGATGTACGAAGCAAAGGAACGAAACAAGAACAACGTACGGCTTGCCGCAACGAGCCATCAGTGAAGCCTGGCTGCCTTCTCCCTCGCCGGGCGCTCTTTCGGAGCTTGGAGAAGAAAAGCGAATACATTTGATGAGGATGAGAAATCTTTTCAACCCGTTTTCGAGCGATCTTGCAATTGATCTGGGGACCGCAAACACCCTGGTGTACGCGAAAGGCCGCGGAATAGTAGTTAGCGAGCCGTCCATAGTCGCAATCAACAAGATAACAAACAAAGTCGAAGCCGTCGGCAAAGAAGCCAAAGAGATGCTGGGCCGTACGCCCGGCAACATCATCGCGATCCGCCCGATGAAGGATGGAGTGATCGCCGACTTTGAAGTGACCGAGAAGATGCTGCAGCATTTTATCCGCAAGGCACACAACGGCCGGTCGTGGGTTTCGCCGCGCGTGGTGATAGGCGTGCCGGGTGAGATAACGCAGGTCGAGCGGCGTGCGGTCGAGGATGCGGCTTATCGCGCGAAGGCCTCCAAGGTTTACCTTGTCGCGGAGGCAATGGCGGCGGCGATCGGCGCGGGCCTTCCGATAACCGAGCCCTACGGAAACATGATCGTGGACATCGGCGGCGGCACGACCGACATCGCGGTCATCTCGCTTTCAGGGATCGTCTACTCGCGCGCGGTGCGCGTCGCTGGTAACGAGTTGGACGAGGCGATCATTCAGTACATCAAGCGCAAGTACAACCTGCTGATCGGCGAGCGAACCGCCGAGTCGATCAAGATCGAGCTTGGCTCGGCGTGGCCCTGCGACGAGCCCATTCAGATGGAGATCAAAGGCCGCAACCTGATCGAAGGGGTGCCGCGCACGATAACCATCACCGATGAGGAGGTCCGCGAGGCTCTGGCGGATCCAATCGCCACCATAGTGAACGCGGTGCGGGTTGCCCTCGAACGAACCCCCCCCGAGTTGTCCGCGGACATCGCCGAGCGCGGTATTGTGCTGACAGGCGGCGGCGCGCTACTCAAAGGCATAGACAAACGACTTATGCACGAGACCGGCGTGCCAGTTTCGCTCGCCGAGAATCCGCTTTCGTCAGTTGCGCTGGGAACCGGTCGGATGCTTGCGGACTTTGATCTGCTCAGCCGCGTGAGCTGGGAAAACACGATGCTTCATCACGGCCTGTGAAGAGTAGGACCGAGGGCTCGACTGAGGACTGAGTAAGAGGATCCTAATCACTTCCTCAATCCTCCAATCCACAGTCCTCGGCCCATTCAGTCCTCGGTCTATGAGCGCCAATACCACACAACAAAAAGCCCCGTGGGTGCTTGCGGCATTCTTGTTGGGGCAAGTCGCGCTGATGTCGTACAACGCGCGGCAGCCTGGAAGCGAACAATCGGTCTTGCGCACATGGATCGTTACAGCGTTTACGCCGGTGGTGAGCGTGGCGGGGGGCGCGCTTTCGTTCATCAAGGGCAGTGTTGCCAGCTATGTCGATCTCAGGCACGCTCGCGAGGAGAACATCGAGCTGCGCGAACGGGTGCAGCAACTGAGCGACGAAATCAACACTCTTCGTGAGCGCGGGGCGGAATACGAGCTGCTGCGACGTCAGTTTGCGTTGCCTGCTCGCGCTTCGTATCCCGAGCTGGCTGCAAATGTGATCTCCCGCGACGCGAGCTTATGGTTTCGACGACTGACCATCGATCGCGGAACGCTGGACGGCGTGAAGCGCGACATGCCTGTATCCGCGGCAGGCGGTGTAGTCGGGCGAGTTATCTCCGTCGGACAGAAATGGGCAATGGTTCAGGTCATCACCGACAAGCAAGCAGGTGTGGGCGCTATGCTGCAGACCTCTCGAGCGATGGGAGAAGTGCGTGGACTTGATAATGCACGGTGCGAAATGAAGAACATCTCATCGAGCGAGAACGTGCAAGAGGGCGAGTCGATTGTGACGACCGGCCTCGACAGGATTTACCCGAAGGGTTTGTTGGTGGGCATTGTTGAGCGGGTAGAGGACGATCCAAACGCGCCCTGGCACAGGCTTATCATCAAGCCGGCCGCTCCGGTTGATCGCGTCGAGCACGTGCTGGTGTTGCTTGTGGAGCCGAAAGACTTGAAGATCGACGAGACCGCAAAATAACGTTGACATCGAAGGCGGGCTGGCAGCGAACGGCCCGGCCATCCTGTTTGAATTCCGAGGTGGCCTGAAGAGTGCAGACTTTCAAACTTGCTCTGACCATAATCGTCGCGCTCTTCATTCACTACCTGCTCCCGACATACCTGCCGTTTTTTCAGTACGTCGATCTGCCGTTGATTATTACGGTCTATGTAGCGTTGCAGCGATCTCCGATGCTGGGAATGGCAACCGGGTGCGCGGCGGGACTCGGGAGCGATGCGATATCCGGAGGGATTTTAGGCGTTGGAGGATTCTCGCGGACGCTGATAGGCTATGCCGTGGCGATGGTGAGCATCAAGCTTGCTCTCGAGAACCCTCTGATGCGGCTAGCGATCGCCGGGCTGGCTTCGGTCGTGAACACCGTGCTGTTTGTAGGGCTGCACCAGATGCTTCGGCAGGAACAGGTGCTCGAGCAGGCTCTGCCGCACGTCGGTTCGTGGGCCGAGTTTGGCAAAACGGTTGGATTGAAAGCGCTTGGCGATACGCTGGCGGCGGTGGGTGTGTTTTTAATGCTCGATCGCGTGTTTGCCGAGCAGAGGGCGGCTCGGAGGATGGCGATAAAACGAAGGTTCTATGAGTAAGAATCCCAAAGGAGAATCGTATAATCTCGAGCTGCGGATGCGTGGCTTGCAGTACCTTGTGCTGGCTATATTCATCGTGCTTGGCTTTCGCTTCTATGTTCTGCAAGTGGCCCGGCACGAATATTACAAGGCCCGCGCGGAGAACAATCGGATTCGCGACATACCCATACTGGCGCCGCGCGGAGCGATCCTGGATCGCAACGGCGTCGTGCTTGTAGACAACACGCCGGCATTCAACGTTGTGGTCTTCCCCGAGGATGTGACCAACACACAAGAGACTATAAACATCCTTGTAGAGAACCTGGGCGTCGACCGCAAAGAGCTGACCGAAGAGCTCGGCGACAAGCTTCGTCCCAAGTCTGAGCCGATCCTCGTGAAACAGAACGCGCTTGCATCGGACCGGCAATGGATTGCCGCGCGCGAGCTCGAGCACCCGGAGATAAAAGTAGAACTGCAGCCTCAGCGTGTATACCGGTTCGGCAAGCTTGCCGCGCATGTGCTCGGCTACATTGGCGAGATCAGTCCGAAGCAGCTCGAGTACCCCAGGTTTCGAGACGCCGGATACAAGTCGGGAGACATCATCGGTCAGGGCGGAATCGAAGCGGTCTATGACAAGATACTGCGGGGCGAGAATGGCTATCGCCGAATGATCGTTGACAGCCGCGGTCGCCCGGTCGCCGAGCTTGATAGAAAGGAACCTACCAAGGGCCAGGATATCATCACTACGCTCGACGTGGACCTCCAAAGGCTGGCCGAGGACCTGTTTACGTCGAGGAACGAAACCGGAGCGCTGGTCGCGTTGAATCCGCAAGACGGCGAGATCCTGGCGATGGTGTCGGTGCCCGGCTTCGACCCGAACGTGTTCGCGCGCAATGTGGTCTCGACCGAAAACCGAAAAGAAGTTCGCGCGATCGTCAACGACCCCGCGCACCCGCTGTTCAACAAGGCGATTCAAAGCATCTATCCGACCGGCTCGACCTGGAAGATATTGATGGCGACTGCTGCGCTGGAAGAAGGAGTCATCACGCCTAAGAATTCCAGACTCGTGTGCGGCGGCGGGTTGCAGCTTGGCAATCGCTTTCTTAACGACAGCGGCGGAAATCACGGCTCGCCCGACATTCATGCGGCGATCGTACATTCCTGCGACGGTTATTTTTACAGGCTTGGGCTGAAGATGGGCGTCGATATGATCCAGGATTGGGTTTCGCGCTTCGGGATGGGTCGTAAGACCGGCATCGACCTTCCCGCTGAGCAGAGGGGGATAATACCAAGCCGCGAATGGAAGAAACGTGTGAACCCGCGCGACCCCGTGTGGAAGGACTTTGACACCGCGATAGCCTCAATAGGCCAGGGCTCGGTTGCTGTTCCGCCGATTCAGTTGATTCGAGCCGAGTCAGGCATAATCATGGGCGGCGCGTTTCGTACTCCTCACGTATTCAAAGAAGCAAAGGCGACTCAACTTGAAGACGTGAAGTACTACGATAACCAGCCAACCGAATTGAAGCTGGCCCAGTCCACGGTTGATATCGTCGATTACGCGATGTGGGGAGTGGTGAACGAAGGCGGAACCGGCGGCGGCATCGGTTTTCCGCGCGAATTGAACATCGGCGGCAAGACAGGCACCGCACAGGTGATTGCCCGTGAGAAAGTCCGAACCAAAGAGCACCGGGACCACTCGTGGTTTATCGGTTTTGCGCCAATGCACACCGATCAAAAGCCCGAGATCGGAGTCGTCGCGATAACCGAGAACGGCGGTTGGGGCGCCTCGGCCTCGGGGCCAAAGGTGAAGATGATCCAGGCCGAGTATTTCTCTAAGAAGCTCGGCCGTCCGATACTTCCCGAGCTTGTGGCGTTGAACGCGCAGCTTCGCGCGAAATCCGAAACGCCAACCTCTGTGCGGGTGGCGCCCGTTGCCGATCGCAAGCGCCCGCCTGTCAGACAATGAAGAAGCAAGAACGCAATGGTTGAGATCAACCAGAGAAGCTTGAGAGACGTTGACTGGCTGCTGTTGCTGGCGCCTGTCGCTCTCACCCTGTTCGGGTGCATCGGCATTGCAAGCACCGCGCCGGGCACGGAGCTAAAGAAGCAGATAGTCGCGCTTGTTATCGGAGTGGTGACTGCGATGGCGGTTATGCTGACCGATTATCGGAAGATTATCCTGAACGTCGCGCCTTTCTTCTACGCCATCGCGAATGTCTTGCTCGTGCTTGTGTTGTTCTTTGGAAAGGAAGTGAACGGCAACAGAAACTGGCTTCACGTCGGAGTCAGCATTCAACCGAGTGAGTTGGCGAAGATCGCGACCATACTCATGCTGTCCCGATTCATGGCTCGGGCTCGCGGCGAACTCACGCTCAGGGACATTGGGATTATGACCGCTATCGTGCTGCCGCCGATGATTTTGATACAGAGGGGCGGGGACACCGGTACGATGTTGACGTTTGGCGCGATCCTGGCTGCGTTTTATTTTCTCGGGGGAATGCGCAAGCTGATGTTTGCTGGAGGCATAGTTGTAGTTGCGATTGGCCTGGTAGCTGCGTTTCCGCACTTGAAACCCTACCAGCAGGAGCGCGTGAAGGTGATCATCGACCCTGCAAGCGCTAACCCGAAGGGCTACGGGTACCAGACAGTTCAGTCGGTGATCGCGGTTGGCTCAGGTGGAGTCACCGGGAAAGGCATCGGGAACGGCACTCAAGGTAAGCTCGGCTTCTTGCCTTTTGCGTGGACCGACTTTATCGCGGCGGTTATGGCCGAGGAGATGGGGCTCGTCGGGATCCTGTTGATGATGGTTCTGTATTTGCTCTTCATCTGGAGATTGATATCCGTTGCTCTGGGAGCGCGCGACCGCGCGGGAGCTCTTATGGTAATGGGGTTCGTTGCGCTCCTGACGTTTCACATTCTGAGCAATCTGGGAATGGTCATCGGGATCATGCCAATCATGGGCATACCCCTTCCGTTGATGAGCTCGGGCGGTACTGCGGTAATTTCGATGTTCCTCGGCGTTGGGCTTGCGCTGAGCGTCAGAATGAAAAGATTCGTGAACTAGTGGAGTGTAACGGATGAATTGCTAGCATGAACGGGCGGCTCTCCGTGGCCGCCCCTTCTTGGCGCACGGCTCTTTTGGCCAAAGA
>JBASRN010000077.1:0-27194 GCA_049273855.1 Blastocatellia bacterium
TTCTCTCCGGGGACGGCCAGTCTCCAGAGACTGCCCTTGGCGGAAAAGATAATCTCTTTGCCGTCGGGCATCCAGGCAGGAAAGTCGGCGCGCAGCTCAGCGGGCGTGAGGCGCTTGGGTTCGCCGGTGGCAGTCAGACCTTTTCCCAGCGGAAGCAGGTGGAGCTCCCCCGAGCCCCATGAAGTCCTGCGGAGAAAGACCAGTGAACGGCCATCGGGAGAAACAGCCGGGCTGGTGTCGGCAAGCACCGGAGGTTGCGGGTTCGTCAACTGCCTTTTCTCTCCCGTTTCGAGCGACACCACGAACAAGGCGTCGGGCTGTCCCTCGCCCGGAGAATCGGTCACCACCAGAGAGTTGCTGTCCGGTGACCACGCCAGATACACCGCAACGGGAAAAAAGTCCTGTGACTGGATGTCCGCCAGTTTACGTTCGGATCCGCCCAGAGGGGGTTTGAGCAGCAACTCGCGGCTGCGCAGCCCCGTCGGCGCAGTCGGTTGGCTTCGTAAGAACGCAATCCACCGGCCGTCGGGCGACCAGACCGGGTTGTAGTCGCTGCGCGGATCGGTCGTCAGCGGCAACGGCGAGCCCGAGCCAATCATCTGTACGTAGATGTCTTGATTGTCCTGCTTGGGTCCGGTCCAGGTGAACACCACGTAGTTGCCGTCGGGGGAAAGCGAGGGAGACTGTTCAACCCCAGAAAGTGTAGTGAGTGCTACGGCCCGAAGGGGCTCGGCAGGTTGACCCGTCCGCCACGCCTGCCACGCTAAGAAACTCGCAATCACCAGAATCGATAGCAAGGCGGCCCAGATCCAGGACCGCCGCTCCCGCGCGTGAACCATGCTGACAGAACCGGATTCCTCGCGCACATCTTCCAGCGCCACTTTCAAATCCGCCATCGTTTGGTAACGCCGCGCCGGATCCTTCCGCAAGCAGCGCTGTATTATCTTTGCCAGGTCATTGGGAATCTTGGCTGGCAGCGGCGCAGGTTCCTGATTGAGCACCGCCGCGAGGATCGCCATCTGCGAATCACCCCGGAACGCCCGCTGTCCCGTGACCATCTCGTAAAGCACCCCGCCGAACGAGAAGATGTCGGTTCGTGCGTCCACCGTCTTGCCTGCCGCCTGCTCCGGCGACATGTACGCGACCGTTCCGAGGATCATTCCCGGTTCTGTCAACAGGCTCTGTGTCTCTGCTTGGCTCTTCAACACATCCGGCTCTTGAACCACTCTTGCCAGTCCGAAGTCGAGCACTTTGGCCTGCCCGCGCGGAGTGATCACTATGTTCTGCGGCTTGACGTCTCGATGGATGATCTGGTGCGAGTGGGCTTCCGTCAGCGCGTCAGCGATCTGAGCAGCGATGTCGAGCGCGTCTCTCAACTCGACCGGCTTGCGCTTGATGCGGCTGGCAAGCGTTTCGCCCTCGAGGTACTGCATCACGATGAAGCTGCGGCTGTCTTCTTCACCGACTTCGTGAATCGCGCAGATGTTTGGATGGTCGAGCGCCGCCGCCGCCTGGGCTTCGCGGATCAGCCGCTTCCTTGCTTGCGGGTCGGACACAGATTGGTTGGGCAGAAACTTGATGGCGACCTTGCGATTGAGGCGGGTGTCTTCGGCCAGGTATACCTCACCCATCCCGCCCGCGCCGAGCTTCTGGAGGATGCGGTAATGGGAGATTGTCTCAGAGATCATCGCGCCGTGTCCTAAATCCGAACTCGCGCCGGTAGGTTTCCAAACGCGACTTCCGGGCTTTGCATGAAAGCCTTCCCCCTTCATTCCGGCGGGAAATTCATGCGGCGCAGCAACGCTTTCCAGCGCGGATCGGAATGCAGGTCGTCAAAGTTGGGGTCTTCCTTGAAGAAGACAAGCAGCGAGTCGCGTTCCTCAATTGCTTTCTCCAGAATTCTGAATGCCTCATCCTTGTCAGCGACAGCCACATAGACAGCGGCAAGATCAAAGGCCCCTGCTTTCACCCCGCTGAGCATCTGGCGTGCTTCGCGAAGCCTGCCCATCAGCGCATAGATGCGGGCGATCCTGGCCGCGTGGAATCCATCAGACCGCAGCTCCCCGGCTTTCTCGAACGCGGCAAGCGCTTCATCATAGCTGCCCAGTTGCGCGTAAACATCGCCCAGGCGTACATACGCTGAATAGTTCCGAGAGTCTAGTTCAATGGCTCGCTTCAGATGCAGGGCAGCTTCTTCATATTTTCGCGCGCGATAAAGGACCCTCCCAAAAGTTGACCGAACCATCGATGAGAGCGGGTCCATTTGTTCGGCGCTCTGCATTTCCCGGATCGCTTCATCGTGCCGTCCCAGAGCCATAAGCATCGTGGCGTAGTAGAAATGTGCATAAAGGCTGCCGGGGTCAAACCCCAGAGCGCGCTTGAATTCTTCTTCTGCGCCTGCCCAGTCCCAGTCATAGACGAATTTGACTTGAGCTACTGCAGCGTGAGCTTCGGCGTTGTCGGCATCCAATTCAATCGCCTTCAGCGCCGCGTTACGCGCGGGCGCTTCGACCTCTTTGAATTCTTTTGCCCCCCAGACGCCTCGTTCCAGCCACGCGGCGGCTAGCCCGGCGTAAGCGGCAGCATAATCCGGCGCGAGATGAATCGCGCGCTCGAAATGCTCGATGGCTTTCTTCAAATCCTCCTCATTGTGATTGCGGAGATGGAACCGCCCCAGCAGATAAGCCTCCTGAGCCTGAGGGTTGACACTGCGGGCCGAGGCCAGCCGCGCGCGCTCCTCGGCGGTGACTTGAATGCGTATCTCATCGGCGACCGCGCGTGCCACTTCGCTTTGCAGCTTCAAAACGTCTGCCAAATCCCGCTCGTAGTCGCGCGCCCACAGGTGCGCATCAGTCGCTGCGTGAATCAACTGCGCCGTAATCTTTACTCGCCCGCTCGCGCGTTGCACTGAGCCTGCGATCACCGCATCTACATTCAACTCCTGCGCGATCTCCGGGAGCGGCTTGCGGCTCCCCTTGAAACGCATCACCGAAGTCCGCGATACGACTCTCAGCGCGCGAATCTGCGCCAAATTACCGATGATTGCTTCGGTCATCCCGTCGGCGAAGTATTCCTGCGAAGGATCGCCCGACAGATTTTCCAGCGGCAGCACGGCCAGCGATCTGATTTCCGGTGGCCGCGCCGCGGTCGAGCCTCGAAAGACAAGAACGTAGGCGAGCGCTAGGGCGGCTATTATAACCAGCAGAGCAACCGCAGTCAGTAGGGGGTGAGACGGAAGAAATCTGCGCTGCTTT
Source organism: Blastocatellia bacterium (assembly GCA_049273855.1). Classification (GTDB taxonomy): domain Bacteria; phylum Acidobacteriota; class Blastocatellia; order UBA7656; family UBA7656; genus Onstottus_B. The sequence continues at coordinate 3,255 of JBASRN010000077.1, forward strand.
ACATCAAAAGCTGTTGTCGTGACAGCCCCGTCTTTGGTCATCCGCTCGTCGTGCGATGCGGTTGCTCGACCGGCCTCATACTCACGGCGGCAGTTATCCAGATCAAGCGCCAGGTCGCGCATGCTCTGGCAACGCCGCTCGCGGTCTTTAGTCATCGCTTTAGTGATTATCCGTTGTAACTCATTGGGCACTTCGCTTGAGTAGCGGACAAGTGGCGGCGGTTCCCTTGTCAGAATTGCTGAGATAATCTCAGCCGCGCTGTCGCTTGCAAAAGGCTGCCGTCCACTTACCATCTCATATAGCACGGCGCCGAACGAGAATATGTCGCTGCGCAAGTCAAGTGATTCACCCTTCACCTGCTCAGGAGACATATAGGGCACAGTACCGACTATCACTCCCGGATCGGTAAGCACGCTCTCGGTTTCTGCCTCGCTCTCGAATGCCTCCTGCTGCTTGACCACTCTAGCCAGGCCAAAGTCCATCACCTTCACCTGATTGCGCGCGGTGATCATTATGTTCTGTGGCTTGATGTCGCGGTGGATTATGCCGCGAGAGTGGGCTTCTGCCAGAGCATCTGCCGTCTGCGTTGCTATGTCCATCGCTTCGGGCAACCCAAACGGCTTGCGACGAAGGCGGCTAGCGAGGGTTTCTCCCTCGACGTATTGCATAACAATGAAGCTTTGGCCATCCGCTTCGCCAACTTCGTGAATTGCGCAGATGTTGGGATGATCGAGCTTGGCGGCAGCCTTTGCTTCTCGGACCAGGCGCCTTCGAGCTTGATCATCGACCACGGTTCCAGGCGGCAGGAATTTGATGGCCACTTTGCGATCGAGTTGAGTGTCCTCAGCGAGATAGACTTCACCCATCCCGCCCGCGCCGAGCTTCTGGAGGATGCGGTAATGAGAGATTGTCTTGTTAGCCGGCGTCGATTCTTTCATCCGGTTTATTTCTCAATGAGATCATTGCGGAATCCCCATTCGCCGCAGCAGGTCAGCGAATCGTGGATCGCTGCGGATCGTGTCCCAGACAGGCTCATCTTTATAAGCGTTCCCTATCGCCCCCTTTTCTAAGCCACGCTCCAGCCACGTCAACGCTAGATCCTTTTCGTTCAGAGCGGCATAGATTTTGGCGATGTAGCCGGCCTGACTCAGGCTCGCGTCTGACATCTTTTCCAGCTGTTGAATGATCTCGAGCGCTTCTGCTCGCTTTCCCTGTGCAGCGAATACAATCCCGCTACTGTGAATTAGAATGGGGTCATTCTCTCTGTCCTGTTTCGCCTTCTCTAGTAACGCAACCGCTGTCGCGAATACTCTGTTTTGAACATAGATTTCTACGTCCCAGGTGGTGCTAAAAGCCGGGCCCAGCTCATTTGCCTGCCGAAGAGCCTCAAGCGCGCGAACATCATCGCGCTTAAGCAGATAACTGAGAGCCACACACCGCGCGGTGATGGATGAGAGCGGGTCAAGCTCACGAGCTCTCAGAAATCCATCTAAGCTTTCATCAAGACGCCCTCGTGGTACGAACGAAAACCCGAGACACTGATGGGCTATTGCCAGGCTCGGGCTGAGTTCAATTGCACGCCGCAGTTCACGATCGCCGAGCGAGAAATCGTAAGGTAAGAACTGTGTATAGACTCGAGCCATTGCTACGTGAGCTTCAGCCAGGTTTTCATCGAGATCGAGGGCTTTGCGCGCGGCCTCTTCCGCTTGGCGGCGACCTTCGCTGGGCGCCACATAGGCACGCACTCCCAGATTTGCGTAGGCGTCGGCCAAACCTGCGTACGCAAGCGCATAGTTTCTATCTTCTTCAATCGCCTTCTCGTAATAGTGGATAGCCGTAAGCAGATCTTCGTGGGTGCGACGATCGGCAAACGACCGCCCCTGCATATAACTCTGGAAAGCTCTAATGTTCTCCGTGTACCGCTTCGCCAACTGCTGCCGCTCGGCGCCGGTCAGCTTCAAGCGCAGCTTCCCGGAAACCTCCCTTGCGATTTCTTCCTGCACCGCAAACACATCGGCGAGCAGGCGATTGTACTGTTGCCCCCAGATCTGACTGTTATCTCGCACATCCACCAACTCGATGCTAATCGCGAGTCCATCGCCCCGCTGCGTGACCCTTCCGGTAAGCACCGCCCGTACTCCCAGCTTCTGCCCCACCTCCTGCGCATCGGTCTCTTGTCCCTTGAAGCGGAAGACTGAGTTCCGCGACATGACCTTCAAATTAGGCAACTGCGAGAGGCTATTGCTGATGCTCTCAGGGATGCCATCGGCGAGGTATTCCATATTTGGATCAGAGTCGACGTTGGCGAAAGGCAAGACCGCCACCGAACCTATCGGCTTGCTGTCGGGAGCAAAGTAGAACACGGAAGCCAGTGTCGCAATTGCCAGGACAAGTGTGGCCAGGGTGATAACAACAGCTCGTCTGTGACGGTTGATCCCGCTCACCAGATGCGCGACGGTTGAAGCTGTTCGCAATGTCAGGAGGTCACCGGGATTCGCATCGGTAGCCGCCGGCTTCTCACTCGTCACGCTTGTGTCCGCCGACTTGGACCGTTCCAGTTCCGCCTCAAACTCAAGCTCGTGCTTCAGGCTCTTGAGATCTATCAGCAGGTCTCTGGCTGTTTGATACCTTTCCTGTCGGTCCTTTCGAAGCGCCTTATTAACGATCCGCTCTAACTGGCGAGGGACCGCATTGGAATATCGGGCAAGCGGAGCAGGCTCTCTGGTCACGATAGCTGAGATAGTCATTGCCGCGCTCTCAGCAGCAAAAGGCCGATGGCCCGTGATCATCTCATACAGCACGGCGCCAAAGCTGAATATGTCGCTGCGAGCGTCAAGATCTTCGCCTCGAACCTGCTCTGGAGACATATAGGGCACAGTGCCTATTATCGCTCCCGGCTCAGTCAACAGACTTTCGGTCTCCGCTGTAGTGTCCGTGAGCAGCCGCTCTTTAACAACTTTAGCCAAACCGAAGTCCATCACCTTCGCCTGATGGCGCGCAGTAAGCAGTATGTTCGCAGGCTTGATGTCTCGATGAATGATTCCATGTGAATGAGCCTCTGCCAGCGCATCCGAAAGTTGCGCTGCAATCCCCAGGCACTCGTCGAGCTCAAGCGGCTTGTTTCTCATTCTGCTGGCCAGCGTTTCCCCTTCGACGTATTGCATAACTATGAAGCTGCGGCCATCTTCTTCCGCAACTTCATAGATCGAGCAGATATTCGGGTGGTCGAGCTTGGCTGCCGCTCGTGCTTCGCGGACGAGTCGCTTCTTCGCCTGCTCATCTGCTGTTGATTCTGGTCGCAGGAACTTGATGGCGACTCTGCGATCAAGTTGAGTGTCTTCCGCGAGGTACACTTCCCCCATCCCGCCCGCGCCGAGCTTCTGGAGTATCCGGTAATGGGAGATTGTCGCAGAGATCATCGCGCCTTGTCCTCAATTCGAACTCGCTCTGGTAGCCTTACCAACGCGTCTTCCGGGCTTTGCATAAACCCTTTCCTCTTTATTCCGCCGGGAAGTTCATCCGGCGGAGCAACTCCTTCCAGCGCGGGTCGGAATGCAGGGTGTCGAGCGGGGGATCTGCCTTGATATAGGTAGCCACGTTGTTCCTCTCTTCGACCTGGCGGAAAAGCACTTTGAAGGCTTCATCCTTGTCGCCGAGCGCGGCGTAAGCTCTTGCGACGGGAGCATCGGAGAAACTGACTGGGTCGGTCGTGGCCTTCAACTCTTCAAGCATCCGCCGCGCTTCCTTCTGCTTCCCCATGCGCGCGTAGACGCCCGCGATCCCAACGGACATATCCCGAGCCCGTCCGCCATGCGACTCATACGTTTTGAAACTGGCGAGCGCCTCATCGTATCTGCCCATCTCTGCGTAGAGCTCTCCGAGTACCCAATATGGCATAGAATTCCCGGGGTTGGGATCCAGTTCAATCGCCCGCTGCAGATGCGGCACCGCTTCTTCGTACTTCCGGGCGCGGTACAGCACCCGGCCATAGCGTGATTGAATATTTGACGAAAGCGGGTCCAGTTGTTCGGCGCGTTCTATTGCTCTGATCGCCTCAGCGTGGCGTTCCAGCGCCATCAGCAGGTCCGCATACTGTTGATGCGCCCGCGCGCTATTTGGATCCAGCTCCAATGCGCGAGTGAGTTCCTGCTCCGCGCCTGCCCAGTCCCAATCAGTGGTTTTGACGGCACCCAGCGCGATATGCGCCTCGGGGAGCTGATGATCCAGCGCCACCGCCTTCAGTGCGGCGTCACGCGCAAGTGGCATCACTTCTTTGCGGTTTTTCGCTCCGAAGACGCCTCGCCTCATCCACGCATTGGACAGCGCGGCGTAAGCGGCAGCGTAATCGGGCTCCAGTTGAATGGCCCGCTCGAAGTGTCCGATCGCTTGGCGCAAATCTTCTTCGTTTGTTCGGAGATGGTGACGGCCAAGCAGATATGCCTCGTGAGCCTTGGGATTGATGTTGCGCGCCGCAGCCAGCCGCGCCCGTTCCTCCGTGGTGACCTGAATGCGGATTTCATCCGCGACCGCGCGCGCGACGTCGCTCTGCAGCTTCAACACATCGCTTTCATCTCGGTTGTACTCGCGCGACCACAAAGGCGAGTCGGTCGCCGCCGGAACTAACTTCGCGGTCACCCGCACGCGCCCGCCTGACCGTTGCACCGTGCCTTCGATCACTGCGTCCACGTTTAGTTCCGCGGCAATCTCCGGGAGCGACTTGGGGCTCCCCTTGTAACGCATCATCGAAGTCCGCGAGATCACCCTGCCAAGCGCGCTAATCTGCGCGAGGTTGCTAATGATCGCTTCGGTCATTCCATCGGCAAAGTATTCCTGTGAGGGGTCACCGGAAAGGTCCTCCAACGGCAGGACAGCAAGCGACTTAATTTCAGGCTGGCGCGCAGCAGTCGCGCCTCGAAAGACAAGGACGTAAACGAGCGCTACAGCAGCCACTATAACCAGAACAATCACGGTCAGCGCACGCCGAGAAGAGAGGAGACTACGCTGTTTGACATTCGTGTTTGTTGGCGTGACGGACTCATGCGCAGTCGCCGCCCCGCTAGTTGATGCCGTAATTCGTGCTGTCTCAAACTCCCGGCGCATATTCTCAAGATCAATCGCCAGGTCGCGCATAGTCTGATAGCGCCGCTCTCGATCTTTCTCAAGACACTTGCGTACTATGCGATGCAACTCATCAGGGGCATCGGCATAGCGAGCAAGAGGCAAAGGCTCTCGTGTCAGTATTGCTGAAAGGGTCGCAGCCACGCTCTCGGCGGTAAACGGGTGACGACCACTCACCATTTCATACAGCACCGCGCCAAAGCTGAATATGTCGCCGCGAACATCAGTCGTTTCTCCCCGCACCTGTTCCGGTGACATGTAAGGCACAGTGCCCACTATTACTCCGGGCGCGGTCAGCAGACTCTCAGTCTCAGCGAGGCTGTCTGCCGATAGTTTCTCGTGAATTACCTTGGCCAGTCCGAAGTCCATAACCTTCACCTGCCCTCGCGCTGTCAGCATTATGTTTGCAGGCTTGATGTCACGATGGATGATCCCTCGCGAATGAGCCTCCGCTAGCGCGTCCGTTACCTGGACGGCTATATCCAAAGACTCTTTCAACTCCGTCGGCTTGCGATGAATGCGGCTAGCGAGGGTTTCCCCCTCTACGTATTGCATTACGATGAAGCTTTGGCCATTCGCTTCACCCACTTCGTGAATCGCGCAGATGTTAGGGTGGTCGAGCTTGCCGGCGGCTTTTGCTTCGCGAACGAGGCGCTTCTTCGCTTGCTCGTCAGCGACAGACTCCGATGGCAGGAATTTTATGGCCACCTTGCGGTCGAGTTGGGTATCTTCAGCGAGGTAAACCTCACCCATCCCACCCGCGCCGAGCTTCGACACGATGCGGTAGTGGGAGATGAACCGTTTATTCATTGGACCATTTTCTGATTGGCTCATTGCTTTTCGCGGTTCGGAGAGATGCCTCACCTCTCAACGAGAGAATTCTTCTAAGGCATTTGAATGTCATTGCTCCTTTATCGATTGGATGGCCCGGCGAAGCCCAAACGCGTGATCAGGTCCGTGAACCTCGGGTCCGAGCGGAGGGGATCGAGCCGCGGGTCGACGTAGGTGAAGATCATCCACTCGACACCTTCCCGGTAAGCCCTATCCAGCCAGCTAAACGCCTCATCAAGGTCGCCAAGGCCTGCGTGGATGATGGCTATGTCGTAAGGCGACACGTATGTCTGTTTCGACAGATGAGCCAGTTGAGCAAGCACTTCTAATGCGGCGCCAGTCTTGCCGGATAGGGCATAGGTGTGACCAAGCGAGGCCAGACCGTCGATGCTCTCGCCGGCAATCTGTCTCGCCCTGATGAACTGCTGCTCCGCTTCCTTGAACATCCCTTTCTGTTCATACGCGTGGCCGAGGTTGATGCGTGTAGCAAGGAAATCGGGGTCCATCTCGAGCGTCTTTTCGAACTGTTCGATTGCCTCGTCTTGCCGGCGCGCGAAGTACAGGAACTCTCCCACGCTGTCGGCTATCGCCAGCGACAGCGGGTCGAGCTTGCCCGCTGTTTCAATCTTTTCCAGCGCCTCGTCGAACCGACTGTTAAAAACCATGTAATAGGCGTACCAATGATGTGCGGTTGCGTAATTTGGATTGAGCTCGATTGCACTCTTAAAATCCTTCTCGGCATCCGCCCACCGAAAGTGATGCATGTCGAGGTGCCCCAGGGAAGCGTGGGCTTCTGCGAGCGAGCTGTCGATCTCAAGCGCTCGTATCGCCGCCGCGTGGGCGCGAGCGAAAGCTTCCCTTGGCGTCATCGCCGTGACCCCGACATCCCCAAGCTTGGTGTAGCAGTCGGCCAGCCCGGTATAGGCCAGCGCGTAGGCCGGGTCGGTTCTGATGGCCTGGTCGAAATAGGCTATGCCCTTGTGCAAGCCCTCAACGCTGCGCTGATTCCAGAAGTAGCGACCCTTCAGGTAGAGCTGATAGGCTTCAGCATTCTCAGTGTGGCGTTTCGTGAGCCGCTTCTTCTGCGCGCGGGTCAGTCGCAGCCTCAGCTTCCCGGATATCTCTCTGGCAATCTCCTCTTGCATCGCGAAAACATCCGACAGCTTTCGCTTGTACTGCTCGCCCCACAACTGCGATCCATCTGCGACGCTAACCAGCTCAACCCCGAGGACCAGGTTGTCACCTAGCTGAAGCACTCGTCCTGAGACTATAGCGCGAACGTTGAGATCACGTCCGACTTGCTGCAGCGAAACCTCTTGCCCTTTGTACCGAAACACTGTGCTGCGCGACATCACTTTGAGCTTGGGCAGCTGCGAAAGACTGCTGATGATGCTCTCGGTGATTCCGTCGCTGAGGTATTCCATATTCGGGTCGGCGCTGGCATTGGCCAGAGGCAAGATGGCCAGCGAGTCTATCGCCTTGCTGCGAGCGCCGGTTTTCGCCTGCGACTTGCGCTCAGCTTTCTTTACCTCGCCAGAATCGCTCTCACGCTTGACGGCAAACAACCGCCATTCTCCCTCGACCCCCTCCAGAACCTGAGTGCCCCGGTCCTCGAATTGAATGCCGGACCCGGCCACCAAATCCTTGACCGTGCTCGATACAAGTATCTCTTCCGAAGCGTTGGCCGCAACCTGAGCGCTAATCTCCACAGCCACGCCGCCAAGCTTGCCTCCTATCACGTCACATTCACCCGTGTGCAAGCCAGCCCTGATTTCAATCCCCAGCCCTCGCGCAGAATCGCTGATGGCGCATGCCGCTCGGATTGCCCGTGCTGGCCCGTCGAAGTGCGCCGATAGCCTGTTGCTGGTCGCTTCAATCTCGCAGCCTCTGAATCGCTCCAACTCGCTCCTGAACAGGTCCTGCCATTGCCGCGAGCCTGGCCTGGCAGACACGCGCGCGACCAATACGGTGGCCAGCACGCGGTCCAGTTCAGGTGCGTGCCGAATTCTGGTGAGGAACTGCTGGGCTTGATCGAGGATCGCGTCTTGATTGCCGACCCAGGGCAGGTGGTCATTGCCGGGCAATTCGATGTACTTCGCGCCATGAATTTGCTCGGCTAGGTAACGGCCGCCTCCCACATCGGCATCCAGGTCACCCACCCGATGCAGGATGAGGGTCGGGACGCGGATCGCCGGCAAAACGTGCGCGATATCGATCTGAGTATTCATGCGGGCAAGGGCGAGCGCCGCGCCCGGGCTGGCGCTTTGGCGCAGATAGGCTGCCCACCATTCCTTAAAGCGCTCGTCGGCAGCGACGCTCGGAGCCAGTGTCGCCAGATCGACCACTCCGCCCCAACCCTGCTGGAGCAGATCGTACCACTTCTGACGCTCCTGGGGAGTCGGCGCCCACGGATAATCCGGCGACCATATGCGTTTGGCGTACGAGCCGTAGATAACTAAACCGGCAGTGCGCTCAGGGTAAGTGGCGGCGAACAGCGCGCACATCGGGCCACCTTCTGAGACGCCGAACAGCGCCGCCTTATCCGAACCTACAGCATCCATAACTGCGCGCACATCGTCCATCCGCTGCTCCAATGTGGGCAGTTCAGATTCGTGAACTCGGTCCGATAGTCCCGTGCCCCGCTTATCGAACAGGATGAGGCGTGAAAAGGAGGCGAGGCGGTTGAGAAACCGGGCATACGAGGGATCTTCCCAGAAGTAATCCAGGTTCGACACCCAGCCCATTACATACACCAGGTCAAGCGGGCCGCTGCCAGCCACCTGGTACGCAATGTTGACTTCCCCGCTCCTGGCGTACTTTGTCTCCGGTCGCTCGAATGTAGTTTCCGCCGCGCCTCCTCTCGAATCCGGCGATTGCGAACGTCCGAGCTCAGCCTGAAACTCCAGCCGCTGTCTCAGGGTCTTGAGATCAATGAAGAGGTCCTTCGCGGTTTGATATCGCTCCTCCCGGTTTTTTCGCAGCGCCTTAGCGACAATCCGTTCCATCTCTGCCGGGACTTCCCTTGAGTAACGAGCAAGCGGGGGCGGGTCCCGTATCAAGAGGGCGGAGATGGTTGCGGCCGCGCTTTCAGCCGAAAACGGCTGGCGTCCGCTCAGCATTTCGTATAGCACCGCCCCAAAGCTGAATATGTCGCTGCGCGCATCCAGGCTTTCCCCTCTCACCTGCTCGGGCGACATGTAGGGTACTGTGCCTATTATCGCTCCTGGCTCAGTCAACAGACTTTCGGTCTCCGCTGTAGTGTCCGTGAGCGATCGCTCTCTAACAACTTTAGCCAGACCGAAGTCCATCACCTTCGCCTGATGGCGCGCAGTGAGCATGATGTTCGCAGGCTTGATGTCTCGATGGATGATCCCGTGAGAGTGAGCCTCGGCGAGCGCGTCCGCAATCTGGGCGGCTACTTCCAGCACCTCTTTCAGCTCGAGCGGCTTCCGTTGGATGCGGCTGGCCAGCGTCTCGCCCTCGACGTACTGCATCACGATGAAGCGGCGCGAGTCTTCTTCAGCAACTTCGTAAACCGAACAGATATTCGGGTGATCGAGTTTGGCAGCCGCTCGCGCCTCGCGGACGAGCCGCTTCTTGGCGGGCTCGTCGGAAAGCGATTCTGGCGGGAGGAACTTGATCGCCACCTTGCGATCTAGTTGCGTATCTTCTGCGAGGTAAACCTCACCCATCCCGCCCGCGCCCAGGCGTTGCAGGATCCTGTAGTGGCTTATGATAGTGCCAGGCGCCGGCGCCTTCATGATTGCGATCGCATCTGAGCAAGAGGATTACGCGGTCACGATACTACAAGCCGAGGGCTGTGTCACCTTGCTTTAGCGCTAGGTATTAACGCCATTTAACAGTCGCTGTGAGAGCTGCTCTTCCGACGCGCGAGAGAGGCTGAAAGCTTCAATTGATCCGGCCGGGCATTCGCTAGGTCAGAACTGTTTGCGGCTATCGAGAAGAATCGTCACTGGCCCATCGTTGACCAGGCTGACTTTCATCATCGCCTGAAAGACGCCCGTCTCGACCTTCACTCCAAGGGCTCGTGCGCGTTCGAGGAAGTACTCGTAAAGCGAGTTGGCCTTCTCGGGTTGGGCAGCCTCGATGAAAGAGGGGCGGCGGCCCTTTCTTGCGTCGCCATAGAGAGTGAACTGCGAAACAGCGAGCATCGCGCCGCCCGTCTCGAGCAGCGAACGATTCATCTTGCCCTGGTCATCGACGAAGATGCGCAGGTTGATGATCTTGTCGGCGAGAACTTCCGCGTCGTCTTTCTCGTCATCTCGCGCCACGCCAAGCAGAACCACCAAGCCTTCGTCGATCTTTCCAGTGACCTCACCATCAACGCTGACCGAGGCGGTTTCGACTCGCTGGACGACGGCACGCATAGCAGGCAGTTTGCCACGCATCGCCTGGTTTTGCGAAGCGCGGGATGCATGGCCGTGTAGCGGCAACCAGGTAGCCGCTACGCGGTTAGCTTCAAGTCGCTGCACGCCTACTAACCTTTTCAGCCCGACTCCCTTCCAACCAATCCGGAAAAAAATAGCCTTGTCACGGCCTCAAAAGCGTAGACCCTTCCCCTGTGCTGAAAATCCCGGCCACGCACGCCGTCATCAGTGTCGCCAGCGTCGCCGCAATCAAAGCCCGCCATCCCAACCCCGCCAGGTCGTCGCGGCGCGAGGGCGCTAGCGCCGCGGTCCCGCCCACAAAAATTGCTACCGACGCAACATGCGCAAACCCGCACAGCGCGTAGCTCAATATCACCACTGTGCGCGGGTCGGTCACGCTGCCGCTCGCAATCATTTGTGCAAGGTCCTGGTAGGAGACCACCTCGGTTAAGATCACTCGCTCTCCCAACAACCGCGAAGCAACCGGGACGTCTTCCGGCTTGAGCCCCAGCAAAAACGAGAACGGATAGAAGACCCAGCCCAGGATCCTGACCAGCGAAAGCGGTTCAGCCATCCCCATCCACGAGCTGCCGAGCGCCAGCGCTTTGTCGCCCAGAGCGACCAACCCCAGCACCGCGATCAGCACAGCCGAGATTCCGGCCGCCAGCTTTAGTCCGTCCATCGCTCCCTGAATGATCGCAGACATCAGATTGCCCGATCGCGCCGACTCGTCTTCAGGAGGCACACCCAGCAGAGTCTCCGGCTCGCCGGTCTCGGGGACCAGGAGCTTGGCTACGACGAATGCCGCCGGTATCGAAAGCACCGATGCCGACAACAGGTGCCCCGCGATCTCGGGGAACACGCCGGTCAGGAAGGCCACGTAGATCCCAAGCGTGCTCGACGCTACAGTAGCCATTCCGGTGGTGAGGACGGTCAGCAACTCGGACCGAGTCATCTTTTCCAGGTAAGGCCTGATGACCAGCGACGACTCGACCCCGACGAAGATGTTGGCGGCGCCGCAGAGCGCTTCCGCGCCGCTGATTTTTAGTGTGCGATGAAACACTTTGGCGAACAGACGCACGATCCACTGCAGCACCCGGAGGTGATACAAAGCCGCGGTGAACGCCGAGAAGAAAATGGCTACCGGGAGAACCTGGAAAATCAGAATGAAACCGATAGATCCGGTCTCACCGGGACTTGCGGCAAGCGGCCCAAACAAAAACGTTGTGCCGCTTTGTGAAGCGTTGAGCAAGGCGAGCACGGCATCATTCAGCCAACGGAGTATCTGCTGCGAAGCGGGAAGATGAAAGATCACCAACCCAATCGCAAGTTGCAGCGCGAGCCCCCACGCGACGGTCTTCCAGGCGACCCTTCGGCGATCGGTGGAGAGTAACCATGCGATCCCAGCAAAGGTGACGAACCCTGCGGCTGATATCAAGTGATAGATCATTATTCGTCCGTCCTCTGTTCTATCGAGCGAGAGGCCGTAAGATTATGAGATGAAGCGGCGGGAGGCAAACTGCGACGAGACCAGACGGCGGAGCGCCGCTTAAAGATGGCCCGCAGCGCCTGATGAAACCCCCTTTCAGATCGAAGGGGATTCTCGCTTTATTTCTCTCTTTAGGGCTTTGAGTAGGGCTAGGGCAATAGACCGATACGTGACTGAAGGGGTCCACGCCAAACCCGTAAGCGGAGGGTTGCCTGGACAGGGGAAACGGAGGTAGAAAGGTTTTCGGATGTTGTCAACGTGGATAGGCACTGCATGTTAAATAAGCAGCCCCGAGGAGGAGGCGAATGAACAATCAAGCGCTAACGCAGATTGAAGATGGCTTCAAACGGTTGTCCACGTCCGAACAGCGATCGCTGATCGAGCGGCTCATCCGTCACCTCAACGAAACCACCCCGCAGAGGACGAGCGACCTGGACCAACAGTTGGCTTTGATGGCTTCTGATCCCGAGATTCAAAACGAACTTGAAAGAATCGAGCGAGAGTTTTCACACGCAGAAGCTGATGGGTTGGAGACCCAAGTTATTTGCTCGCGGCGCGAGCGTGATACTCCTGAAGGCTTCGCACTTGAAGCTCTTCTTCCTTTAGCGAGCGGATCGCGGCTACGGTCGCAAGCGCGCCGGTCATCGTAGTGACGCAAGGCACCGAGTACTGAATCGCGGCGCGGCGAATCTCTCGCTCGTCGTAAAACGAAGTCCGACCCAACGGTGTGTTGATGATCAGTTGAATCTGCTGGCTGCGCACCAGGTCGGCGATGTTCGGACGGCCTTCGTTCACCTTGTAGACAAACCCGCACGGCAAGCCTTCAGCCTCCAGCCGCTTCTGCGTCCCGCGTGTCGCTACAAGCTTGAAGCCCAGCTCGTGAAAACTCCGAGCAAGATCCAGCACGTTTCGTTTGTCCTGGTCGTTGACGCTGATGAACACCGCGCCCTCACCAGGCAAGCGCGTGCCCGCCCCTTGCTGAGCTTTTAGAAACGCAGCGCCGAAGCCTTCCGCCACGCCCATCACCTCGCCGGTCGAACGCATCTCCGGGCCAAGTATCGGATCCACGCCGGGGAACTTTACGAACGGAAAGACAGGCGACTTGACATAGAAGCGATCGACCGTCAGTTCCTCAGGCAGATTGAAATCGGCGAGCTTGCCGCCGATCATCAGCTTCGCCGCGATCTTCGCGAGCGGAACCCCCGTTGCTTTCGACACGAACGGGACGGTTCTGGACGCGCGCGGATTCACTTCGAGCACGTAGACCGCGTCTCGCCAGATCGCGAACTGTATGTTCATCAAGCCGACGACGTTCAAGGCCCTGGCAAGCTCGCGCGTATAACGCCGCATCGCGTCGAGATGAGCTTCGTTGATTCCCCAGGGCGGAAGAACGCACGACGAGTCCCCCGAGTGAATTCCGGCTTCTTCGATGTGCTGCTGAATTCCCGCAATCACGACCCGCTCGCCGTCCGCAAGCGCGTCAACATCGATCTCGACGGCGTCTTCGAGGAACGAATCGATCAACACCGGATGCTCGGGCGAGGCTTCGACCGCGTGAGTCATGTAGCGATCAAGAGTCGCTTCGTCATAGACGATCTGCATCGCGCGGCCGCCCAGCACATAGCTCGGCCTCACCAGCACCGGGTAGCCGATGCGCGTGGCCTCGTCGCGAGCCTGCTCGTTTGACGTTGCAAAACCGTTGTGCGGTTGAGGAATGCCGAGCTCGACAAGCAGCTTGCCGAATCGTTTGCGGTCTTCGGCGAGGTCGATCGACTCGGGCGAGGTTCCGATCACCGGAACTCCCGCGCGAAACAGCCTCATCGAAAGGTTGAGCGGCGTCTGGCCGCCAAACTGAACGATCACGCCGTGGGGCCGTTCGCGGTCAACTATCTCCATCACGTCTTCAAATGTGATCGGCTCGAAGTAAAGCCGGTCCGACGTGTCATAGTCGGTCGAGACCGTTTCAGGATTGCAGTTGACCATGATCGACTCGAAGCCTTCTTCGTTCAGAGCAAACGAGGCGTGGCAGCAGCAATAGTCGAACTCGATACCCTGGCCAATGCGATTCGGTCCCGACCCGAGAATGATCACCTTCTTTCGGTCACTTGTGCCGGCTTCGTCCTCGTCCTCATAGGTCGAATACAGATAAGGAGTGAAGGACTCGAACTCGGCGCCGCATGTGTCCACACGCTTGAAAACCGGAGCAATGTGCATCTCCTTTCGAGTCTGGCGCACTTTATTTTCAGTCGTAGCGAGCAACGTCGCGAGCCGCTGATCCGAGAAGCCCATACGCTTCGCAGCGCGCAGCCGCTCACGCGAGAGAGTATCGAGCGTCTCTTTTTTCAGCTCGTTTTCGTTTTCGACGATCTCGCGCAGGTTGTCGAGAAACCACGGGTCGATCTTGGTGAGCTCGTGCAGCACTTCGGATGAATAACCGGCTTCGAGCGCGTGCATGACGAAATAGACGCGCTCGGCCGAAGGCACCAGCAGGCGGCGGCGAAGCTCGGTCTCGTCGAGGTCCGAAGGCACGCGAAACACGCCCCGCACCTCAAGCGAGCGTAGACCTTTCTGAAAAGCTTCTTTGAAGGTGCGGCCGATCGACATCGCTTCGCCAACCGACTTCATCTGGGTGCCCAGCGTCGGATCGCTCGCGGGGAACTTTTCAAAAGCCCACTTCGGTATCTTCACTACGCAGTAATCGATGGTCGGCTCAAAGCTTGCGGGCGTCTTGCGAGTGATGTCGTTGGGAATCTCATCCAGCGTGTAGCCGACTGCAAGCTTCGCGGCGATCTTTGCGATCGGAAACCCGGTGGCCTTTGAAGCGAGCGCCGACGAGCGCGAGACTCGCGGGTTCATCTCGATGATCATTAACTCGCCGTCGCGCGGGCTGAGCGCAAACTGGATGTTTGACCCGCCGGTCTCGACGCCCACTTTGCGGATGACCTTGATGGCGGCGTCGCGCATCACCTGGTACTCGCGATCGGTAAGCGTCTGGGCCGGAGCCACGGTGATCGAGTCGCCAGTGTGTATCCCCATCGGGTCGAAGTTCTCAATCGAGCAGATGATGACTACGTTGTCGGCGAGGTCGCGCATCACCTCGAGCTCGTATTCCTTCCACCCGATGATAGACTGCTCGACCATTGTCTCGTGTATCGGCGAAGCGGCAAGCGCGCGCGCGATGATCTCTTCGTACTCTTCGGCGTTGTAAGCGATCCCGCCGCCTGTTCCGCCGAGAGTGAACGAAGGCCGGATGATCGCGGGATACCCGACCATCGCGATCAACTCGCGAGCTTCGTCCATCGATTTGGCGAAGCCCGAGCCCGGCATCCTGAGTCCAATCTCTTCCATCGCCCGTTTGAACAGCATCCGGTCCTCGGCGACCTTGATGGCTTCGAGCTTGGCGCCGATGAGCTCAACTCCGAAGCGCTTGAGGGTTCCGTCCTCAGCAAGCGCGACCGCGAGGTTCAACGCGGTCTGCCCTCCAACTGTTGGAAGCAGCGCGTCGGGCCGTTCGCGTTCGATTACCGCGCGAACCGCATCGACTGTCAGCGGCTCGACATAAGTGCGGTCGGCAAGCTCGGGGTCGGTCATGATCGTCGCGGGGTTCGAGTTGATCAGCACGACTTCGAAGCCTTCGCTGCGAAGCGCCTTGCAAGCCTGTGTGCCGGAGTAGTCAAATTCGCAGGCCTGTCCGATGACGATCGGTCCCGAGCCTACGATCAGTATTTTGTGGATGTCGGTTCGCTTTGGCATCTGATGTTAGTTCAGATCGGAGACAACCTCGATATTCGTGCCGCGGCGAGTACAGAACTTCATGTCCGACTGGTTGTCATGGCCGCAACTTGGACAGTACACGATGCCCTCTTTCTGCTTAGTGGTGTTCCATCGGTGTGCCTCGTCGCCGGGCTTCAAGCTCTCGCGTGGTGTGCTCGGTGACGCTAGCCGGAATCTCGACTCGCTCGGCGAGACTGTTAGTCGGCCGAGCAGTCTCTCCGCTTGACAACAACTTCTGCACTCGCCTCCAGAGCTTGCTGCTGGGCGGCGTGTACCCAAGAGCTTTCAGTTCGCCGCTTGCCGCAACCCACTTCCCCAGACCGCTTGCCAACGCCGCAATCCCCCAGAAGACCATCCAGGAAACGATAAAGAAAGATGCGATCGGAGGCATACCGACCATGATTAACAGAGCCATCGCCTTCACCGCTGCCGGAAGCAGCACGATGCCGGTTATCGTGTCGCGGCGGCCGTGGTAATAGTCCTTGATCACTTTAGCCACACGCTCGTCGATATGAGCGCTGCCGGCGGGTTTCCGACTGAGCGCTTCGGACACCAATCCGAGGTTAGTCCCGCAACGGGTGCAGAACTTTATGTCCGGCTGGTTCTCGTGAGCGCAGGTTGGACAGTACATGTTGCCTCCCGTTTTTGCTCTTACTGATGTTCCGGCGGTTCGATTCGAGCTCGCTTGTCGAGATGACGGGTGGTCTGTTCGGTTACGCTCGCCGGACCGCGGATCGGTTCAGTCGAGTAATCTCCAATGGTCCTGGCCTTCTCGGGGAGCGCAACGCGCGGCAGCGAGGTTTGGGGAATGACGTATCCAAGCGCTTTCAGTTCGCTGCCCGCGCTGTTCCATCTTGCGATTCCAAGGAACCTTGAGATGAACCCGTAGATGAGCGGAACCAGCGCGAGCACCATAAAGGGTATGAGCCTCTCGGGGAATCCGAGGGCGAAGATGATGCCCTGGACGATGATTCCGGCAAGGGCCATTGGAGCGCCGATCATCACACCCCGCCGCCCGCGGTAGTAGTTCTGGAGCAACCTCACCATCTTCTGATCGATCTTTGAAGTAGAGCTCAGCTTCCCGGTCAAAGCGTCCTGGACTACTTCCAGGTTGGTGCCGCATCGCGTGCAGAACTTTATACCAGCTTGATTGTCAGAGCCGCAGTTAGGACAGTACATCTTAGGTTTCGACCCTTTCGCGCGAATCCAGCTGCTTGGTCAGGTTAGTGACCCTACAGGAAGAACGTACGTCGCAAACCACGAGTTCGGAAGTGATATGAAACAGTCGAGGTTCCCGATTAAGCATGATCATTCGTAGCTCAGTGCAACCACCGGGTCCTGGTTCGCGGCGCGCAACGCCGGGTACAGCGCGCCCAGAACGGCGGCAAGCATCCCGAACGCCACCGCGTAAAACAACCAGATCGCTTCAAGCTCAACAGACAGGGGTGTAAGCTTCATGATCAGGTACTTCCCTGCCAACGACAACGCAAAACCCGCAACCACGCCCAGGAACGAAATCAGAAGCGCTTCCTTTTCGATCTCGCCCGCAATCCACATGCGCGACGCTCCAAGACTCTTGAGCACGCCGATTTGTCGCGTGCGCTCGGTGACGGTCGTATACATTGTCAGCAGGATCACCAGCGCGCTGAGCGTCATCGAGAGCCCAACCACTACCCGCAGAAACGTTTGAAGCTCAGGTGTGCCTTGCGCGATCAGTATGGGAAGATCGCGAGTAAGCGCCACTCCGAGATCGGGGTAACGATCTTTGATGTTTGAGGCGACTTTGTCTTGCGCTGAGGCGTCGCTGAGCTTTACCAGCAGCATCGAGCACAGACCCGGGCGATTCAGCGATTCTTGCATCGTCCCGAGCGGGACCTTGATCCTTCCGAGCGACTCGGGCTCGTAGATGCCGACCACGCGGAACTGCCTCTCGAAAACTTCGATCTGGTCTCCGACGTTCAGCTTTCGGTTCTTCTGCTGGATTCGATCGATCATCGCCTCGTCGCCCGAACTGACCGGACGTCCTTCCACGACTCGGACGTCCGAAACGCGAGTGAATGAATCGTAGTCGATTCCATCGACAAGGCGTCCCCTCAGATCCTGGCCGACCGGTACCACGTCCGCGACTCCGTCCATGGCGCCAATCTCGTCAGCCAGACTCATCTGAAGGGTAAGCGCTCGCGACAAGCTCAGACCCATGGTTGAGCCGGGCGGCCCAATCATAATCTCGGCGGTGACGGCAGCGTTGCGTCGTCCCTGGTCCTTCAAGAAGCCGTGAGCGATCCCCACGGTCAGAACTACAAGCACGACCCCGAGCGCAACCCCCGCCATGGTAGTGGCAGTCCGGGCCTTGCGATAGAGGAGGTTTGATACGACTAAGTTGTCCATGAATTTTCAATCCCTTTATTTATACCGCAAGCGGTCGAACCTCGACAAATCAGCCTCTTCTCTGCATTTTGCTCCGCGTCGGCGGTTGGTAGGCCTCAAATCCTCAGTCGAGTTGTTACATCCGAGAATTCATACTGGCGAGCGGTCCCTCGCGAGCGTCCCCGCTTATGTTTGACTTGAAACGAAACGACCGTCCGACCATCGATCTTTATCCCGAACTCCGAGGCGATCCCATTCACACGTGGACGCGATGGCAGAAACGAAATCCGATCGGTGGTCAGCCTCTCGATGTCGATCTCGTCGAGCAACGACTCCCACTTCACCTCGCCGGTCGCGCGGTCGAAGATGATCACCCGGCTGTTGTCGCTTCCGTGTTTGAAATACCTGAGCCGCCCGAGCAGATACTTCGCGGCTTCCAAATCACCAACCCGCGCCTTGCTGAAATCAGTCGGTTGGCATTCGGTCAGTTTCAGCTTATTAATCAGCACGTGCGCAACGAGTCGCGCGACGTTCAAGTAGTGCGACTTCAACTCCGCGAGCGACGCGAATCCCAGCTCCTCGATCATTTGATCGAGCTCCGGCGGCTTTACGCTGAAATACCTCTCGGCCCACTTTGCTCGGATGTCCCGGGTTTGGCCCTCCGAGACCGCTACTTTGCCTGACTTATCGGTCTTCACTGAGACAGGCAGATCGGACCGTCCGCGGAACTCGAGCCGCAAGTCGCCGGCCCTTGCGCCGGCGTAGTCTCTCGGGGTGTGGAGCACGCGAGCCAGGCGTGCGGGACTGACCTGATCGAGGATCTGAACTGCTCCCTTTCTGGCAGCAGTTTCGATGTTGGAGATTTCATTGTGAAACACAGCACGACCAGCGTGTGAAGCCGGGAGCCGATCGATCGCGCCGAGCATCCTGGCTTTGCTGTGCGAAGCATTGAACGACGGTTGCTTGACTTGAGCAAGTGCGATCAGTTCATTGGCGAGAGAGACTTCGGCGTAGGTGCCGAGGCCATCGTGAAACAAGCCTTCTATGATCTCGAATTCGGTCTTGGAGAGCGCCCGTGCGTCGGTCGATTGAAGTGCAAGGCGAGCTTGAGAAGTAGCTGGGTGGCTTGAACAGATCAGCAGCCACAGCAGGGCGAGGATCGTTGCTCTCCTCGAGTTGGACAGATAGGGCAGCTTTCTGAAACGCGGGAACGGATCATTTGCTGTTGAGGCCATTGGCGATCCGCTCGGCTTCTTCTCTCGTGAAGTGCCCGGAAATAAGTCCTCTTTCAGACAATCTGCTCCTTACTGTCGGAGCGGACACGATCTTCCCATCCAAGAGGAGCGCAACTGGCGCGCCGAGGACGGCGGATTGTAAACGACACTCAATCCGCCGTCTTTGTTGATCGTGGGACTACTTTCCGGCGTCGGTTCCCCTCAGATGCCTGTCGAGGAAATCCAGTATCGCCTTGTAACCCCGAATCTCGTTGGCCTTCTTTGTGAAGCCGTGGCCTTCGTTGTCGAACACCACGTACTCGACAACGCCGCCCTTCTTTTTCACCGCTTCGACTATCTCGTCAGACTCGGGTTTGATCACGCGCGGGTCGTTCTTGCCTTGCAACACGATCAGCGGCTTTGTGATGTTGTCCGCGTGGAAAAGCGGCGAGACTGCCTTCAGGTTCTCGCGGTCGGTCTTTGGGTCGCCTAGTTCTTTGTAAAGCGCTTTGCGGAACGACTCCCAGTAAGGCGGAATCGATTCGAGCGTTCGCAGCCAGTTCGATACTCCAAACAGATCGACCCCAACCGCAAACTCTTCCGGTTTGAACGCCAGCGCCGCCAGCACCATGTACCCGCCGTAGCTTCCGCCGATAATCCCGATCTTCGACGTGTCAACGTAGCCGAGCGTTGCCAAATACTTCTTTGCTTCAATGCAATCCCAGAGCGGCTCGCGCCCGTGTTTCTGATCATCCGCGGTGAAAAACGTCTTGCCGTAGCCCGAGCTTCCCCGGTTATTCACCCCCAGAATCACATAGCCATGATTGACCAGATACTGAATCACTCCGCTGTAGCCGGTTCGGGTCTGTCCTCCGGGGCCGCCGTGAATCCACAGCAGCGCCGGCGCTTTGTTCGACGCGCTCGCCTGGTGTGGCTTGTACAGGATCGACGGAATCTCCATTCCATCAAACGACTTGTAGCGGATGACCTTTGACGCGACCAGATCAGCGGCGTTGATCTCGGGACTCAAGTTGTCGGTTAGCTTGCGCACTTGTTTGGTTGCGAAATCATAGACGTAAAGGTTGCCTGGCGAGTTGTCGCCAGTGAAGTAGAACGACATCAGTTTCTCGCTTCGGGAGATGTTGACCGAAGTGATCTGACCGGCGGGAAAGGCGGGCAGCGCGACCGCCTTGCCTGTCGCGTTGTCGTAGATTTTGATCTTCGTGCGCGCGTCTTCGTTGATCGCGACGACTCGATACTTGCCGTTGTGGGAGAAGTAAGTGAAGGCTATGTCCCAGATCGCCTTCTCGACCGGCTCTTTCTTTCCGGTCCCCAGGTCGTACCTCGCGATGTACGAGAACTCGCTGCCCTCATCGGTGAGGTAGTACAGGTATCGCGAGGCCGGGTCGAACGAGGCGGGATTGGAAGCCACCTCTCCTTGATGCGGCGTGATGTTCTTCATGTCCTTCGTCGCAACGTTGTAAAGAAAAATGTCCGAGTCCGAGGTCGTGTTTGGCTTAGCGAAAGCAATGAACTTCTCGTCGTTTGAAATGTCGCCCAACTGGTAGCCGACCGTGTCCTGGTAGAGCAGCTTCCGATCGAAACTCGAGGCGTCGATCTTGTAGATGTCGAAAAAGCGTGCGTCTCTCTCGTTGGTCATGATGTAGAAAGCCTTGCCGTCCTGTGACCACCCGAGGAACTGGGCCTTGAGTTTATCGCCCGGCGTCAGGTCTTTTTCCTTGCCATCCATTTCGAGCACATAGATGTGGTTGTTCTCGTTCCCGCCTTGATCGCGGGTGTACAGGATACGCGAGTCATGCGGGAAGTAGCCGATGCTGACGGTGCTCTCGGTTGTGGAGTGGGTGAGCTGCTTCTGCTCGCCGCCGCCTACAGGCACCGCGTACACGTTGTAGATGCCGGTCTTGTTGCCATGGACCAGGATCGACTTGTCGTCGGGCGAGAACGAGCTGCCTCCGATGACGGTTGTGTTGAGGAACTGCTCGATCGTGTATTGCTTGAACGCTCGGTTCGCGGCTGCGGTCGTGCTGACTTTGCGAGCTTGCCCGAGGGCTGAAATCTGGAGCAATGCCGCCAGAACTGCCAGCGAAGCCATGGCTGGTATAAAGCGGCGGACATGGTCTGAGAATCTCGGTTTTGATTTCATTGAAGTCTCCTGTCGTTTAACTCGTGCAAGTTAAAACGGGTGAATGCGTCTTGTTATTAACTCGCGTCTAGTTGCGCGCGAAGGAATTGTACGGACGCCTTATTCTCGAAGTTCCAGTTCAACAGCACTGGCGACGGTTTTTACACCTTGACGGGCGCGAAGTCTATCAAGTGACGAGTTCGATCCACTCGAATGACCTGCACCCGGATCGCATCGCCGAGCCTGAACTGACGGCCGCGGCGTGTGCCTGCCAGCTTGTGCTTACGCTCTTGATATTCGTATCTGTCGTCCGTCAAGGTCGATACGTGGACAAGACCCTCGATGAAGAGCTCGTTCAGCTCAACGTAGAAGCCGTAATCCTTGACCGACGTGATCACCCCCTCGAACTCATCGCCGACGCGATCGGCCATGAACTCGACTTTGCGCCAATCCATCAGCTCGCGTTCGGCGTCGGCGGCTGTACGTTCGCACTCGCTCGATTGATCGCCAATCGCCTCTAAAGAGGAGCGAAGCGATGTCTCACGCTCTTCATCGAGCACCGGCCACGCGACTAGCTTCAAGGCCCGCTTAGAACCGAGGTCGACCGCTGGCGAGTCGTCGTCGCCCCGACGTCCGCGCTCGATCACTTCCCGCAGAATGCGATGCACGATCAGATCCGGGTAGCGGCGAATCGGCGAGGTGAAATGAGTGTAGGTCTTGATCGCGAGTCCGAAGTGGCCGAGGTTTTGAGGCGTATATCGAGCGCGCTTCATCGATCGAAGCATGAGGTACGAGAGCATTCGCTCTTCGGGACGGCCCCGAATCTCGCGCGCGAGATGCTGAAACCCCCGCTGAGGCACGCGCCCGTGCATCGAGAACTTGTGCCCGAATGATTCGGCTATGTCGCCAAACGCTTCGACCTTATCCGGGTTCGGCTCTTCGTGAATTCGGTAAAGCGACGGCACGCGCAGCCGCCCCAGATGCGTCGCCACCGTTTCGTTGGCCAGCAACATGAATTCTTCGATTAACCGGTGCGCGATATTTCGTTCCGAGCGGACTATCCCGCACATCTGGCCTTCGTCGTTGAACAGCACCTCGGCTTCGGGAAGATCGAAGTCGATCGCGCCTCGCTCCTCCCTTACTTTGATCAGCCTGAGCGTAAGCTCGTGCATAGCGAGGAGTAGTTCCCTGACTTGAGAATAGCGTCTCGCGGTCTCTCCCTGCGGATCGCCGATGATCTCATTCACCGCGGTGTAAGTCATTCGCTCGCGGCTATGAATGACCGAAGGCGTCACCCCGTAGTCGACGATGCGGCCCTCGCGGTCAATCTGCATCAGCGCCGACATCGTCAGCCGGTCCACTCGCGGATTGAGCGAGCAGATGCCGTTTGACAATCGCTCGGGCAACATCGGAATTGCGCGCTCGGGAAAGTAGACCGATGTGCCCCGGCGAAAGGCCTCTTCGTCCAGCGCGCTCTCCTCGCGCACGTAGTAACTGACGTCGGCTATGTGAACGCCCAGCCTTACCCGACCGTTGGGCAAGGCTTCGAGGGAGACCGCGTCGTCAAAGTCGCGAGCCGACTCGCCGTCGATGGTTACGGTTAGCAGCTCGCGCAAGTCAGCGCGGCCTTCCAGCTGAGCATCATCGATTCTCTCCGGGACCATCTCCGCTTCTTTCAGCACCGAATCCGGAAAGGCGTGAGGAAGCTGATGCTTTCGGACGATGATCTCGATGTCGATGCCGGGGGTGTCTTCTCGACCGAGGACCTCGATGACGCGGCCCCATGGCGGGCGTCCGGCTATCGGGCGCCGCGTGATCTCGACAGTCACGATATCGCCATCGGTCGCGCCGAGCGCGTCCGAAGCCGCGACGTTTATGTCGTGATGAAGCTTCTCGTCCAAGGGCGAAACAAAACATTGGTTTTTGAGTTTGATGAAACGGCCGACCGCCGTGGGGTTGGCTTGCTGAAGGACGGCCTCGATGCGGCCCTCGCGTCCGCGCGCGCCGGCGGCGGTCACGCGTGCTATGACTTTGTCGTTGTGAATTGCCGCGCCCAGCGAGCGCTCGCCGATAAAGAGGTCACCTTCGTTTCGCTCTCGTTCATCGTCGGGGACTACAAAAGCGTGACCCGACCTCGTGCCCCTTAACGTTCCGATCAACAGGCCGGGTGCTCGTTTGCGTGAGAACTTACCGGCGCTCTTTGCCGCAAGTCCGACTCGCGCAAACTCGGCGAGATAGCGTCCAAGCGTCAGGGCCTGCGACCCGGTGAGCCCGAGCGATTGGGCGAGTCGTTCGGGGCTCACCGCGCCGCTCTTCGATGCGGGTAGCGCTTGCAGTATTCGCTGAGGTGACAGATTTGTGGTAAGCATCCAGGTCTCGGATTCAAGCAGGGAGTTCAAGAGCACAAGAGCATGGAGTTCAAGAGCACGAGAGCATGGAGTACAGGCTTTAGCCTGGTTGTGCCTGGCGCGAAGAGAAAACCCAGGCTAAAGCCTGTACTCCATGCTCTTATACTCCATGCTCTCGTGCTCTTGTACTCATGCTCGTGCTACCGCGCGCCAAAATCAAATTTGACACTGTTCGAGGCCGCTGGCTAGTATGTTTTCACTGCGAGAG
>JBASRN010000231.1:0-29281 GCA_049273855.1 Blastocatellia bacterium
GAATCGCCCAATGACCGAAGAAACTGCGCTCCTTACATCCGAGACAAACCCTGGACTGATGAGATCCTCAAAGGGGTCTGTCAGCACTGCTCCCGAGAAATCATAGAAGGAGGGATTCGCGACCGCAAAGTCGAACGCGTTCTGTGTTGAATCGCGATTGTTGCGAATTATCCGGATGTTTGTCCCGAACTGAATCCCGTGACTGCCCTTGGTCCAGGACACGTCATCAGTAAAGTTATGAACTGGAGTCGTGCGTGACACCGTCCGGTTGAACAACCGCGGCTCGAAGACAAAGCGAAAGGTTATGAAGTTCTCGGCCGAATCTCCGAAATTGGTAAAGGCTAGTCGCGTCAAGCCATACTTGAAGTCATTGACCAGCGACGGGCTGACGGCCCAGGTATGACCAACCACGAACCCGAACGGATGCGCCCAAAAGCTTGGAGGAGGAGTATCGGGAAACTGCGGTGCGAAGCTCACCAGGTCCTGCTGATAGTTTCCTCGGAAAAACAGCATGTGTCTCGCATCGCTTGTCAGGTTGTAGTCCACGCGCGCGATGTTGGTATTGAAGTTAACCGAGGTCGGCGCGTTGAATCGAAACCCGCCGGTGTTGAACCCGTCTCCAACCGTCGTGGCGTTGGCCGGATACTTCCTCGCCGCCTCGGCCAGAACCTCAAGTCCCACCGAATTGACGCCGACATCCGGAAAAATGTTGTTGATGTCAGCCGCGGTAAGCGTCGTAACGCCTCCCTCAGCACCCGGAAAGCGAATCTCGCCTCGCCCCAGGCTTGGCAGCGGGACAACTCGCACCACTGTTTCCTCGGCGGCATCGCGGCGGCCTTCATAGTTGTAGAAGAAAAACAACCGGTCCTTCTTTATCGGCCCGCCAACCGAACCGCCAAACAAATTGCGAATCAGCTTGCGCCGCGGAATGCCTTGGCCGGTATCCGGATCGATCGACCGGTTGTTGAAGAAATTGTTGGCGGTGGTGACTGTGTTGCGGTGAAACCAGTACAGCGAGCCGTTGAATTCGTTGGTGCCGCCTTTTGTGATCAACGCGACTTGCGCTCCGCTCGACCTGCCCTGGGTGGCGTTGGGGTTCGCGGTGGTAACACGAAATTCCTGCACGGAATCGGGGGTGACACGCAGGACGCTCGCAAATGCCTCCTCGGTCTGCGGGTCGAGACCGGTCTGCTGTTCGTTGACATCGATTCCGTCAAGGGTGATGTTGGCCTGGTCTGATCGCGAGCCGGTGACGGTGCCGTCAGGGGTGACGCCTGGTTGCAGACTCAACAACGAAATGACGTTGCGCGATTCCAATGGCAACTGGGTGATCTGGACGCTCTGGAAGTTGTTGCCGATCGTGGCGTCCTGTTTATTGACAAGCACATCAGCCGAGCCGGCAGACACCGAGACTGATTCGGTTACGGCGCCGACTTCGAGCTGGATGTCGACCGTAGTCGGTCTATCGACCTGGGCCGAAACATCTTTGAGCACCGACTTCTTGAAGCCGGTGACTTCGACCTCGATGCGATAGAGTCCCGGTGAAAGGAGATCGAACACAAAAGCGCCCTGGTCATTGGTGGTCTGAGTGCGGGAGGAGTTGGTTTCGATGCTCGTTAACGTAGTCTGTGCCCCTGCGACGACCTGTCCATTCGGGTCGAGAACAGTGCCGCGTACAGAAGACTTTCCTGATTGAGCGGGAACAGTTGCGGATATCATCAACATAATCAGAAGCGCGCTCCAGAAAGACCGGGCGCCGCTTCCAAGAAAAACAGGTCGATGAAACTTGGTTTTCACTATGTGCCTCCATTTTCTCAGACGCGAACTGCCTGAAATCGCGGTTGAGTCTGAGTGCTAGTCCGACAATTCAGAAGTCAGTCAGATACCGGGATGCCTGAAGATTCGACGCGTCGTGCGCTCACTCACAGCATCCAAAGCGGCCTTCCTTCACCGATTCTTTTGGGCACGGGATTGTTTCTCGCGCAACCGGTTGCGCCCGACTTCGACTACACTCCTTAGACGCACTCAACCGGAGTCCCTGTGACTGATCGGCTGCAGTCACACATAATATCGATGAGTCCACGGACTAGAGATGGCTTATGATAAGACCAGGCGTGGATGGAGTCAAACCAGTCAAGGCTTCTTGTTGGCCTTGATGTACGCCTGTAGCGCTTTCCTCTCAGGATAATCGGGCCGCTTCGAAAGGAACTGCTCGTATTCGGTAGCCGCCTTTTCCTTGAGCCCCGCCCCGTTGTACAGCGCCGCAAGCCTGAGGTGCGCTTCCGCTTCGCCGATCGGATCGAGTCTGAGTGCTTCATTCAAATACCCGACCGCCTTCGACCCTTTCTTGATCTGAAGATAAGCTTCGCCGACAAGAAAGTTTGCCTCGGCGGACTGCGGCTGCGCTTTGAGAGCCAGGCTAAGAGTCTCGATTGCACCCTCGAAGTTCTTCCTTGCAAGCCGGAGCTTGCCGAGGTTGATCAATGCCGGAAGGAATGAAGGCCGCTCCCCAAGGGCTCGTTGGTAGCTCTTCTCTGCCTCCTCAAGGCTCCCTCTTCTAAAATGGGCTGTGCCCAACTCGGTCCACGCCGCGCAGTCCTTTGGGTCAGCGCTTACAATCTGATTGAGCAGTGTGATCGCCGTGTCGTAGTTCTTCTTCTTCAGTTGCTGGCCGGCTTTGTTGAACAATTCTTCATTCGCCGGGCTCTGGTTGCAACCGCCGGCCGACACTGTCGCCGGCGGGGTGCGCGAGGCGGTAGTTCGGGCCGGCCTCCACTGAAGCTCGATGTCTTTGCGAATCTCGGTGCTTTGAAGCTCCATCAAATGCAGATGTATGCGCGCAATTTCCTGTTGCTCGACCTGAACTCCGATGTCGTACTCTCCGTTTGAAAGCCCGAGGAAGCGGTAGCGGCCTTTACTCATAACCATCTGCCGTCCGATCTCCTGACCGCGCGAGTCGTACAGTACGAGTTGAAAGGTCTCGGGCTTTATTCCCTCCACCTTGCTGTCGTCGACACTCAAGTCGCCGAAGACGGTGTGCCCGCCCCTCTGCGTTGCCCCCGCCACCACGAGTGAAATCACGATCAAGGGGAAGGCCAGTTGAAGGCGTGTTCTCATGCGCTTAATACTATCACTGCACGTCAAGGTTGCTCGCCACTAAGTCACCAACGACACGAAGCTCCACAAAGCTTTCTTTGCGCGGCTTTGTGTCTTGGTGTCTTCGTGGCAGGAGAGGCGGCAGCAGGCATCAACACATTATCCCCCACTACCTGAAGTTTGACCCCTTTTCTTTTCTCGCCGCTATCAACTAGAATCCACCGCGCAATTTCATTGAAGACCCGGCTGGCTTTCAGGTAACTTCGGTTTGGTGGATTCCTCTATGTCACAGATCAAGCACATTCTCCTGCCATTGTTGATCGCTTTATTGTCTTTGTCCTCCGTCGCCGCCGAAGACTGGGCGCAGTTTCGTGGGCCTAACGGCACAGGCGTTTCAATCACTACCGGTCTGCCTACTGAGTTCGGGCCGGAGAAGAACGTCATCTGGAAGACGTCGCTGCCGCCCGGACATTCTTCGCCTGTGCTGACGCGCAACTCCATCTTCATCACTGCGCACACCGCCGATAAGCCGAACTACAAGCTGCTGGTCATCTGCCTGGACCGCCAAACCGGCAGGATTATCTGGCAGCGCGAAGTGCCTCGCACGCGGACCGGCCGCTTGCAAAACGTCAACGGACCCGCCTCGCCCAGCCCGGTAACCGACGGCGAGAACGTCTACGTTTTCTTCCAGGAGTTTGGGCTGATCTCTTACGACGCAAACGGCAAAGGGCGTTGGAAGCTGCCGCTCGGACCGTTCAACATGTTCTACGGGTTCGGTGCTTCGCCGATCCTGGTTGATGACAAAGTAGTCCTGCCCGTCGATCAGGACAACCCGAACTCGTTCCTGATCGCGGTCGATAAGAACAGCGGGCGCGTCCGCTGGAAGGTCGAGAGGCCCTCGGTCATCTCAGGCTACTCTACGCCCACAATCTATCAACCAAAACAGGGCGCGAAGCAGATCGTGATCCCTGAATCATTTCAGCTCTCAGCCTATTCGGTCGAAGACGGCAAGCGAGTCTGGTGGGTGCGCGGGCTGGCTTGCGAGATGAAGTCGATCGCCAGTCACGACTCGGAGTATCTGTACGTGAACGGTTGGGGCTTTCCACAGAATCAACCGGGAGAGCAGATCAAGACGATCTCTTTCGCCGAAGCCCTTGCGAAATACGACGCGAACAAGGACGGTCAGGTCGCCAAGTCGGAGGTGTCCGGCAAACAGACCATGGACCAGATGCTGCACGGCGCATTCGAAGCCTTTGACTCGGACCGCAACGACAAGTTGAACGCGAAGGACTGGGAGATCTTCCGCTTGATGATGGCGGCCGAGAACGGCTTGCTTGCAATCAAGCTCGGCGGGGTGGGCGATCAGACTTCAACCGCGATTCGATGGCGTTACACAAAACCGGTGCCGCAAGTTCCTTCTACGCTGCTCTACAAGGGCGTGCTGTATATGATCAACGACAGCGGGATATTGCTCTCGTTTGATCCGGCTACGGGCAACGTGATCAAGCAGGGGCGCCTGCTCGGCGCGATCGACAAGTACTTCTCTTCTCCGGTCGCAGCCGACGACAAAGTCTTTCTGATCGGACAAGGCGGAGCGGTGTCGGTGCTGAAGGCGGCGGGCGACTGGCAGATACTCACAGTGAATCAAATTGATGACGAATGTTTCGCGACACCGGCGATCGCCGACGGAAGGATCTACGTAAGGACCCGGAGCGCGCTGTATTGTTTTGGGAACCAGTGAGGAGCTCATTGAATCTACTCTCGCCACCAGGACACCAGGGCACGAAGAAGCCCGAAAGACTTCGTGCTGCTTGGTGTCTTTGAGTCCTGGTGGCGGTCTTAGCTGCGAGGTTGGAATGGCGACCGCCACGAAGAAGGAGACGAAACAATCTATGATCTGGGTGATGTTCGCTTTGGGCGCTGCGCTTTCGTGGGGACTGTACGGTCCCGTCTTACACAAAGGACAAGTCGCACTCGGAAACCCGTTCCGCGCTTTGCTGTGCGTAGGCGTGGCGTACTTCCTGATAGGAGTTTTGGTTCCGGTTCTCGCGTTGGGAGCGCAGGGCGGGCTTAAGGACTTCAACAGCACCGGCATCACCTGGGCGACGCTGGGCGGAGCGCTCGGCGCGGTGGGCGCGCTCTGCATCATCTACGCGTTCAAGAGTGGAGGCATTCCCACGTACGTGATGCCGCTTGTATTCGGCGGCGCTCCCATTGTGAACGTTCTGTTCTCGATGTGGCAGCACCCGCCCAAGACGCCTCCAAACCCCCTGATCTATCTCGGATTTGTTCTTGTGGCGATCGGCGCCGGGTTAGTGCTGTACTTCAAGCCGCAGTCGTAGGTCGATCAATCGCAGGAGTGAAATGCGCAGCAGTGGATTGCGAAGCGGTTTCCCTGCGTGTTGATTAACGAGAAGTTGATCGTCTCTGCAAGCGTCCGGTTACACCGCGACGTTTGTAAGGAGTGCCCCAAAGACTTGAAGTTTGGGTTTTCACCCGGTCTCTTACCTGGCTATTCGCATCAGGACCTTCACGAGCACGGGGGTGCCGGGCTTGGCGTTCAAACGCAAGACCGTTTGAGGAAGCGGATCGCCCTGCGTCAACATCCGCGAGCCGTCTCCGCCCGCCGCCTTTTCTGCTCCGGTGTAGGGTAGGCCAGCCCCGCCTTCAAGCTCGAACTGCTCCGCTTTTCCTCCCCAATCGTTCTCCCATTGGGTCAGCTTCTCGCCCGCTACTTTCGCCGGTTCGGCACTGACGGGCAGCTCCGTTAGCGGTCGCGGCGAGACGATCAAGATCAACATCTCACCGACGTGTTCCGGGCGGCTGCGGGTCAGGGTGAAGTAGGGCGGATTGTCTTCCTGAGCTGGAAACTCGACGACTCGCCCGGCAACTACCGAGTTGTCGCCGCCACGCGTTCGCGCTGTAGGAAAGATCAGGTAGGCGCCACCCAGACTGCCGTCGGCGTATTGCTCTCGATCAATGACGTAGAGATATCCGGTGCTCGGAGACTCGATGCTTACCCGCACTCGCTCTCCTTCGCTGATGCGCGCTTCGGCTTCGATGCGCTCGGCAGTCCATTCTGTGGACTTGGACGCTTTCTGCTCCAGAAGCCTCGCGCCCTGGGTGTCGCCAGTCTGTGCAGGCCGGAGGCGCCACAGCGTTACCCCGATGACCGCCTCCGAAGCCGATGCCGATTTCCGTAGCTCAGAAGATGAAGCCATGGATGTAGTCGAACGATAGGTGCGCGGTTGTTTCGGGTCGTCTGGCGTGGTGGATGCGGGGCGGCTCTCTTCGAGTCTTTTTACACGGAGCCCGCGCGTTTGGTCTTGCTGTTGAGCGAAGGAGTCGCTGGGAACAACGCAAGACGCGGAGATGACGATTGTCATCAACCAAAGCCTGCCTCTCAAGTTTGCAATTGGCATTTCTTGACTTTCTACGGTTGCGTCAAGGAGTTGAACAAGCCAAAAGGAACTCTCCAGGAAAAAACGATAATCCCACTAACCAGAGAGAAAAACCGAACCACATCGACCGCGGTTTTCCATTAGCCCAGGCGTTCACGCCTGGGTAGTGTGCGGACGATTTAGGTTAGCCCCGTTCACGGGGCTTCTCACGCCGCCTATCATGGGACGGGACCTTGAATTCTGGCACGAGCACTTGCCTGAAGGCCAAACCAAGCCCGGTGAACCGGGCTATCTGATTGGTCGGCGCGCGTGACCCAGGCGTGAACGCCTGGGCTAGTGGAAACTGCGGTCGGCGCCGTTCGGGGTTTGACGCAGTCTCGCCAGTTGGCGGGATGGCACGTGAATGCTTGTGTGGCATCGGCTTTTTCAACAGCCTGCTACGGTTTCGCAACAACCATCGGTTGCGACTCCGGCTCGCGGCGATAGAACACCCGCGGCCGCTGCACGTTTCGTTTGCCCACCTCTCCGACCTTCTCCTCGCCTTCCACAAACGCAACCTGGTGCTTGAGCCCTCGACCTTCCCGCATCTTCGCTTCCTGCATTCGAGGCACGCGCTCGGTCGCGTAGTCCAGCCACTCGCGCAACACCACTTGTCCGTCCTTTGGCAAGTTGTCGGCAGCCGCGGCCTTCAGCCCTTCTTCTACCAGCGCGAAAGTCAAATAGCCGTGCCCCAGTTGCTCCGCTTCCATTGCTGCCTGATAGCTTTGCGCCGCGGTCAGGATGTACATTCCCTTCTCATACGCAAGCTGCGCAAGCCCCTTCGAGTTCATCGGCCCGCGTCGTTTCTCTTCAGCTTCAAGCGCCTGCCCGCTGTTGCATGCGTCTATCACCATCAGCAAGTGTCCCGCGTCTATTCCCTCACACGCCTGCTCAAGCTCAAGATCCGAGACGCTGTGCGACAGCATTGTCTTTAGCCCGGCTTCGTCGAGTTCCGTGCGCGCTCCCAGGTAGCCCAGGTCGTGAGGGATCAGATAGAAGCGTTGATCCTGCGCCGTGCCGTGCCCCGCATAAAAAATGACGACGGCGTCTTCGGGCTCCGCGGCTTTGATCTTCCCAAGCTCCGCCGGAGCGCCAACCGGCAGTGTGGCGTCCGGCGTTCCGGCCAGGCGCCGGAGCGCCTGCAGAATGTTGGCCTTAGTCGCGTCCTTATCGAGCAAAGTCGTCACTTCGATCTGCACGTAGCTGCCAAGCTTGCGTTGCTGCCGCTCCACTTCTTCGGCGAACCCGCGCACATCCGCAGCCGCGTACTTGAGGTTGTAGCCCGGGTTTGCGTATTGATTGACTCCGACGGCAAGAAGATGAAGCGTCGCCGGGCGTTTCAACGAATCGGCTCCAATCACCTGAAGCGTCGCATCCGGGCTCTTTACGTTGTCGCGGTTGAAGGCATATGCGGTGAACTGATTCTGGCCGGCGACGATGCTGACGGTCGTCTCGAGCGTCGCGCCGGGTTGGCCCTTTAACACGTCTCCGCGCCAGACCTTCACCAGCGAGCCGTTGCGGAACAACCGCACGTCCCGGGCTCCGGCGGGAGCTTCGGTGACTTTGATCCTTATGTTCAGGTTTCGTGTTGCAACACTGGCGCTCTGCGGGTCTCCGAGCTCGAAGCTCAGCTTCGGCTGGCGGCGATCCTTTTGCGAGATGTCGGCTACAGCAGCGATTTTCTTACCCGCTAGAATGTCAGGCAACAGTCCCGGATAGTAATACTCGTTGAAGAAAATTTCGACAGGCGAAACATCATAGATGCCCGGCGAGAAGCGCCAAAGGATCTGGTTCCACCCGCCGGGCGAGCCGTCGAACATTCCATCGGGCGTGACCACAAGCCAGTCGTCGCCTTTGTTCAAGCTGACCAGCGTCGCAAGCATCTGGCCGGTCGCCGCGCTCCACAGTCGCGCGCTGCCATCGTCGCTGCCGGAAACGATGAACCGCCCATCGGCGGTGAAGTCGAGCGCCGCAATCGAACCGCTGTGCCCTTTGAGCGTTCGCAGCTCGCGCCCGCTCGCAAGGTCCCAGAGCTTGATGGTGCTGTCGTAGCCCGCCGAAGCGAGCGTCCGGCCGTCACGACTAAACGCCAGGCCGTTGACGAAATTGTTATGACCTGCAAGCGAGTTCAGCTCGGCTCCGGTCTGCGCGTCCCACACTTTTATTGAGAAGGTCATATCATCAAACGTGAAATTGTCGGAGGTATTGGGGCCAAAGTTCCCTTTCACCCCCCAGTGGGCCGAGGCCAGCCGACGGCCGTCGGAGCTCCAACCAAGACTGTTGATGCTCGGCGAAAACGCCGTTGTCTTGAGCGTACGCAGCTCCTGTCCGGTGCTCACCTCTCTGAGCGTGATTGGCGATCCGAATCCTGAGGCGCAAGCTACGATGCGGCCGTCGGGACTAAAAGAGATTATCGAACTCATCATGGCCGATCTTCCCAGCAGCATCTCGTTGATGAACCCCGACGCGAGAGGAATGGCCTGGAGTTGGCGGCCTGTTGCCACATCGAGAAGACGAAGACTGTTCGAGCTTTTATTGGGCTTGTTGGTCGGCGCCATCATCCCCATCGACTCCAGCACCGAAAGGCCGGCGCCGATATCGCCTTTCTTCATCGCCTCCTGGACCTTTTTCATCTCTTCCTGCATTTTCTTCGGGTCCTTCTGCATCCGTTCCATGATCTTGCCCATGTCGGGCATTGTGATGGTCTGAGCCGGCATTTTTGTGGCAGCCTCAGGCGATGGTTGCCCGGGAGATTGAAGCCCCGGGGCGCCCGGCTTCTGAATATCTCGCTCTACTAAAGCGAGGACGCTTCCATCCGAGTTGAAGGCGGCATTCCCCATTTGTTTGCCCTGCGTGAGTGACACGGCTGGCAACTCGCGGCCTGTGGCTACCTCCCAGACTTTTGCGAGAGGTTGGGAGTTGCTCCCGGCAATCACGAATCTCCCATCCCGGCTCAACAGACAGCCGCGTTGCTGCATCCCGGTCTGCCGGTGCTGCGCGTAGTCATCCGGCAGAGCGACGCTCCGCCGCACTCCACCGGTAATCAATTCCCAGGAGCTGACTGCCTGGTGCCCGGCAAGAGCCAGCGACTTCCCATCCGTGGAGAAGGCAAGGTCGCTGACCGGCGTTGCCGAGCCGCTCAGCGCTTTTATTTCGCGCCCGGTCGCCGCGTCCCAGAGCTTGATCTGATTATCCGTGCCCGAAGAAGCGATGAGTTTGCTGTCGGCGCTGAAACTGACGCTGATGATCGTTCCGTTGTGCCCTGCAAGCGTTTGCAACGTTGCACTGGAAGAAGCATCGAGCAGGTTGATCTGCCGGTTCTCGGTGACTAACGAAATCAACCGGCGGTCGGGGCTAAAGAGGAACCTGCCCGCAAACATAAACATCGAAGGATCTGACTGGCTGCCGGACATCCTCGGAGAAGCAAAGCTCTTCACCTCGCGGCCGGTAGCGACATCCCAAATCTTCATAGAGGCTTCTTCGCGCATCGCGAGCCACGCGCCGTCGCCGCTAAAGGCAAGGCGCGCCGATGGGGCTGGGTTCATGCCGAACTGCATAGGCGCTGAGGAGATCTTCAGGGTTTGCGTTTTTCGTCCGGTTG
The DNA here is from genome assembly GCA_049273855.1 of Blastocatellia bacterium. Taxonomy (GTDB): domain Bacteria; phylum Acidobacteriota; class Blastocatellia; order UBA7656; family UBA7656; genus Onstottus_B. The sequence goes on from JBASRN010000231.1 coordinate 10,138, forward strand.
CAACATCCCAGAGTGTCACCTGCCGGGTTGTCTCGATGGCTTTGCGCGAGGCTTTGACGGTTTCGGTCAGCCCGGCCACCAGGGTTCCGTCTGGACTGAGCGCGATGCCGTCCTGCTCCGCGATGCGGTTGTCGTCCCCAATAGCTATCGCCTGGAGTTCGCGACCCGCGCTCGTATCCCAGAAACGCACCGCTGAACTATCCATATTAGCCGCGGCAAGCGTGCGCCCATCTTCGCTGAGCTGGGCCATAAAGAAATCCTTCGCGGTCGGCAAACTCGTGCTGCTCAGCTCGCGGCCGGTTTCGACCTCCCATCTCTTGACTTTTCCGTCTGCGACCGCGATCAGCGCGCGTCCGTCCGGACTGAACCTGAAAGGACGCGTCATCGAGCTAGTGCCCATTGATGGAATCGCGCTTTCGAGCTGGCGCAATAAGCGGCCTGAAGCGACCTCCCACAGCTTGATCGCATTGCCCTCAAATCCCATCGAAGCCAACAACCGGCCATCGGGGCTGAAGCTGATCTGAGTTTGCGGAGAAGTGATGCCTGCCTGCAGCACGATCTCAGGTTTGCTTCCAGCAGAGCTTGTCTGGTTTTCCGTCGGGTTGGCAGTGTTCGCGCGCACCCCAAGGCCACGGTCGTCTTTCGGTTTCGTCTCCTGCCAGTTCAAGGCGTCGATCGGAGGAACTACCAGAAGAGCGAGCAGGAGCAAGCTCAAGGAACGGGTTCGCGCAAGATCAATCATTTCAGACGTCTTCCTTCACCGCTTACCGTTGCACGCGGCTACTAATGATAGTGGGTGGGGATCCATCTTAGCTGATTCAGACTTGATAAGAACAGCGATTGGCCTCCAGGATCGAAAACGACGGGGGCAGATAAACGCGCGGCGGTTTCAATGGCGTCCTTGAGTGCGGGGCGGTCAATGCAACCAAATGGATTCAAGCCGCCATATGAAGTGATTCGACGCTACTGGAGGAGGGCTCTGACGCTGTTCTTCCTTTTGCGATCTGGAAAGAGCGTTTGGCACTGCTCGAGACTCTGGAGCGCTTCCTGTTTCTTCCCTTGCAGCGCCTGCGCCTGAGCCAATGAATCGCACGCGAGTCGCATGTGAGGCATCAATTCAAGCGCCCCTCGAAAGCTCCGCTCAGCCTCATCGAAACGTCGCTGCTCGAGGTTCTTGACACCTTCAGTCGCTCGGCGGTAAGCGGAGTCCGTAGTTGGCTTCAGCGCTCCGGCCAGTTGTTGATCGCTGCGCAAGAGCAACACCGACGCAAAGTCGTCGTACAGGACTCGCCAACGGCCAGAAGTCACAAGTTGAGCCAGTGGCTTGCCTTGCTCACCCCGCGGCCACAGGACGTACTGCGCACTTGAGCCCTCAATGATTTCTTCCCATCCTGGCCGGAACCCTTGAACGGCAGCGTAGCGCAGCATCGTTTGATCGTCGTAGACGGTGTCGGCACGGCCGTCTATGTACACCCTCATTCGGCCCTCCGTTCGCAGATGAAGGTATCCTCCCCAGTTGTAGTATGAGAAGACATTCCCCGAAAGCTGATTGGCTTCTATGAAATTACAAGTCTCGATAGGAAATTCGTCTTCGGCGGTCAGGTAGTGAAAGGCATACGGTGAAATTGGATAGGGAAGAAGCCAGATAAGCCCTAAGACCGCAACCAGCCCCGGCGCCGCAAGTCTGGTCATTCGCTGAACTCTAAGCGGAATCAAGGCCGCGAGCGCCGGAGCAACTATCAGGCTCTGCGAGATGGCAAACAAGACGATGAAGCGGCGGCTGGCAAGAGACATCGCCAGGGTCAGAAGGCCCAACGCCAACGCCGGACCGATGCTTTTCCGCTCACGATGCTCGCGTTTGAGCACCAGGAACACCGACGCCGCAAGGAATATTCCAACAGTGTAAGGATAGAGCGGAGAGCGAATTCCTCCCGACACGAATGGCGACAGCCACTCTCCTATCGCCTGCGCAAAGGGCGAGCTCCTGTCGAAAGCGTATCTCAGCGGATAAGTGAAAGCTCCGATGCCATTCGGATTGACAAAGCATATTAGAACGGAGGCCAGCCAAATCGTGACGGTGCGGGGGCGATTGGCATATCGGCTCGAAATGATCGAAGGAAGAAGCAAGACTGACAGCGCCATCAAGCCAAAAAAGAATCCGCCGTGCAGGTTCACCCAGACGAGAAACATCAAAGGCAGATAGAGCGGGGGGCTGTCGCGTAACAGAGTCAGGTACAGAAGCAGCACATAACCCAAAGCGGAATACAGGTGGGGGCGAATATCGAGGAAGGGCGCCGCAGTCGCTACGGCCACCAGCACAGCGACGTAGCTGGCTATCGGATTATTTGTAACCCGTCGAACGACGTGAAACAGCAAAAGAAAGGTGCAGATCACAAGAGACCATTTCCAGTAAACCAGAGAGTTCATTCCAAAGAGATTCACCCACAGTTGGAAGAGCACATCAGAAAGCCATTCATGCTGAAGCCATGGCTGACCAGCTCGTGTATACGACCAATTATCGGAGAGTGGTAGCGCTCTGTGCGCCACGATCCAGCGCCCTGTGGCGATGTGCCACCACAAGTCGGAGCCATAGATGACTGTGAAACCGAAAGACCACAGAGACGGGATCACTGCGAGATACCAGAGGATTGAGGAGCTGTCCGAAGACGAGGTCTGCGATTGATCGCTTATCTCTGCCTGGTCGCGTTTTGTTTCCCTCTTCCGCTTTGGCATGAATTATTCAGGAACTAAGTGGCTTCAAGGCTGACGCCTTCGGGCGCGGGGCGCGGGACTTTCAACTCTTGAACAACGAAACGAAACTTGCCGCGCGGCGACAGCGAGATTTCATCCGGGAAACTCAATGTGACTTCCATAGTATCGCCCATCTTCTCGTTGAGCGCTGCGATGATTCGCCGGCTGTCCTGATCCGTATAGCCCGGCCCGCGCCTTATTCGCAGCTCAACCTTGCCCTTATCGCGCTGATAGAACTGAACCTGCCGAACCCGGTCCAGGACATCCGTGTGGACGTTCAACGCGGTGACCGAGATCAGGTTGTCCAACCTTCCTACCAGCATCTCCTGGTGCCACCGCCCGCGCGTTTCTTTCACCAGCTTGTAGTTACGCCCGCACGCGCACGAAGCCGGACCCACGACCGCCCAGTCATCAGTGCGATATCGAATGAGCGGCATCGCAAAGTTGTCGAGTGACGTGCCCACCAGCTCGCCCGCCTCCCCCTCGCTCTGGGCCGTCGTCCCGTCTTGTTTGATAACTTCGGCCACTCCGTACTCAGGGAAAATGTGATAGTTGCTGTTTGTCCGGCATTCGCCCGCAAGGATCACGTTTTCGGTTTGGCCGTACCACGAGAACAAGGGCGCGCCGAAAAACGACTCGATTGACTCGCGCTGGCCGGGGTACAGGTTTTCCGACGAAGCCAGAATTGCGCGAAAGCGGGGAGGCTCGAGCGACAACGCTTCGAGATGGCGGGCGAAGTCGACTACCGCGGACGGAAACGAATGCAGAAAGGGGATCTGCTTCTCCCGCATCACCCGCGCGTATCGGGCTACATTGTCCGGAGTCATGTGGAAGTTTGAAAAGAGGAACGCACGCTCCGAAGCGTCGTACCGCCAGTGCCGCCGGTTGTTGACTGGCCAGCCTCGAAGCATCGCCCGGCGATCGGTGTACCGAAAACCGATCCGCTCCCACTGCGCAACCATAAAAGCGCGTTCGCGGCCGCCCGAATGCCGAAGGTTGTACACTCCAAGCGGAACGCCAGTCGAGCCGCCGGTCGTGAAGTAAAGCCGCTGTCGGGGCTTGATGTTCTCAGCAAGAAGATCCTGAAGATTCGCCCTGACGGTTTCTTTGTCGAGAAAGGGGAGTGCGCGCAAATCCGAAACTTCGCGCACTCGTTCGGGGTCGAAGCCAAGCGCGCGAAAGAGCTTTCGATAGTAAGGCACATGCCTGGCCGAGTGCTGAAGGATCTTTCGAAGCTTTGATAGCTGGAACTCGATCAGTCTTTCTTCGCTCCAATACTGAGACTGCCGGAGCAGCGCGAGCGTAGGCGAGAACTGCGGACCGTAGCTTATGGCTGACGGCAGCCGATGATAAATCGGCTTGAGGATTGTTTTCACCGCTCGAGTGAAGATCATGCGGAATAAGACTAGCCAACAAAGCTTCTGGGGACAAACGATGTTTGGTGGGATCCTGACTTCAATTCTCGGCGTGGTCTTTGCGGCTCGGCGTCTTGCGCGGTTAGCAGGATTTTGGCGTTAACTAACCGCAAGACGCCGAGCCGCAGAGGTTATGCACAGAGGACACTCGAAATGCGAACACTACACTTCCCCGTTCCGTCATACCCCGACTGGATGTTTGAGTTCCTGCATGCTGACATGAACTCGCTGCGCGCTCGCGCGGGGCCGCGTAATAAGAAACATCGCCAAGAGGTACAGCCCGGCCCCTATCATCAAGGCTTGATTGAACCCCGAGACGAGCGCGATAACCAGGGCCGCCACTGAGCCCATCACCGAAGTTGCGCCGTTAACACCCCACGCCCACGGGATGATCTCGGGAGCGCTTCGAGCCAGAATGCGAATCCCTATCGGCATAGGCATTCCCATCACCATCGCAAGCGGCGCCATCAGCACAACCGCTATCAGGATTCGAAACTCTCGGGCGAGGTGGACAAGCCCGTAAAAGATCGGCGGCAACGCTATGATGTAGACAAAAACCAGCGCCACCAGCACCACCAGCAGCTTTATCAGCGCCGCCGTCATCCGCTCTTCTTTGATTCGTCCGCTCAGATAGCTCCCCAGCGCGCTGAACGCCAGCACCGAAAACAACACGACCGCGAGCGAATAGACCGGGTGACCGAGGAAGAGAATGAACTTCTGAATCATCGCTACCTCGACGATTATGAAACCCGCTCCCAAACACGCGAAGTATAAGAGGTACGACATCTTCGTTCCGAGACCCGTCGCCAGCGCACGGCCTCTCACCAGCACCAGCGGTCCGATTATGAACAACAACACCAGCACGCTTGTGATCGCCAACAGCGCAAACAGAATCGAAGTGCCCAGATTGGTCTTTTGCCACTCACCCGTTGTTCCTTCGATCACGTTCCAGATCCTGGCGAACCTCACGGAGTTGAAGAAAAACGGGTTGTTGTCCCACGTCGGCTCGACGTTTGTTTCAAACTTGTCCCAGATCTGGGCCGGGTCTTCTGCCTCGATCATCCTGGAAAAAACGTTATCGGGGCGGGTGAGAGGAGTGTAAAGCAGCTCAAAGCTGTTCGCCCGCGCGACCGACTCAATCAGGCGCACTTCGTGTGGGGTGAACTCGCTCTTCTTGAAGATATAGGTCGCAGGCGTGCGGTCGGTGCCTGCCTTCGCATCGCGAACCAGCATTATATGGTCGGCCGGGTTCGAGATACCAAGCTCGGTCATCATCGCGCGAGTGAGCGTGATCAATCTGAGCAATTGATCCGGCGGCTCGAAGTACCACCGGGTCATCGTCAGCACGCCGTCGCCGGTTAGGTGCGCGACGTATTCCTTGAAGGCTTCGACCGTATACAGGTTGTTTTCGCTGAGCGAGAACGCGCCGGCTGCGGTCGCCGCCCACGTGTCAACCATGGTGGCTTGAATGATGTCGTAGCTGTCCTCGGAGCTTCGAATAAAGCTTCGGCCTTCATCCACAACCAGCCGCACGTCGGGTTGTTGATAGATCGAGCCCGAGTAGCTCTTGAACGGCTCGGACGACATGACGTCGTGAGCGATGATCGGATTGATCTCGACTGCAGTGATCCGCTTTTGACCGAAGACTCGCGCGGCCGCAACGTCGTTGCCGCCGCCGGGCCCGATGATCAGCACGTTCGCGTCGCGCTTCAAGTTGTGAGCAAGCGCGCTGAGCGAGCCTCGCGCGTGTTGATGCTTCGCCGAGTTGCTTGCGTCTTTGCTTATGCCGGTGGCCGCGTCGGCGTCGATCTTGATTTCCACTCCCGTATGCAGATTGCCTTCGACGGTTATGCGCGAAAACGAGTTCCACTTCGAAAAAAGCACGCGCGTTTCTTCAAAGCCCTTCGACTTGCGGATGTCGATTTGTTGCGTAGCGCTGTTGTAAGCGACAAGCCCGGCGAGCGCCGCGGCCAGCGCTAGAGAGCAGAACATTGCCGCGCGACTGCCGGCGGTTGCACGGCCAAATAATACGCCCGCAGCCGCCGCAACCGCCGAGACAAGCAACACGATGTTGATCGCGCCTATGGCGTTGAGCACCGGGATCAAAAGCAAGCACCCGAGCGCCGCGCCGGCAAGATCGAACAGGTACAGCTTGCTTATTTCAGTCGCCAGCCGCGTGATCGCGAGCGTCACCGCGCAACCCGCAAAGAAGAACGGGAGCGACGTCGCGCCGTAAATCCTCCCCAGCCGGTAGTAGTTCTCCGCACCCGTTTCAAACGTCAACGGGTTGGCGAGGATGACATAGAGCGCAAACAGGTTGCTGATCGCAAACAGCATGGCAGCGACGCTCAGCCACTGACCCGTGCGTTCCGGCTTCAAGCCGCGTTGAACGATGTAAACAAACACGCCGCTCGCCCCCGAACCGAAAAGCGCGAGCGAGATCGCCATGAAAGCGAAGTGGTAGTACATTGTGGCTGAGAAAAGGCGGGTCAGCGAAAGCTCGAGCATCAAAACTGAAAGGGTGATCAGTGCGATGCCGAAGAAAATTAGTCTCCGGTTCATTAATGTCTCCAACAGTGCGTTAATAGACCTCGGATGAGGCGGGTTGGACGGATCATCACGGATCAGATCAGTATAGATCCGTCAAATCCGCGTCATCTGCGGTCTATTCGGGTTCCACCAATGCGAGAATTGCTTCACTCACTTCCTCGGCTCGCGCGTCCCACGTCGACTCTCTCACCGCTTGTTGCCGGGTCTCGCGCTTCTCGGGTGAATCGTTTGAAAGCGCATCTTCTACCTTCGCGATGAAGTCATCGTAGCCGCGCGAAATGCGCAGTATACCATCGAGCCGTTCGTATTCGTAAAGCGGCGTAATCACGACCGGTTTACCAGTCGCAAGGTACTCGCGCACCTTGATCGCGCTGCCGTAACTCACGAACTCGTTGTCGGTCACCCACGGCAGCACGCACACATCAAACGACGCGGCGTAGCGCGGCATCTCGGCGTAAGGCTTTGCGCCGAGATGGTGAAAGTTCCTCAGCTCTTCGACGGCCAGCCGCGCGGCTTTCAAGCCCAGCAATACCCACTGCCACTCGGGGCGTTTGCGGCTTACGTAGCGAATCAGCTCTTGATCGATCAACCACGATTCAATCGCGCCAAAGTAGCCGAGTCGCGGGCGCCCGATGCCCGCGATATCGTCTGGCTCCGCCCACTCGCGCGCCGTTGCCGAAGCAAAGTGTTCAAAGTCGACCGCTTGTTCGAGCAGCTTTGCTTTATGAACGATCTCCGGATGCGCCGCGATGTCTTCTTCAAAGAGTTTTCTGCCCGAGTAGTAAACAAGTCCGGCTCGCGCGAGAAGATCCTGGTGCATCTCCCGGATGACTTCGCTGCCCGACGCGTGGTCCATGGTGTTGGCTTCGTACTTGTCGGAGACTTGATAGATCAATGCGCGCTCGCCGAGATGACCGGCGACCTCGCGCGCGGTCGGGATCGCGATCCACAAGATCGGATCGCGAAGCTCGAACGCAACCATCAGGAGCTTGAGTTGAGCTACAAGCAACCAGCGGTTCAGAGCGCGACCGAGGCGGCTGGCATAGAACGGCAACACCGGAGGACTGACCACGATTATCCCTTCTTCGGTCCGTCGAACCGCTTTCGCGTAGCTTCGAAGCTTGCGCTTGATCTTAGCCGCGAGGTCGGGGCTTTGCAGCGCAGGCAGCCCCATCGAGATCGAGTTGACGAAGACGACTCGATTGCCGGCGCGCGCAAGCCGGCGCATGATGTGGTTCTTAGAATGCGGGTGGTGATACCACCAGTCCTCGCCCCCAAAACAGATGATCGTTTGATTCTGGATCATGAAAGCCGATGCGCGCTACGCTTGAATCAACCCGGACAGAAAATTGTTGGCGATGTGCGCGCCAATCGCCGGCCACAGCGAATTCGTTTTCTTCATCAGCCAGCCAAAGAGACAGCCGAGCAGGAAGATGTTCACCGAGTCTTTTATGACTCGGCCGGAGAAGCCGAACTTCGAAAGCCAATACGGCCAGTGCGAAAGCACGAAAAGCAGCGACGCGATAAAGTTCGCCTTCCAAAGACTCAAACTTTCATTCAACCGGTTTAGCACGAACCCCCTGGAGTAGACGCTCCTCCAGACCGCGGATTCGATGCCTTCGTCGATGTGGATGAAAACTGTCGCGCGAAGCGACCAGACCAGGAAGAATCCGACGAGATGGATCGCGAACGCCGCAATTGTAAGCCGCCCGGCATTTGGAGATTGGAGATTCTCGTGCAGGGGCCGTGAGCTAATTTGATCCGCCATCATTCAATCAACGGTCTTCATAATAAACCACCGCTCGCATTGCATCGAACACTCGAGCGGCGTTGTGGCGCCAGGTGTAGTGCTCGATCACCGTTTGCCTCGCCGCCGAACCCAGCCGCAAGCGCAATGCCCCATCGGCCGCGAGCTTTTCAATGGCTCGAGCCAGCGCTTTCGCATCGCCCGGCTCCACCAGCAAGCCGTTCAATCCATCGTCGATGATCTCCGCGATTTGACCTAACCGGCTCGCCACGACCGGCCGCGCCATCGACATATACTCGAACAGCTTTGTCGGCGAGCCAAAGAACTCGCTTCCATCGCCGGCGGGAACGTTCGGGGCGGCGAAGATGTCACAAGCGTCAAGATAGGCCGGGACCTCCGCATGAGACAGGCGTCCAACAAACGACGCTGGCACCTTCCCGGTCGCTGAGTCGATGATGTTTTCGACCGTGCTTCGCTGTTCGCCGTCGCCGATGAACAGGAAATAACACTTCACGGACTCGCTGATTAGCAGAGCCGCTTCGGCCAACACGGGAGCGCCATGCCACGGACCAAACGTTCCTACGAAACCGATCACGATTCTGTCCGAGATGCCCAGGGCCGTCCGGATCTGGCGGCCCCCGCAATTCGGCTTGAAGCGATCCACATCAACGCCGTTGGGATTGACCACGATCCGATCGGACGCAATGCCCGCGGCCAGCAAGTTACCGCGCTCGACTTCAGAGACTACGAATATGTGATGGGCCGCTTTGAGATTGAGCCGCTCGAACCGGCGCAACAACCACCGAAGTCCGACCGGGTCCCAATTCTGGCTCAACCAGACTTCAGACCCGTTGAACTCGAGCGCCAAAGGAAGTCCAGTCACTAACGACAACACAACGCCTGTCCAGTTGAACCGGCTGTAGCGCTGGTAGATAAAGTCGATGTCCGTTTGGGCGTCTATGACTCGCACGTGGTGGAGCGCCCGAGCCGTAAAGGCGAGGTTGTTCCAAACCTCGAACAGGGCTCGAGTGGGCGCCACCGCGCTTGACGGACTGATCAGATCGACTTCGATGTTCTCACCAGCCGGGCCGGCGTCGCTGCTCGTCAGCAGCGCAAATCGATGGTCGAGCGCAAGCGCCCCGCTTATGAAACCAGCCACGTGCGTTGCCATACCTCCCGCCGGCGCGGCCGGTGAATGACCGTCCGGCGTCGCCTTGACGTAGAGCGCGGCGAGCGATGCGCGAGCGGCCCTGGCTCGGCGGGAGCGAGAGGCAGTTACCGCTCTTCTGAAAACGAGCGCCAGGCTTAGCGCTTCGGTAAGCAACCACGACAGGGGAACTATCGCGAGATATCCAACCAGCAACTCGAGTGCTAACCGGGGCGCCTGGATGGCAAACGCGCTCGTTCGCGAGCAACGAAGCGCGCGGCCATTGCCGTCCCCGAACAGGATGACCCGCGCGCCTGTTAGTGCTCCAAACAGCGCCATCGCCGAGCGCGCGCTTTGCATTTTGAGGTCCGAGGTGAATACCGCAAACACCTGGGGCTTGAGTCGTCGCACGATGTCGAGCGCCTCACGCTTCGATCGCCACTTCACTTCAGCCTTGCCGATTGATCGAATCTCTGAGCCCGGCATCTCTCGCGTTGCCCACTCCATCGAAGCGCGCTCATCGCCTGACAAGTCCAGCAACACAGTTACTGGCTTGTCCGAGCTTAGCCTGGCAGACGTCGCGTCGAGTTTATCTGCCTCGGTTGATACTGCCGGAGGCTCTGGCAGAGAAGCCCCGCCCCGTTTGCTCGTCGACCGAGCCGGCGGTTGCGGGTCGTAGCTGTTAAGGGAATCTGGCAAAGTCACCTGGTAGCCGCCACGATTAGGTTCCAAGCGAAATGACGAGCCACTGAAAGGACGCTGGCAGCCTTAGCAGGTTCCTGAAACCAGTTCATCGCCACTAGGCCGCGAGGACACAAAGGAGCACAAAGCCCACAACTTATGCGTTCACCGACTTGGTGCAGCTTCCTTTCTTTGTGGCGTGGTGGCGAACTTCCATTTTTCAGCTGCCTGTTAGAAGCACTTACCATACTGCGCAACACGACGTTACGAAACATCAACTCCTACGGGGCTGGGCTTCTGGCCGCGTTCTCCGAACGCTTCCGTGATTGTTCGTTTGAACTTTCGATAGTAGTAAAGGTGCAAAACGTAGTCCAGCGCCATACCTGCGGCCGCAGTCCACGCCGCGCCCGCGAGGCCGAATCGAGGAACGATCGCCACGAGCGCGACTACGCTTGCCGCCCCGACCACCAGCACGATGTTGCGCAGCTCGGCGCCGCGTCCGTGCGCGGCAAGAAAGATGTTGTAGGGTTGAAACAGTCCAACGAACAGATTCATAACCGCAAAGGGAACGAGCAGCGGAGTCGCTGCGGTGTACTTCGGGAAAACAAGCTTCAGGACGAACGGCCCAACTGCAACCAGCGCAACCGAAGCCGCGATCAGCATCGCGGCGCTCCATCTCGTGATTTCGCGCGGCACGCTCGACAAGCGGCCAAACTCTCTGAACCGAGTCGTCGCAAGCGAAGAACCCAGCATCGCAATCGGATTGCTGAACTTTTGCGCTATCGCGTACATCCCCAGCGGCGCGCTGCCGGTCGAGAAATAGGCAATTGCAAGTTGGTCCGAACGCGACGAAGCCATCCCGCTTAGCCGCGCTACGTAGATGTTCAATCCGTAGCTCCGTGTCTCGTTGATGGTGAGCTTGATGTAATGAGAAACTCCTTTGAAACTCGGCCGCATCAACACAAGAGTCCAGATCGACGCGACTGCGATGCCGGCGAAATAAGCTGTCAGAGCCGTTCCCGCAGTCAACCGATCGGCCGCAGCCATCGCTGCCAGAGCCGCCAAATAGCAACCCGAGGTCAGAAGATGAAACACGGACAGCCGGCGGATCTGGTTTAGTCCCTGACAGCCTTGCTCGATGAACAACTGGAAAGGCTGAAAAAAGGCGGCCGCGGAGGTCGCAATCAGCAGCCAGCGAATGTCTTTCTTGAAGATCCAGTCCAGCGGCGTGGCCGCCGCAATGAGAAAGACCGTGAACACCACGGCGATAGCCAGAGTAATCACCAGCAATGCGCCGAGTGCCTGCCGTTCACTCTCGCGGTCGTGAGCAGCGGCCAGGACTCGAGCACCGGCCGACGAGACGCCGAACTCAAAGAACACGCTCGAGATGACGGCGACGGTCAGGCAGAAAGCGAAGCGGCCCATTTCCGCCGGCTCCATCCGACCCAGTATCAAGCTAGCCAGCAACCCGAAGAACATCGCGCCGCCCTGCGCCGAAAAAAGCATGCTGGTTTGCCGCGTCGTCTGACCCAGACGAAAAGGTAAAGCGGAGACCAGCGGTCTTCGAGACTCGGGAGCCTCGCGTCGATCGTCGGTGATCGCAGTGGCTTGTTCGGATATCAAGATCTTGTTTTGTTGGTCTGCGACCATCTTATCCAGCCCGACCGGGACTAACTCCTCCTCGACTTCGCGATGTGAATGCCCGGCGGCGTCGCAAACACATGCCCTGCATTCTCGCCATCAGTTTCGTGCGCTGAGCCTTCGATCCAGCGCTCATACCATAAGCTCAGATTCAGCAGGCTCCAGAGAAAAAAGCCATAGTTGACTCTGCCTGAACGATGCTCATTTAGAAGCCGCTCGATGAAGCCGTAGTCAAAAAGTTCGCGCCGGCGCAGCGGCGAGTTGAGCACCGACTCCTCTACGAAGCCTCCCAGCCGGTCGAGCATCCATTCGTTGACCGGGGCGCCGAAGCCTTTCTTCCTGCGTTTGAGCACCCAATCGGGAACCACACCCTGAAGCGCCTTCTTGAGGATGTGTTTGGTTTCGCCGCCGTCATACTTCATCCGTCGCGGAATCGTCATCGCGAACTCGACCAGCTTGTGGTCGAGAAACGGAACGCGCGCCTCGACCGAGGCGGCCATCGTCATCTTGTCCACTCGCATCAGCAGCAACTCCGACAATCGCAACTTCAATTCCTGATAGGTCATCCGTTCCAGCAAGTCCGCTTCGGGTCTGGCCAAAAGCAACCGGTCGAGATCGGCGCGTACGATCGAATACGATGAGAAGCGCTCATCCGAGCCGTTCACCAGTCTCGCCCTCGACTCGGGCGTAAACAGCTTCTGCTTGTGCGTCTCATCGAAGAACAGCGCCCCGCTCCAGAAAGCCGCTTCCCCTTCCGCGAGTCTTCTTAACAGATCAGGAGCAAGTTTCCGCCAGTTCGAAGGCAACTGGTCCGCGCCGGCTCGAAGCAGCGACTGGCCGGCCGCTGCCAGCGCTCTTCGCAGCCGCGGCGGAAGCTTTTCGAGATAGCTGAACCCGTAGTCGTGAAGCTTGAGATAGTTCACATACTGATCGTAGCCACAGAACAGCTCGTCCGAACCTTCGCCGACTTGTATTACCTTCGTACCCGTCGAGCGCGCCAGCTTCGACACATAGTAGATCGGGACGCACACCGGATCTGCGATCGGCTCGTCCTGATGGAAGATAAGATCAGGGAGAAAGTCGATAAGCTCTTGCTGGCCTATGAGAATCTCATGATGATCCGTGCCGTATTCGACCGCCACCTGCCGCGCTTCGTCGATCTCGTTGTAGGCGCCCGGATCGTCTTTGAAGCCGACGGTGAAGGTCCGCACCGGTTGGTCCATCAGCCGGGCCATCAAAGCCACATTCGCCGTCGAGTCAATTCCACCGGACAGGAACACACCAAACGGCACGTCGCTCATCATTCGCTTGTCGATCGATTCGACCAGCAGGCGGCGAACTTCTTGCGCGACGTCTTGTTCGCTCAGCTTGCTCGCGTCGCTGTCCGGGTGCGTGACGATGGCGTCCCAATATCGATTGATCTTCACTTCACCCGAGGCGTCACAGGTCAGCATGCAGCCCGCGGGGAGCTTGTTGATTCCCGCGAACAAAGTCTGGGGCGCGGGCGTGGCCAGGAAAGAAAGGTAGTGGTAGAGGGCTTGCTCGTTGATGTCGCGAGAGACCGACGGGTGCTCGAGGATTGCCTTGATCTCTGAAGCGAAAATGAGTCTTCCGCCGGCAACCGTGTAGTAGAGTGGCTTTACGCCAATTCGATCGCGCACGAGAACAAGCCGGCGCGCCGACTGGTCCCACAACCCAATCGCGAAATCGCCTTCCAGTTCGTGAACGAAGTCCAGCCCGCGCTCTTCATAGAGGTGGACGATTGTTTCAGTATCAGTGCGCGAGCGATAGCAATGCCCGCCCGCTTCAAGCCCGGGCCGCAGGGATTCGTGATTGTAGATTTCTCCGTTGAACGTTATCCAGACTCGGCCGTCCTCGTTGGACATCGGGTTGCGGCCGGCGGGCGAGAGATCAACGATTGCGAGCCTGCGATTGCCCAGTCCAAGCCGTCGATCTTCGCTCACGTGGACACCCGCGTCGTCAGGCCCGCGATGAATCATAGTGTCGCGCATCCGAACAACCAGTTCTGCGCTGACCGTTGGCTCACTCAAGCCGTATTCGTAGATTCCACAAATTCCGCACATAACCCTTAACCAACTTAAAGAACGCCAACTAACGAACGATGGCGGACAACTGACTTCGCAACGTTTCCATTCTCTGTTCTTCGCCGGGCCTGTAGGGAATCAGCAGAGTTATGTTCTTGAAAGGCGCTTCGGCGTTCAGTCGAAAAATGATACCAGATGCCCGAGTGCGCGTCCCGTAAGCCGGCGATATCCATCGAGTCGTGATCCTCGCCTCGAGCGCGTGACCCGAGATCGGCACAAGCGCAAGCGCTGAGAGTTGGTCGTGGGCCACGACGATGTTGTCCGTCCCGAATCCCGCCTCTAGCCCGGCATCGAAGTTGAAGAAGAACTCGAATCGATGCATGCCCCTGCCCGTGAAGCTGTCCTCCAAAATCCAGAAGCGGTCGCGCTTGTCGAAAGTCACCACCCGACGGTGGGTGACCGGGTCGGCGAGTCTGGCGTACGCATGGTGCTCCGCGTCGATGATGTCGCGGTCGGCGTTGCTCTCCCAACGATTCACTCGCGGGCGAACGTTCGGCCCTAATGCGAACATCTCACCCCTGTTGATCTGACTGATTTCCTTTCCGTCGACGCGAACCGTGTTGTGATACGCAGTCGAGCGGAACAGATTTCGCCGGCTTTCGCTCGCGCTGTAGACATAGGTGCCCGGGTCTCGAAGAAACGTGCGCCCGCAGGCGAACACTTCAAGCGACAACGCATCCGAGTGGGCGTGCGAGCCTCGGCCCCGAAGCCCGTGATCGCCGCAATCGATGATCGAGTACAACTCGCCGGCGCGTTGAACGAATATCTGCGCCCGCGGGAACGCGCGCGAGCTTACAGCGGATTCATTGATTGACAGGCGCTCAAAGGTTTCGAGACCCGCGCGTCCAAACCACCAGATCGCTTCTTCATCAATCCGGCTCGATTGTTTGAAGGTGTTATCGTCGAGCAACACCGCCGCCAGCGGCATCAGGTACGCGTGATCCAGGGCCGGCCTCTCTTTGAATCTCAGCAAGCGCCCGTCGTCTGAGTCGCCGATCGCAGGAGACGTTCCATCCGGTTTGAGGTAATGTCGTGCAAAATCGAACATCGCCACAAGCCTGGCGCGATCATCAACGCCGTAGCCCGGCCCGCCGGCCTCACTCAAGCTGAACCACAGCGCGAAGAGCTCTGTCACGAAACGGTGATAACCAATCGCTCCCTCGTAGTCGACGCCGTCCTCAAGCACCTGCCGGCTCATCTCTTTCGCCAACCGGCTCGCGCCGTAGTCCCGCCACCTGCGCGCTTCACTAAGCTCGGGCACAGTTGTGCCTATCACGAATAGCCCTATCAAGCCGGACAGATAATGATTGCTGGGCGAGCGGTGCGAGAACTCGAGGTTCGAGCGAATAAAACGTCCGTGAGCGACCAGCAGCTTGAGTATGAGCTCGACAACATCATCGGTCACGCGCGGCGAAAAGCGAAACATCTCCATCGCCGCGATGACGTTCACCGCGCGAATCGCGGCTTCCATCGCGACCGTCCAGTTTGCGCCAAAGCCCGGCGGGTTATCTTCGTACCACGAAGCGAGCTGATTGACGAACTCCTCGGCGTACCGCTCGTCCGTAGTGAGCGCGTAGGCGCGGCCAAGCGTCGTCAGCTGATGGAGCCGATTGAGCTCCCATAACACGCGCACATCCGCGCCGTGTCCAGGCCTGAGGGTGACGCGCGTGAAATGTTCGAGCGGCCATTGCGCACCCGAGAGCGCGTCGCGATGCCAGTCGATGTTTGAGCCCAGATCGTGAGATTGATCGAACACAGTAATTCGATGCGCCAGTATTGCATCGGCTTCGCGGCAAGTCTGCTCCACGGAGTCGGGGAAGAGGTTTTTGAAAGTCTCGGCGGTTGCTTCAAGGTCGGCAAGCCCCGGCGTGAGACGTGATTCACGCCGCCCCCGAACTCGAGCGGCCGACTCAGCAAGCGTTCTTCCAGCAAGCGAACGATACAGCTCCGCATCGGAGATGAAGGCTTGTTCGGGGCTGGAAGGCGCAGGCTGAACGGCGCGAGCGAACTTCTTGCGGGCGCGAAGCAGCGCCTCGCCGCCGATCTCGCGGGCCGTCATTCCTTCAAGCTTCTCACGCAGTTTTGACAGATCCCATTCTCTCGCCACCAAGACACCAGGACACGAAGGAGCACGAAGACCGCATGGTGGCGTTAACTAACCTGGTGCGGCTTTGGGTCTTGGCGTCTTCGTGGCGGATTTCTCTTTTAATAGAAAACTGAATAGACCCGAAGCGCTTCAACAAGCGATCTGATCTGCGGCTCCAACCGCTCGGCGGTGACCTTCTTCATACCTTCCGGCACATCGAATTGCCGGCTGTCCGGGTTGAGCTGCAGGTCTCGCGCATCGACGGTCAACCTGTTGCCGCTCGCATCATTCTTACTGACCGGGTTCAGCTCCGCGCGAATCGCCAACCCGGTTTCCTGATCGACAAGAAGGAACTCGCTCTTGTCCGCTCCGGCACTCGCAGGTTGAAAGCCGTACCTGATGGCGGTGCGCCCGTTGACTGGTTCGACGCCGAGCTTCTCTGCGGGCCGCGACTTGAGCCTGCCCCAGGCAAGATTCGGGGTCATTAACTCCAAGGGTTGAAAGCCCGACTCGCCGGGCATTATCTCGGCGTACTGGCCGAGGGTTGGGACGACCAGATACTTCAAGCCCGATTTCTCGAGGTAGGTGATCGGGGTTGGCGTCAACTGAAAGGACCAGCGCCGGTCCGCGCCAAGCTTCGCGAAGGTGAACGACAAGGACTTGGCGGATGCGCTCTCGCTTTCGAGGGTCGCGGTGATGTTCACGAAATAGCGCTCGGGCTCGAGCAGGTTCGGCGTGTTCCCGGCGCTCACGTTTGGCGCCGCGTTCGAGTTGCCCGTCTTGAGCGGAGCGATCGAGTTCGAGTTGCCGACGCCGGAACTGCTGCAGCCCGGCGACGCAACGGCACCAGCGATAGCGGCACAGACCAACACTTTTTCAATCCACCGAAGAGCCATTCACTTACCTCTATGGGGCAACGTTATCCTACGTGGCGGGTTTCAACGGCGCAAGCGCCGACCATTGCGCCGACTGCGCCAAACGTGCGCTTTTCAGTCCAAGAAAAGTATTGCCTGCAAGCGAGAAACCTATATTCTAGACGGGTCACAACATAACAACCATGCTCGAAAGTTACTCTCGCTGACAGCCCCTATTCTGTTGGCTGTTCTCTTCTCCCGAACAACCGGCGCTTTTGATTCATCTCCGGAGGAACCATCCATGAAGCAATCTCGTCTCACGCTGAAGCTACTCCTAACCGTATCCCTGGCAATCGCGATCATTATTCCCACTCAGCTTAGCGCGACCGCGCGGCACGCAAACGCATCGAAGGCCGGCGTGGACGATTCAACGAAGAACTGGTACCCGCTTGTGGGTGATCCTGGCTTCACGGCCTGCACGCTGTACCGATCAGACGATGGAGTCACCTGCCGTACGCCGGAGCCCGGCGAGTCGGCTATGGCTACTGAGCGAGACCCTGGCCAGCGCCTCGAGGTGATCAGTCCCATCGACTTGAACGCCCAAAACGGTCTTAAGATCGTTCTGCGAGCCACTTCGCAACTGGATAGTTTTCCGCAGGCGAAAAACGCATTCCTGAAGACAGCCGCAACATGGCAATCACTTATCCAAACCCCCATCACGGTGGTGGTGGACGTCGACTTCGGATCCACCTGGTTTGGAAATCCCTATCCCGACGGGATCCTGGGTCAGACCACCCCTCAGTTGCTTCAAGCGCCCGGTATCTACCACCCGTTCAGGCTCGCCATGTTTGACGGAGCGTCGAGCAGTCCCGAGGCGCAGATGTACCTGAAGTTGCCCGCGGATGCGTGCCCCACGGATCTTGGGGACACAACGCTGGTTTACGCGCCATCGGCGGTGTATCGAGCGGTCGGCTTTATCGATCCGGATCCGGTCCACGATCCTGCGGGGTTTGGACCGCCACCCGCGGTAGGCTTCAACTCGCTCTTCTCGTATGACTTCGACCCAAGCGACGGGATCGACGCCGGCAAAGTGGATTTCGATGCGGTCGTCGCTCACGAGTTGGGTCACGTGCTCGGGTTCATTTCAGCGGCGGCGCAGACCGAGGTCAACCCTTCGCGACCGTTGGGAGTCACAGTGTGGGACCTGTTCCGCTTCCGTCCAGGCGTGAGTATGGCTACATTCACCACCGCGGAGAGAGTGTTGTCATCGGGCGGGTTTCAGGTTTATTTCAAAGGCGACGACGATCTGCAACTCTCTACCGGGCGGCCGGATCACACAGGCGGCGACGGACGGCAGGCCAGCCACTGGAAAGACGACGATCTTACCGGCCAACGCATCGGGATAATGGATCCGAGTTTGCCGGCGGGCAAACGCGCGGCAATAACGATGCGCGACCTCTCAGCGATCGACTCCTTCGGCTATACGTTAGCGCCGTTCGGAGACAATGTGCCCTCGATCAAGCAGCTCTCGGCTGACTTGAACGGCGACGTGCTGAGCCTTTCCGGCAAATTGTCGGACCTCGATGGTGACGTAGTGCGAGCCCAAATCCAGCTGCTCGACAAGAAGGGAGTCGTGCTGGGTACGAGTTCGGCGTTCGACGTAGACGTCGGTGTTACTGAGACTTTCTTTTTCAACCTGCAGCTCAACGGCGTGAGCAGCTCGCCATTAGCCATGCGGGCAGGCCTCGTATTCATCGACACTCGCGGCAACCGTAGCCCGTCAGTCAATGCTGATTTCAGTGGAGCTGACTCAGGCGGGCCAAAGCTCAAGTCGGCGACTTTCGACGACGACGTGTTAAAGGCCAAGGGCAAGAAGATGAACGGTCTACTCCAGGTTGAAATCAACGGCCAGGTTCTTCCGCCGTCTATCGAAATCGGCGGCTCCGCCAAGAAGTTGACGATACGAGGGGACGTTGGCGCGTTGAACCTGCGCCCGGGTCCGAATCGCTTGCGAGTGATCAGCGACGGCCGGCGCTCGAACCTTCTCGTGTTGACACTGGAATAAGACAAAGCGCGGAAGTCGAGCCGTTCGACTTCCGCGCCACACTACCGCGAACAGCGAGTCCTCTTCTGTGACACCTGCCGCGCCGGAAGCCTTCAACTTCCT
>JBASRN010000009.1:0-1501 GCA_049273855.1 Blastocatellia bacterium
GCGGCACCCCGTGTTTCAACTCGCGCAAACTACGACGCGAGTCCTCCACTTCGTTCCGGCCCTGCGGGTGACACACGAGGCCCCGCCGCCAGGTTCTGTCCTTTAAGGGGAACAAGCAGTTAAGAAAGCTTTTTTTAACGGACAACTCCGCCCAAAAACGGAGACCTGTTCAATTCCAATTCTGAAGGAGACTTACATGTCAGAGACTCAATCGCAGATCAAACAACCCTTGTTCGCACTAGGCAGACTCGTTGCCACGCCCGGCGCTTTGGAACTTCTAACACGCTCAGAGCAGACGCCCCTTGAGTTTCTCGCTCGACATTCGCGCGGAGACTGGGGCGAGTGTTGCGCCGACGACGCCACAGAGAATGACTTCTCAGTCAAAGCAGATTTCCGAATCTTCAGCGTCTACCGCACACGCAATGGCGAAAAGCTTTGGGTCATTACTGAAGCAGACCGCAGCGTAACAACGCTGCTCTTGCCAAGCGAATACTAAAACTCAAACGGGCTAGAAAGCGCGCCAACGCCTCTAGCCCTAAAGCACCAACTTTCAACCACGACGGAGAAAACCGATGCTCAGACAAGAATTTATCACCGCTGTTTCTCAACCGCCAACGGCACGCGCCACGCCCGATTGTGACCTGCTTCCAGGAACAGAAACATTGATCGAAGAGATTCGACAACGCTTGCTCGCCGGTCAGTCAGTCAACAACCGAGCGCTCACAGAGATTGCCGACAGAGCGTATGGCGGCAGCCGCGCGCGAGGCACGTACACCGCAAGAGACGCTTACGACGCGACAGAAACAGCCGTCAACAAACTACTCGACACCCACGCGACCGAGTTAATGACAATGAGCGTCGGTGATGCGCTCAGTCAGACCTTGCGACCCCTCACCGAGCGCTTACCCAGGCAATCAGACCGGACACGCGAGCAAGTACAGTTTCAACAGTTTTCAACACCGCCCGCACTCTCGTACATCGCAGCTCGACTGTTGAATCCTTCACCGGCTGACATAGTGCTGGAACCTTCGGCGGGAACCGGCAGCCTCGCTATCTGGCCGCGTGCTATTGGCGCTCGCGTAGTATGTAATGAAATAAGCACGCGCCGCCGCATGCTCCTCGACCAGATACTAGGATTCGAGACGCACGCGGTAGACGCCGAATTCATTCACGATCTACTCGACTCAGAGATAAGACCCACCGCCGTTCTAATGAATCCGCCGTTCAGCGCCACAGGCGGACGCGTAACCACTAACCGAATGATCTACGGGGCGCGACACGTTGAAAGCGCGCTCAGACGATTGCAGCAAGGCGGCCGACTGGTCGCGATTGCGAGCGAAGCTATGAGCTTCACCCGACCTGCGTTTAGCGGTTGGTGGAAGGTATTAACCTCGACTTACAACGTGCGCGCCAACTTTCATCTGACCGGCAATGAATATGGCAAGTACGGGACGGGCTACGGTCTGCAGATTCTTGTTATTGACAAGACCGACCCCACACC
>JBASRN010000283.1:0-10166 GCA_049273855.1 Blastocatellia bacterium
GTTGTGCGTATTCAACTCGGATGGGCCGTTAGCTCAGGTGGTAGAGCAGCTGGCTTTTAACCAGCGGGTCGCAGGTTCGAGTCCTGCACGGCTCACTTTAACTACAATAACTTCCAGCCGCCTTCGGGCGGCTTTTATTCTTGTCTGCACTCTCATCTGCACATGTTCTTACAACGCTGTCAGTCAGACTACTCTTTCAGAGTTAGGTTTCTCATTGGTTACTCAACCGTCGACAGGAGACCCTTCTTCACGCTGACCTCGAATCTGGTTTATCTTTGCAACTACAATTGACGTTCATCTTCGTTGCCACGGGTCACCTAAGCCCGGCGTCATGATCCGCATAACCGAGATCGATGTCTTCCGAGTTCTCATTGCTGACGGTAATTCTCGCAGGCAACATATCGATCATTGTTCGTAATTCCTCTTCCGCTTTCTTCATTCAGTCGAAATGTGCCGCCCGCTCAAGCGTCGAAGTGTCGCTAGTGCCCCGCGCGCGCTGGTGCGACGCCGAATGTTCTTTGATGAGCAGCACCTGCGGGACTGGCACCAGCGCCGGCAGGCACAAGTGCCAGAATACGTCTAGGAAGGCGAGTAGCGCTGCCGGCTTTTGCACCGTCGCATAGATGAACGCCTGCGCGCGAGGTAGCGCGTCGCCTGACCGCACGCCGGCGGCGATGAGTTTCCCGGTGCTACCTCGCAGCGTCGCTGCGGCAGCCTGGTCGTAGCCGAGATGTGCGGTCCGAGCACGCTTTGATGAAACTGACTGGGCCGAGCGAGCATCGCCGCGACGAAGGCGACGCCGAAGCTACCGCCCGTTTTTGAACAGGTTGGTCAGGCTCGAAGCCCTGTTGTTCTTCTCCGGCGGCAGGTACGAGTAGGCGGTCAGGTTGAGTGGGATAAACAGGAACGCAAGCCCGAGCCCCCAAGACCATGCGCGGTATCACGAAGCTGTTATAGTCACCGTTCAGGTTGAGGCCTGTCATGCTGAAAACCGCGAGCGTGCAGATCATCAGTCCGAAGGCCATCGTCCAGCGTGGCTGCACCCTTTTCGAGATCATAACGACGAGGGGCACCAGCACGACGATGACTATCGCCCCCGGCGAGAGAACCAGTCCTGCGTCGGTCGCCGTGTACGCGAAAAGGTTCTGGAGCATGAGCGGCACAAGCAAGGTGCTCTCGAACAGGGTGAAGAAGACCATGAAGCAGGGGGCACCCGCCAGCGCGAAGTTCCGCTCCTTCAGTAGCGTCAAGTCCTCGACCGGGTCCTTGCGCGTCAACTCCCAGATGGCCCGGGCACGAGCGCGACGATTGCAGTGAGGACGAAGGCAACGATGAAGCTCACTGTAGCCAGTCCTCCCGCTCGCCTTTATCTAGGTCCAATTCGAGGCAGCCGAAGCCGACCGCGACGAGCAGGATGCCAAAGTAGTCAACCCCTCAGCTTGCTATTATTCGCCCGCCGCCCCCTTGTGAACTGATGCGGATCGGAGACGAGGGCGCTCGAGAGCAGCAGTGAGAGTAGCCCGATGATGATTGATGAAGAACACACCCAGCGCCACGAGCAGCTGTCGGTTATCCAGCCGCCTAGGGTCGGCCCGATGGCCGGAACGGTGACGATGGCGATGCTATAAAAGGCGAATGCCGAAGGAGTACGGATTCTTTTGCGAGCTATTAGGGCGACACATACGAAATGAGCGTTCTGTAAAGAGTTCGCCTCATCTTTAACGGAGGATTAATTGCCTTCTTAGCGACTTCTTAGCGCGGGATGAGCGGACACCCGGTCCACGGTCAGAGTTGCTGACAGATCGACTTTGTTTGATAGCTCGGTTACCACCGCCTCGAAGATTGAATCAGAACGTGACAGCCATCACAGACTTCTAAGAGGGCGGCAGTTCATACTGTTGCGAGGGTTTTTGTGTCCGCCGTCTGATATTGCGGCACGGCGATAATGCGGAATCAACGGTCTGGCTAACACCTCGAGAGTTTGCATCAGCTTATGCGAGGTAACTGTATAGACCATGTTGGGCGTCGAGAGCAGGCAACTTACGCTTGCGACCGAATGCAGCCCCACGCGGAACCCGAAAGCAGCCGTCTGGATCGGGGCAGCGGGACGCCGCCGCAACTTTCGTTGGCAGAGAGCGAGAACGACCCGCAGGCTGAGCACGAACCAGCCTCGTTTGGCATGGCCATGGCGCGCGGCAGCAACCTTTAAGAACTCATTTCGGCGCGGCGCGCGCTATTGAGGGATAGCGATGCCGGGAATTTTCATCAGCTATCGACGCGTAGACACCCTTGCCTGGGCCGGGCATCTCTTCGCTGACCTCGGGAAAGCCTTCGATGCATCCCAGGTATTCATGGACATCAACGGAGGTATTCCGCGCGGGGCAAATTTCGAACAGGTACTAACGGCTGCGCTAGCTGGCTGCGATTCTCTGCTCGTGCTGATCGGCCCGCAGTGGAACTCCTGTAAGCGATCTGACGGAGTCCGCAGGTTGGATGCGTCCACCGACTGGGTCCGCAACGAAATCGCTGCGGCCTTGCGCAGGAATATCCCGGTCATTCCGGTGCTTTTCGGTGGTGCGGGGCTCCCCAGCGAGACCGACCTCCCCCAGGATCTGCACGGCCTTCGCAAAAGTCAGGAGGCGGAGATAACTGACAAGCGGTGGGAGTATGACGTCGGCGAACTCATTAAGGATCTGGTCAAACTTCCGCTGCTAAAACAGCTACACGATGTCGCCTCGGCGAATAACGGCTTCGGACGACTCAAATATCTGATTGCCACAGTGCCTGCGGTGGCCGACGCGGTGAGCCGCTCCAAGGAGGTGATCGAAACTACCTATTGCGAGGTTGGCAGGCTGGAGTTGTTCAAGACCATTCATGACTCGCTGCACAAAATTGAGGAACGTTGCCTCCTTCCGATGCAGGCAGGCGGTCCCGCGAGCCGGCTGCCGCCGACGTACCAAAGGGAGTTCGCCAAGCAAGCGCGCCTTATCCAGGAGGCGATGCAGGGACGTGAGGTAGACGAAAACCTGCGAAACGACATTATTGATGGGCTCGAATCGACGGCCAATGCCTTCCAGGCAGCGATGGACGCATACGGCGAAGCCACTTACGCGCGTGTCGTCAACGAGCTCGTCGGACTAATTTCGATGGTTCCTGCAAAGTTGGACGTAGGTATTTCAGAGGCAGCGGCGGGGCTGAACCTGGATCACCTCGCGGACCTCATGACCCGGGTGCGTGGAACGCTGCCTGCGACGAGCGGCGAGCAGGATAGCGAGCTGGAGCCGTTAATCCAGGGAATCGATGGCCTCA
Organism: Blastocatellia bacterium; assembly: GCA_049273855.1. GTDB lineage: Bacteria > Acidobacteriota > Blastocatellia > UBA7656 > UBA7656 > Onstottus_B. Next base: position 3,310 of record JBASRN010000283.1, read on the forward strand.
AAGGGTTGCGGGAGGAGCTGGAAATGCGTGTATACGAGCACGGCCTGCTCCAGCGCCTCGATTCGAAACTGCGAGCCGTATGCGACGGAGGAATCATGCCGGGAAACCTGGCCGGAGAGTGGGCGCGAATCAAGCAAAAGCGCTCCAGGCTCGCGCCGCCGTACTCGCCGGAACTGGGGCAAGCAATCGACGACCTGGTGGCGACAGAACAGGAGATCGAGAAGCGGCTCGAGATGAATGATGAGGAAGCGGCGCTAAATTACCTGCGGGATTACTTCACGGCGTTGTCGCACGCGTTCCAAGATGTCGACACAAGCCTCAAAGAGTTCTGTCTCAGGCTTGGCGCAGTGAGCCAACCACTCAAGACAGTCCTCCAGATGTGCTAGAGGTGCAAGAGATATGTTCGATGCAGCAGTGTTGCGGCAAGGAGATCCCTTCGAGAGCGCCAGCGAGTTTCGGGATGCGCAGGCGCGCCTCTTGGAAGAGCTCGACGAGGAGGTTGGGAGCGACTCGAGCGCGGAAGGCGAAGTCGCCGCCTTGGCGCGCCTCGAGCCTCGAATCCGAGGATTTCTCCAGCGCGGGGAGGCGACAGGCGTCTTTATCGAGGAGATCAAGGAGCGCACCGCCTGCCAGGTATTGCTGGATTATTGGGTGTCTAGCTTATCACAGGCGGGGAGACCGGTCGGCAGCGTTCGCCTGGCCCGCTTCGACGGGGAGCAACTGCCGGACCTGAAAGACAAGCCTTGCCCCTACGTGGGGCTAGACGCCTTCCGGGACCGGACATTCTTTTTCGGCCGAGAGGCTGACATCCAGGCACTGCTGGCCCAGCTGCAGTCCGTCTCGCTCCTCGTGGTTCTCGGCGCTTCGGGCAGTGGCAAGTCCTCACTTGTCATCGGCGGTGTGCTGCCCGCCCTTGCCGCCGAGGCGCCGGGCCTATGCGTGATTCCATCCTTCGTTCCGGGCAATACGGTACTCGAGCATCTCGCCGACGCCGTTCGGCAAAGTCCTTGTGGCGTGGGCGCCGACGTTGCGGCCGAGGTAGCTGCGCTTCGCCAGGATCCCGCACACCTGCGTGCTAGGGTCGGCGGCGCCGGGGCGCGGCCGGTAGTGATCACCATTGACCAATTCGAAGAAGTGTTCACGCTTTCGGACCAGGCGGATCGCGAAGCACTGGTTGCGAACCTCGCGGATCTCCTGAAAGCCGGGCGAGGCCACCGCGTGATCCTCACCATGCGGGAAGAGTTCAGGAGCCGAATCGTAGAGCTGCAAGCCCTGAGCCCGAATCTGGGCGACGCGTGGTACTCGATGCGGCCGATGGCTTATGCGGAGCTAAAGGCAGCTGTCGAGAAACCGGCGGCGCTGGTGAACCTGCAGTTCCAGTCGGGGATCGCCGACGACCTGGTCAAGAAGGTGCTCGGGCAGGCTGCGGCGCTGCCGCTGATGCAATTCACGCTGCGCGCGCTCTGGGAGAAGCGCGACCGCAACCGGATCACTTGGGAGGTCTACCGCAAGGTGGGCGATCCTCTGAACGCGCTCAAAGCTTCGGCCGAGGAGTTCTACAACAATCTCGCAGATGAAATGCAAAACGAAGTCAAGCGGATACTCGTGGAGCTGGTGCGAGTGGATGAGCTGCTCGAGGCGTATCGCCAGCCAGTACCCAAGAGCCGCTTGCTGCAGGCCGGCAGCTCACGAACTGAGGACGTGCTCAGGCTGCTGGCCGAGAAAGACTATGTTCGCGTTACTGCTGCGGCGGGCGACACGGATCCGGTAGTCGAAGTCAAGCATGAGTCACTTGTGCGCAACTGGCCGCGCTTCGTCTCGTGGATCGAGGAGAAACGCCGTCAGCGCCGTGAGCGCCTCGCCCTCACCCAGGCGGCGGAGCGATGGGCGAAAAGCGGGAAGCCTCAGGAGGGCCTGCTTACGGGGTGGCAGCTCGAGACGGCGGAAAGCGTGACGGAGCTCTTGGAATTGGAGAAGGAGTTTGTTAAGGCTAGCGCCGAGGCAGTTGATCGTGTTCAGCGCGAGAAGGAGGCTGCCCTGTATCGTGAGGCGAAGGAGAACAAGGCCGCTGCGAATCGCTTTCGTATGCTTTGGGCTGTAACGATTGTTCTCGCCGGATTTGCGATCTACTTACTCATTAAGACCCAGCAAAGCATGAAAGCGGAGGGCCGGAGCCACCAGCGGGTCTTGCAGGCCATGAGGCTGCAACCTCTGAATTATGTGGATGACCAACTGGACCTCGCGCTCCTGCTAGGCATCGAGGGGAACCGAATGCCGGACGTCCAGCCGGAGCTCCGGCGGGCCCTGCTATCGTCCTTGATCACAAACCTTGAGCTTAAATCGCTCTTTCCGGGCCACACGGCTGGAGTAAGAGCTGTGGCATTCAGCTCGGACGGGAAAATCCTTGCGTCGGGCTCATATGACTCGACGATCATCCTGTGGGCCGCGGAAGAGGGCCTGATGCTGCATCCCCCGTTAAGGGGTCACACCGCCCCCGTTTATCGGGTCGCCTTCAGCCCGGACGGAAAAACCCTCGCGTCGGCGAGCTTGGATCGGACCGTGCGCCTGTGGGAGGTGAAGACTGGGCAGCTCATAGGAAAGCCGCTCAGTCACAATGACGCGGTGTATTCCGTGGCGATCGAGAAGAACGGAAAGATCCTGGCGTCAGGTGGCAAGGATGGGACCGTGAGGTTGTGGAACATCGAGAGCCAGAAAGAACTGGGGCCACCCCTCATCCATAGACATAGCATGGGCGATGAAGAAAGGGCCGCTGACGCAGTGTACAACGTCGCCTTCAGCCCGGACGGCAACATCGTCGCTTCCGGCGGGTTCGACGGACGCATCATACTGTGGGACATAAAGGAACGGAAGCAAGCGGGCGGGCCGCTGTTTGTGAAAGCGCCAGTGTTCAGCATGGCGTTTAGCCATAATGGAACGATGATCGCCTCAGGAGATAACGTCGGAGAGGTGAAACTCTGGGACGTTGGGACTCGCAAGGTGATCAAGAGTTTGTCCCCGGCGCACGATAATGCGGTGTTCGGCGTCGCGTTCAGCCCGGACAACACGCAGCTCGCCACAGTGAGCACGGATCGGACCGCGTACATCCGTGACGTCGTGGACAAGGAAGCGCCGCCACGGCAACTGAAGGGCTACGCCGAGCGGTTCCTCAGCGTGGACTTTACGGCGGACGGCAACGTGGTGACTGGCACCGAGAACGCCATGATCGTCCTCTGGAATTCCACGGAATTCAATCGTTTCGGTACGCCAGTGATCCCGCCGAATGGGGACTTCGGCCGAGTGGCCTTCGGTGACAACGCGAACGCACTCATCTCATTTTCGGGTCGTCAGCTGTTGTTCTGGTACCTCAGCGCACACAAGGAAGTCCCGCCGGTCGCCGTTGAGGCGCAGGGCGAAATTAAGTTCATTACGCTTACCCTGGATCGTAACCATTTGGTTACGATCGGCGCCGATAATAGCGTGACGCTGTGGGACGTCTCGAATCGGCACGCGCTCAAAACGCTGGTCCAGCCCTCCAAGGACGAGATCCGGAGCGCCGCGCTCAACGTCGACAACCAGACATTGGCCATCGGGGTCGCAGACCAGATTCGGCTGCTGAGCCTGTCGGATGAGACGCTGAAATGGACACTTCCGTCGTCCGGGAACGGCAAGGTTGGTCCGCTCGCATTCAGTCCCAACGGGAAGTTGCTGGCGTCTGCGCAAGATGAATACGGGATCACCATCTGGGACCTTGCCAAGGGCAAGGCCGCAATCGTGCTTCCCGACGTCGTAGCTATTGACCTGAACCACAAAAACGTCCGAAGCCTCGTCTTCAGCAAGAACGGAGAAATCCTCATATCTGGCGGCAAAGAGAGCGTCGGGTTCTGGGACAGCAGGAGCGGCCAGCCTCTCGGGCGGCGGTTGGCCCACCATCCGGGTGTAGTCGAGTCCGTGGCGGTCAGCGCTGACGGCAAGCTGCTTGCTTCGGGCGGTAGCGACAATACCGTGCTGTTGTGGGACTTGGACACGCGCCAACCATTGAGCCAGCCAATTAGAGCTCATAGGACCAGTGTCGTCAGTGTCGACTTCAGCCCGGATGGGCGATGGCTGGCGTCAGCGTCGAGCGAGGAACACGGGAGCATCGTACGTTGGGAGGTGGACACGGATACCTGGTTGTCACGGGCGTGCAAAGTCGTTGGCAGGAACTTCACTGAGGATGAATGGAAACAGTTTTTCGGCGATCAGAAGTTCCGCATCACTTGCCCAGGGGTCAGGGCCACTGAAGCCGACGCGCGGGCGCTAAAGGGAGATCGCGCCGGGGCCCAGCAGTTCTTCCGCGAAGCGCTAGACGCAGCGAAGGACCATGAAGATAACAACCAGGTATGCTGGATGGGTAGCGTCAACAGATTCGCAAAGCTGGTAAAGCCCGCGTGCGAGAAGGCGGTTGAACTGGCGCCCGATACCGTGACAAAGCGCTTATACCAGGACTCCCGAGGTCTGGCCCGAGCCTTAACTGGAGATAGAGCGGGTGCGATCGAGGATTTCACGACAGCGTTGGAGTCCATCAAGGCCTTCAAGGACCTGGGCTACTACGACGCTGCGCTCACACGAACCCTCCTGCGGCGTCGCCAGGACTGGATTGACGCACTCAAGGAGGGCCGGGATCCTTTCGACGACGCAATGCTCAAATCGCTTAGGACAGAGTCTATATCATTACCCTAATAAGAGCCCGGGTGCTGCAATGAGTTGCCTGGGAAGATAGGCGGTAAGACCAGGTAACCGGTAATTTGAGGGCCGTTCGCGCTGTGGGGTTGTTGTCAGCGCTGGCGCGTCACTGAAGAAATCCGGTGCAAAGCGCTCAGCATCAGTCATGAAGGCTATTCCATATCAATGATTCAATGCTTGCTCGCACTCCTTTGCTCCTCGCCGTTCGCCTCAAATTATAGGTCCTTCGTCAATTTCTTCATTTCGATCAATTGCTTTGCTGTGGCCGCTGGCGAACTCCTAAACACTACCTTCTCCTTTGAAATGTTAAATACCGACAGACCAGAGCCCTTTCTCTTCCTTGGGACAACAAAGGAGATCTCTTTCCCAAGGCCTATGGCCATTCCCGCCTCGAGGAATTGATATCCGCGAGAGGTTTCCTTCGGATCCACGACGGTCACGACGACCCTACACTGGGAAATGCCCCTCTCGATCGCCTTCATGAAATCGTCGCCGGGACGTATTTGGTCTTGATCAAGCCATACCGTTAGCCCTTGCTTCTCTAGTGAAGCAGCAAGCTGGGTCGCCCAAGGCTTGTCTCTGGACGAGTGAGACAAGAAAACGTCGAACTTCTTCATGGAGCTCCTTTCTTAGAATGAAGCGGTCGCTTTGTCTGCCTCCGCAATTCAGCGAAATAGGAATCCGCGTCATTCAGCGTGCGGCAGTTCTTGCTCTTGAGAAACACCGGTGCACCAGACCGGGTTTGAAGATCGGTCGCGGAGATCCCGTGGAGCAATGCAACGATTGGGATCTTGCGAGCCCAAGCTGCTCCGAGCTCCGCCCAAACGTACGGACGATCGAGCGCCCAAGGTGTAAGCAACACGACAAGCTCGTGAGCTTTGTTGAGAAAGGTCAAGATCTCCTCCTCGAAGTCTTGGCCTGCTTGAATCTCCGCCTCGTCCAGAAACGGACTCGCCCCGCAACCCTTGATGCCCCGCGCGATCTGGCGGGCGACCCACGTATCAGGGCCCGCGTGGCTAACGAATACCTGTCGTTTCATTGGCATGGTGGATAAGCTCTTCTAGAAGGTTGTTCACGACAGAAGGTCCGCACGCGCATGCCTAAGAGAAGTCCAGTGGATGCACTGGTCCGAAGCTGCATTTCGGACAACTCCCGTTCCGCTGGCGGTAAGGGCATATCCTCTGCGCGTGGCAAGATGATGTCGCGCAGACGGTCGATTAGAGCTTCGACATTGGGTATCCAGTTGTCCTCTGCGAGGCTCACGGCTTGGCGACGCCACAGCGGCTTAAGGGTTCGGGCAAAGCGTCAGGCGATGGCATGCCGGCTCCTCCGACCAGTACGGGAGGGACGGTTGCTTCGTAACCCAGAGCTTCGGCAATCTCCATGCGGAGCACATCATTCGGTTCATCCAGTCGACCCTGGGCGTCAATCAGCCAGCGTGGCCCAATTAGGATCAGAAATACCTGGCATGACGCGAGCTCTTGGCGAATCGTCTCTAGAAAGTCGGCTCCCGGTTTGATGTCATCGACGTCTTGGAAAACCCGATCTTTTCCGAAACGCATGCTCAGGTGTCGGTACAGCTTAGTTGCTGAGTGCGCGTTGTCCGCACGTCGGTAGGAGATAAAGACTCTGCTCATTCTCTCTCCCCTGTATGCATCGGCCGAACGGCTTGGCGATGAGCCGCGCGTTCCTTTCGCGTCGGTCTCCATCCTGCAAGGCTTGCACATCCGAATGAAACGCTGCGAAAGGTCTGGCGGTTCAAACTCGACGTAGCGTGTTAACAGCCCGCGGCCCTCTGATATTTCTCTACGTCTAGCAAAGCCAGCCCTAGCAGGCGGTTTGTCCTCGACAGCCGCGACTTCCCTTCCCGCGAGCAGCCTTGTCGCCAAAACTTCGAGGCCTTTCATATCGCTCATGGCGGCCATAGCTGCTGATCTCTCTTGTGAGAAGCATTGCTCCCTTGCTTTCGCTGGCGACCTCACGCCATTCCACTGCGGCTAATGTACCACACGTTACCCGGCATTTCTCGAGTCGCTTGCCCTGGTCCCTGGCTTGTGATCTCTGCGCGGATAGCCTTTGCTCGGCTAATCGCTCCCTCCGGTCGTTGTCTCTTTCGGGTTTGGGCGGGATCGGTT
>JBASRN010000285.1:0-5461 GCA_049273855.1 Blastocatellia bacterium
CTGATAAGCTCCCTGGGTGACGACGCGCTCTCCCGGTTGTAGTCCCGAGAGCACCGCGACCTTGTTGCCGTATTCATCCCCGATCGTCACCTCGCGGCGTTGGAACTCTTCGCCCGAAAGCAAGACATAGACGATCTTCTTGCCTTCATTGTCGAGAACAGCTTCCTTCGGAATGATCAAGGCATCGGCCCCCTCACCTGCATCAAGCCGCACGTTGGCTTGCATGCCAATTCGCAGCGTGCGATCCCGGTTCGGCACCTCAAAGGTGACAGTCGCGGCGCGCGACTGCTCGTTAATTACGGCTCCGATATCCAGGATTTTGCCGCTGAACTCAACGCCGGGATAGGCAGAAGTCGTGAAGACGGGCTTAGCCTGACGGCTGAGAAAAGACAGATCGCGCTCGAAGATTGGCGCTTCAACCCAGACAGTATCGAGGTTTATTATCTCGACGATCTGCTCTCCCGGCGTTACCTGCTCTCCCATAGCCTTGCTGACTTTGACGACCGTGCCTGATATCGGCGCGCTTACTGTATAGCTGGTTGAAACACCAATTCCGCCGAGTCTCCCCGCAGACCCTCCTAACGCTTTTGCCTGCTCGGTGGCAGCGGCGAGGTTAGCCTGCGCAGCTTTGTAGTCAGCCTCGGCTGCTTGAAGCTGGCGCAGCGAATAAGCTTTGCGATCATAGAGTCGCTGTGCGCGCTCATATTCCGTCTTCGCCTGGTTAAGCCGGGCTTGCGCTTCGTTAGCAACCTGGATCAGACGCCGGCGCTCGCCATCTATGCGGGATTGCTCAATGCGTAGCTGGGCATTGCCTGCGGCGATCTGTGCGCTCTCAGCGGCTGTAGGTCTCTGGGTCAACACGGCGAGCGTTTGCCCTTGTTTGACCTGTTGCCCGACGCGAGGGAGTTGGCCGCCTGAGAGGATGCCGCCGACAGGCGGGGCTACGATTGCTTGATTGTGTTGCGCTGGAATAACCCGCCCTGTCGAAGTGATCTGTCGCGCCACCCATTCCTTGTCGGCTTGGGCCAGTTTCATTCTGATGAGCCACTGCTGTTCCATGAGTAATCTAACTGTACCGGTAGGATTACCCGCAGCAGGTGCAGCGTTTTGCTCTGATGGCTTAGCGGTCTGCCGCAAGAACGAAAAACTGATTATCGCAACGATGGTGACCGCGATTGCTCCCGCAATGAGCCACCGATTCCGCGTCATGGTGAAACCTTCGCTGTAGGCGTAGAGCGAAGATGGCGGCGGCTCATCTATCCTCGCTTCGGGGGCCTTCGCGCTGCGTTCGACCTCGTCTTTGTTCTTTGTCATAGTTCGCAATTCCTGCTTATCTGTCCTCAGGGCTTTGTCTGTTTCCCAACGGCTTGCTCCAGCAACAGGATGCTGGTCTGGTAATCGAAGAGTGTGCGGTAATATTGCTGGCGGATGTCTGCGCGCGTTCGCTGTGCTTCGAGCAGGGGTAGCAACTCGGTCGCGCCTTCCTGATATGCAGCAAGACTAATCGTATAGGATTCGTTAGCCTGCTGTAACAACTCGCGCTGGAAAGTGGCCACTTGATCGCGCGCCGTTTCGTAACCACGATAAGCGGATTCTACTTCTGCAAGGGCACGATTGCGCGCAATGGTCAGCTCTGTGTTCGCAATCTTCTCCTCAGCCGCCGCGCGAGCTATTCCAGCCTGGTTCCTATCGTTGATTCGTAGCGGTATCGTCACGCCGAATAGTAGGGTGTTATCTATCCCGACTCGCTTCACACCGGCAAATGGAGTTATGTCCATCGAGTTGCGAGCGTGCTCGAGAGCTAACCGCCGCTCGCCCAGGGTCACGTCAAGCTCGGCTGCCTTTACATCGGGTCGATTTTGAAGCGCCATCTCTTTGAGCGAAGCGAGCTCGAGATCGATCGGCGCAAAGTTGAGATCTCCGGCGACCCCTTCAAGTCGTGAGAAGTCAGTCTCTCCAAGGAGATGAAGCAGTCTGATCACAGCCTGCCGCTGCCCTAGCTCCGCCTGCGCGAAGGCCGAATCAAACTTCACGCGCTCAAGCTTCACTTTCAGCAACTCGCCTTCCGCGATTGCGCCTTCCTCGAATCGAACACTGTTGAATTTTATGAGCTCATCAAAGCTGGAGCGATTTTCCATCGCGTTGAACAGCGCATAACGCGCCAGCACTGCTTCGTAGTAAGCGCGCTTTACGTCAAACAGCCGCTGCCTCAACACATCGGCCAATCTTGCCTCTGCGACCGAGACGATGAGATCGGCCACTTCGCGGCGCAACCTTCGCTTACTGCCAAGCTCGAATGTCTGCGCGTAAGTGGTAGAGACTTCATAGAGCCGATCGAACGGCGTATCCCCCGACACTTTCAGGTTCTCGGCTGAGAAAGTGAAGCCGGGGTTCGGCCGGATGCGGGCCGCGATCTGTTCCGCGCGAGCAATATCCACCTGATAACGCGCTGCTTCGATTGAGAGGTTGCGTTGTAAGAAGCGATCGATCACGCGATCAAGCGTGAGCTGGGATGAGAAGAAGTCCGATTGCGCTTGCGGGCTGGCCGCTGGCGCTGAGATGACTGGGTTCGTAGCCGTTTGCGCGACCGCGTTGCAGCAAACAGCCAGCGCGACAAGTACAGAAATAGCGAAGCGTGAAACCTGTCGGGTCAATTGCATCAAGTCACTCCACTTTGAAATCAGTCAGCGGCATGCGCTCCTCGAGCTTCTCGTTCTTCACGTGAAACTCGACTGCGTAGTTGCCGGCATTAGGAATAGCAACCTCGGCAACGTAGATCCCGGTAACTTTGCCGATCCGCGCTCTTGTTTGGGCGACCTCTGCGCCGCTGCCCTGTGAACGCATGGTCAAAGTCACTTCAGCTTGCTCGACCGGAGAGCCATCCGATAAATCAGTGAGGTGAATTAAGAACTGACTCTTCTTCCCGGCCTTCAGTGGATCAAACTCGAAGTAGTTCTCGATTCGCTCTGTGAATTCCGTGCGCGAGAGAGCCTCCCCGTCATCCGCCGTACTGGCTTTTTCTGCACGAGAGCATGCGACCCCGCCAAAAGCGACCAATACTAACAAGGTCAGCGGCTTGCCTAACGAGCCCTTCAACATTTCTTATCCCTTACCTCCAACTACCAGCGGTAGTTTTTAAGTCGATCAAAGAAGGGCAGTCGCAGTGCCCGAGTTCAGGACGCAACCTGCCCGACGCTAAAAGACGTGCAGAAGCAATTCGAGCAAACGATGAATCGCGAGCGGCGATACCGCGAACAAGGTAGCTAGAGTCAGGACGAATGCGGCGCAACACAACGTTGTTGCCTTCACCGACGAACGTGACATAAGAACAGGTTCAATGGTTGGCAGTCCGCTCAAAGAAAGGACGCGTTCAACGCGACGCTCCAAGGTAGCCTCGTGCTCTCCGAAGAAACTTGACTCAATTGGTTGTGAGCTGCGCGGCATACCTAGCGTCAGGCGCGTAAGTCGCACCAGCGCGCCCGCGACTTCGACCGGATCGTTTGTGCGCCGCGCTGCAACTTCATCACATACCATCTCAACCTGCTCGCTCCACCAACGATACAGGAGTCCCGTCAAAGGGAATGCAGGGGAGAGGTATCTACAAATTGTGAGCATCCACTTTGACAGATTATCGCGCCGAGTGTGATGCGCTGCTTCGTGCTCGAGCAACGCGGCTAGCTCCTCGGATGTTAATGCGTTGATTAGACCCGTCGAAACGATTAGTTTGGATCTGAAGTAACCCCAGACGAATGAGAAAGGGTAGCGGCTTACGACTAGACCAATACTAAGTCCGTAGCGCTCGCAGGCATCTTCAACTTGCCTGATTCGCTCGGGCGCAGCAGGCTCCGAATCTATCTCCAACCGGCGCACTACGCGCCCGATTCTGAAATAGCCCTTCGCTACAGCATAGGCCGCAACGACCAACGCAAGGGAAGCGAACGAAATCGCGGCATAGCTGAGCGCCGGGTCCAGTGAAACAGTCAGCGCGCTGAGCAAGTGATCGGTGTGCGCGGCACGATGCTCTTGTACCCACCGCCCAGGGCCAAGCCACATTACAGGCAGGAGAGACGCGCTCACCAGCCACATTGATGCGAGCGGTGGAGCTATCAAAGCTACGGCATAAACTCGCGACAACGTTAGCGGATGCCAGGCTCGAGTCTCCTTGTTCGCTCGAACTGTTGCTGCCGCGCCGAACAACGCAATAGAAAGCGCGGCGCTGATAAGCATGAAGTTCTCAGCGCTCATAAGCATGAGCGGCCAATAGCTCCCCATCACTTCAGCCCCTCACGCCTTTGCTTGATCAATGCTTCAAGCTGATTCAGTTTTGCGCTGTCTTCGCCTACCAGATCGACGAACGTAGACAGTACCGGCTCGCCCAATCCTCCAAGCAATGCGCTCAAGACCTCCTGCGTCAGCGCTCGCTCGAATTCCTCTCGCGTATAGCGAGGTGAGTAGACGAATGCCTTACCCTGTTTTTCGCGGGACAGATATCCCTTGCGATGCATACGGTCGAGCGTAGTCAGGACAGTCGTATGGGCAATCTCTCGCTTCCGACGCAGCCGTTCTTCGACCTCGACAACAGTCTGATTGGGCTGTTGCCAGAGCACGCTGATCACGTCAGCCTCAAGCTCGCCCAGCACCTGCTTGATGCCGCGAGCCGTCGGCCGAAATCCCCGCAACGTTACCCTGGGTAGTTTCATATTTGCCTTTCGAGTTAGATTGGTTAGGGTACTGGACGCATCAAACTACTGTCAATAGTCGGTGGCTTTCGGTCGGAGACTGATCCGAGAAACAACTTCGCCAATGACGGAACACTAGTCGCAACGGATCAGCGCGCGGGCCGCGCCTTCTAGTTGGATTGAGCGTTGGTTCGTGCGCTAAAAGGAAATGCTGTAGCTAACGCCCGGGTTCCTGCTTTGCGCGAGCAAGAATGTGAAAACGTGCCGCCCCCCTAATGTATAGGTAAGCGTCGGGTGAACCTTTACGCCGTCGAAGATCACCAGCGAAGATAGGTTCTCTCTCCAGTTCACGGTCAACCCGGCTATGGGGCGGAATCTATCTTCAAAGGAACCATAAGACACACCGACGTAGGCGGCGATGGGCAGCTTCACCGCAGCAGACAGATCTTTACTGACGGTTGCATAGAATGACCTGCCGCTCGGAGTGCCGATTCGATCCGAGCTTGTGCCAAGAATCAAAGCCGGTCTTTTCTCCGTCTCAGCCATAGCCACGAAATTGCCTAACAGGCCCACGTCATCTGCTCGCGGATTGTACTCCACGCCTAACGAAAGGCGTGGATGAATGCGGTAGGTTAGAGTCGTTCGGACGCTAGCGCGCGGAATCTGGTTGCTGAGCGCCCGGATCCCCAGGGGCCATTTCTCAGCTTCGTCATTCGCAGCCCCGCTCACGGCGCGGCCCTCTCCCGGTCAGAGTGGTCAACTTGGGACGCTCGACACCTTGC
>JBASRN010000089.1:0-5822 GCA_049273855.1 Blastocatellia bacterium
ACCGGGCTGACATTGCCCGGCACATACAAGGCACCGCCCATCAGGACGACCTCCCGGATGTTACCGGCGAAACTGCTGTCCCGTTTGAGTGCTTCTGCCAGGTTGGTAAGGCGGCCGACCGCCAGGATTGTGATTTGGCCGGGGTAGGCCTTCGCCATGTCGGCTAGAAACTGCGCAGCGGGTTTGTCCTGAGCTTTTGTGGAGGGCTCCGGTTGCCGTGTGTTTCCCAGACCGTCCTGGCCGTGAACAAAATCAGGGGGAGGGCTCAAAGGCACGATCATTGGTTTGCTTGCTCCTTTGTAGACCGGGATAGGTTTCCCTGACAGTTCCACAATCCGCAGCGCATTTTTCGTGGCCTGTTCGAGCGTGGCATTGCCAAAGGTGGTCGTGATGCCGAGGATCTCAAACCCGGGATATTGCATCGCCAGAACGATCGCTATGGCGTCATCAATGCCGGGGTCGCAGTCGATGATCAGCTTCCTCGGTTGGGCCGCTGCGGCGACGTGGCACACGAGGATTGTGACCAGGAGCAAACCGAGCCTGAGTCCGGCCGACATGGTTTTCAGGTTTTGAAAGTTCATCGCAACCTTTCTGTGAAGGAAGGCCGTCCATCAGGGGCCCGGCCTTCCGAGTTGTGCCGGACAGCAGCTAACGCTTCAGAAGCAGGGCAGCTGCGCGCAGCCGGCGGTGAGGTGCCGTAACTTAGGGCGATGGTCGGTGCGATTCATAGAGAAAGCTTAAAGGCGCCTAACGCTCGGCATCAGCGGCGCGCTGGAGCCATTGAAGGATTAAGAACGCTGATTTGCGCGTCCGCTGCATGCCGTTGTTAGACGGCGCGCCGTGTGCTCATTCCACCAAAAAGTGGCTTCGCCAGAGTAGCAGTGGACCGGTAAGTACCAAGCCAAGTGCGGAGAAGATAAAGACGGAAGGTCGCGGCAGCCACAAGTATGCCGCCACACCGCTGAGTGTTAGAAAGACTCCAACCACAAAGGCTATGCGCCACGACGAACGCTTCCCCTTCTCAAGGTCCGAGGCGATCAGCAGAAGAAATGATCCCAGTATGACTAAGGCCAGGCCCGCGAGCACGACATTCGCGACCAGTTGAGCGCCCATTCTCTCGACGATTTCCCCACGAGCGACCGCGCGAGTCACTGAGCGCACGTTTATGATCGCATGAAGAATTCCGATTCCGCAGAGCAGCGCTCCGAGCGCCAAAGCGATGTATCGCACAACACGGCACCTCGGATTCAACTTCTCCCCCCTTCGCACCTTGGAGTTCCAGCGTCGTCTAATGAGCAGTCACCAAAGCGGAGATCATTACCACCACCTTACGCGAAGCGGCCGAACGCTGCCTTTCAGCGGCGAGCCCACGCACCTTACCAAAGAAGCCCGCTACCGGCGAGTCCGCTGCAAGCATATGTTAGGCGTGATGTGCGAGACCATTCCTCTGATCATATCAGGAACGATGGCGGCGCTCCGCCTTTCCGTTTTTTATCAGGAAGCTTGTGCCCAAGCACCCGCCATTTCCGTTTTGTGAGCACCAGACGAAGTAATGTCCACCTTCAACTAGTGGCACTTCCGGCGTTTTCTCAACCATGCCTTCAGGCAAGCTTCCGTAGCTGATAGAAGTCTCTGGGAGAATTAGTCGCCCGCGAATTTCCCAAACAACATTGTTGCGGTTAATGACCGCATCGCCGTACCCGTAATCTCCTTCGTGGTCTTTAGGGATCTGGAATATCACCAACTCCGAAATTCTCTCAGGATCGTTGAAACTAAACTTAGGCGGGTTTTCCTCAATGAGGTAAGTCCGAACCGGAGATTCGCATCCAGACAGGAATAATGCTGTAGCCAAGAATAACTTTATCCAAAGAATGTTCTGTTTACGATCCACCGTCTCTAGTCTCCTGTTAACACTGACGCCTAACGCTCACGTTGAGCGGCCGCGGCGAGCGCATGCGAGCCAGCTGTCCGCTCAACGTGCTGTTAGGCGACCCCGGTGCCACGCGCGAGGGGCGCATGTCGGGCCAGCCAGTCCGATTCCGCCCTCAAAGGCGACGGCCACATCTATCTCAACGTCCCTTCAACAACGCTCATCGGTGAGGCCGTGGGAACGATCCTCTTCAAGCGGAAACCAGCCTCGTCCAGTAGCCGCTCGTATTCTTCCGCAGTCCGCTCTTGGCCGCCCAGCGCTGTCAGCATGACGAAATCGACCAGCTTGCCCGGGTGCGGCTCGTCGCCGGCAGGAATGACAGTTTCTACAAGAAGCAGGCGGGCTTTTCTCTTCATCACGTCGCGGCAGCTCCGTAAGATTGTCAGTGCTCGGTCTTGGTCCCAGTCGTGGATGATCCATCGGAGGACATAGCAATCTCCTCCTGCGGGAATCGACTTGAAGAAGTCGCCACCCGCGATGTCGCAGCGCTTGGCAAGCCCAGCCTCTGCGATTGACTTCCGAGCGCTCTCGGCAACGTGGGGCAGGTCAAAGAGGATTCCCGTCATCCGGGGATTGGCCTGGAGGATAGCGCTGATGAACGATCCGTTTCCGCCACCCACGTCGACGACCGTTTCAACATCGGCGAAGTCGTACCCCTGAAGGACGGCAGCGGCCACCCCCTGCCCGAAGTCGCTCATCGCGGAGTTGAAGATCTCGCCCTCTTCCGGATGGGTGGCAAGGTAATCGAAGAGTTCCGCCCCGACGGTTCGCGCGAAGGCCGGCTCGCCCGTGCGTAGGCTGTAGAGCGCATCGCCGTACGTATGAAACCACACCTTGAGACCTACCATCCTCAGCCACGACCTCATGGAGCCGGGTACCCCTGTCCGGAGACACTCTCCAAGTGAGGTCAAAGCGAAGCGGCCGGGCTGAACTTCTGTAAAGACACCGACGCTGCTCAGGAGACGGAGTACCCGATGGAGAGAGCGGGGGTGGGTGGACGTAGTTTGCGCAAGCTCTTCACCGCTTCGCGGACCGTCCGAAAGCAGGTCGGCAATACCCAGTTCCGCCGCCAGCGAAAGAGCCGTAGAAACCACCACCCCTTCGCTCATCAGGAAGAGCTGCATGGGAGGCGGCAGCGTTGGTGCGCTTTCCTCTCGTGTCTCCTCGTCCGACGTTGACATATCGTGCCTCCCTCGAAGGTCGCCTAACGCCGGAGTTCAGCCGCACGCCGTGGGGCGTGTCGGCTGCAACGATTAGTTAGGCGGCCTTGTTGACGCGTGCTTCCACCACCGCCAGAGCGCGGCAGCAAAGATGAGGTTTAGCACCAGGCCGAGGATTCCGACCTCGGGGCCATAGATAGCGGTGGCATCAATGCCGAGCGCGCCGATCTTGGTGCCAAACCCGAAGAACACGTAGGCGCCTCCGTTCCACACGCCATGGCTCACGCTGGCGACGATCACGGAACCAGAGATTAATCGCAGCAAGCCCCAGACCGCGCCCATGACCGCCGCGTTGATCATGAAGACGGGAATCTGCGTCGCTGGCAGGTCAAAACCCGTACTGAGCGTGACCGCCGACAGGTGCCACAGCGAGAACGCGATGCTGCCCCATACCAATATCCGTTCGCTTTGCACCCCTGCGCGTTCGAGCGATGCGAAGAGCCAGCCTCGAAAGAAACCCTCCTCGGTGATGATCGCAGCGAGAATCGTTGAGGCTGCGACAAGTGCAAAGTTGAGCCAGACTTTCTCCCACTGGATCTGCGAGAGATCAACGGCGCCGGCCGCAGCCGATACGAGTCCGACGACTCCGAGAACGGCCACCGGGTAGAGCACGGCCAGGCCATATTGGCTCCACTGCCCCCACATGAATCCCATGCTATGACGCGATAACCGCTCCAGGTACCAGAAGAGGCACATCAATGGAAACAGTGGCAGCGCGCTGAATGCGGAAAGCCCGCCCGCGTCCATAGCGGTCGTGACTGCAATCGCCACGAGCACTCCAAGCATCGGTCGTCGTAAAACTGGCTTCATCAACCGCTCCACTTTCTGTGCCGCCTAATGTTCGAGGTAACCGGCAAACAACGGCTTGCCGTTGTTTGTCCGGTTGACCGAGTGGTTAGGTTCCAGTTGGGAGAGAGCGGGTGACCATTTCAATCAGATCTTGGGCAACGTTTGTGGTCCCCTGAGCACCTCTCAGAGCCGCCTCTCGTTGGTGCTTGGCTGCGCTTGAGCCGGCGTAGATGAAGAACGGCGTCACCTTGTCCTTTGCTCGCAAGGCCTCAAGGAGCTTGTATCCTTCCCTAGGCCCTTCCTTCCGGCCCATGTCAGAGATGATCGCAGCGAACCGGCGATTTGAAAGGACGTCTAGCGCCTCCGAAGTTGAAAGTGCAAGCGTGAACTGGAGTCCCATAGACTCCATCGCCTGGCGCTCGTAGACATTGTTCTCCGGTCGGTCATCGACCCACAGGATTTGGTTGTGCCAGTTTTCAACAAGCTCCCTGCTGGCGCTCTCGGAGGCTTGAAAGCCCGCCAAGACCTTACCAGCAACATTTCGTACAGCCGATCCAACTTCCTCGAAGCTCGACGGCGCTGCCCCGTCCTTTGCATTCGCGGCAGCGAGTGACACGGCCCCGGCGATCATCTTCTCGAGCTGTTCCACAGTCAGCTGCGCTACGGATGAATCCTTTCCCGCGCGGCGGCCGCTGCCTTCCTGTGCGCTCTGGGCATCGATCTCCTTGGCGCGATCAGCGATCTTCGAGATTCGTCGCTCCCACACATCTCCCTGAACGATTTGCGGAAGCTCATCATCTTTCAGCGACGCTTCCGCGAGGTAGACGACTATGGGTTTTCCCGCACCCCAGAAGGCTCCCAGTTCAGCGCCGCACCAGCTCGAATCGATCGACTTCCGGGTGGCGATGAAGATGCACAGACTGCACCTTTCCACTGCCGCTCGGAGCTGCTCACGTAGCGACCCGCCTGCGCGAATCTCTGCGGGATTCCAGAACCCCACGCCCTTGAGTTCAAGCGCGTCGGTCACGTTCTCGAACTCAGGCTTGTTCTCGAATGAGTGACTAATGAACGCGGTCATGTATGTTCCTCCACAGCGTGAATTCTGGAACCTAACGCTCGGCATCAGCGGCGGCGCGGAGCGCCGTCCGCTGCATGCCGTTTTAGGCCGCAATCGATCATTCCTGTTCAACCGCGGCCTTAATATCGTTTAGGTCTTGCAGGAGGGCCTTTTTCGCCACGCCCTTGAACAGAAACCCCATTGGGATCGACAGTAATTTTGCAACGATACCTTGAGGCTTGGACTCATGAGACTCAGTCAACGTAATGCCGCCACTGCTCTCTGAAATACTTTTGGTGCATAAGTATACAAATCCTTGACTTTCTGCTTTGGTTTTGTAGAACTCGTTCTCAGCAGCATCAGTGATCCACTTTTCCGCGGTAGCTGTCTTGCCGAATAGAGTTCGGGTCTCGCGCCACTTTAGTCCTACGAGCCCGTTTGCCGGTTTTTCGAGAACCTCAATATTTTCGATTCCGCTGATGGTTTCCGAGGCGTTCTCTATATTGGTGATTGCGGCCCAGATCGCCGCCTTGGATCCGTTGATGGTTACCTGTGCTTCAACGATCATGGTGTTTCTCCTAGAGTTCGAGTGATGATCTATAGCCCATGGGCAACACGGGGCGTCGATATCGGTGCTGACGCGCGTCTGTCGGTCTAGCGTTGTCGCTCCGCTTGAGCGAGGGGTTAGGCGTCGGCTTTGCTGCGACGTTCATGAGGGTTATTGCCCGGCCGGTGGTTGCCAAAGTTCAACCTTGTTGCCTTCCGGATCCATGACCCACCCGAACTTCCCGTACTCTGAGTCATCGGTCTTCTCAAGTACGTCGCA
>JBASRN010000300.1:0-1789 GCA_049273855.1 Blastocatellia bacterium
ATTGTGACATCCTCTCGAAGGAGCGCGACCTTTGAAAGACTCGGTACAAGCACCTTCAGAAGCTCGAGGCGCTTTGGGATGAGATCATCGTTCAGAAGCTGTGACCCTGTGATATTGCCCCCGGGCCTTGCGAGGCTGTCGACGAGTCCTGCGGCAACAAGATCCTCGTCGGCGCGACCGACCACGATTGGGATGGTTTTTGTCTCCAGTTGAAGGAGCTTTGCCAGGCCCGCGCTCGAAACGAACAGTACGTCGACCTTGAGGCGTACGAGGTCAGTGGCGCCTGTGCGAAGCTGATCGGCTGTTTCGCCGAACCGTCGCTCGACGACCATGTTTTGGCCGTCGATCCAGCCGAGTTGTCTCATCGACAGCCAGAACGGGTTTGTCGAAACGGATTTCGTCAGCTCCTGTGGGCTCGGAACTGGACCGATGCCAAGAATTCCCACGCGAACCATCTTCTCTGACTTCTGCGCCTCGGCGGCGAGCGGCGCAGCGAGGAGGCCGAAGGCGAGGGCGGCTCCGAGCGCAACGCGCATGATCATCATGCCGCTACCGTGTGTTGGCTCAGCACTGCGGCGATCTTCCGCCAACCGTCGATCCTGCGCAACTTGATCTGCCCGCTCGCCACTGGCGGCATAGACGATACGGTGGAAGTCGTCGCGGAGCTTATGGTGAGCACGTCCGCCACGCCTCCAGCCCTTCCTTCAGCGTGGCGATGACGCGCGACACCGCGCTCTTCGAGAGCGGCGCTTGCCGCCCGAATTCCCAGCTTGGTCCCAAAACCTCTCAACTCTGGTTTCGCTGATGAGAACTCGTGGGAATCCGGGTGGCGAGGGGACTGAAATCACGAGCGAATTTAAGTCCCCGAGGTTGTAGCGTTTAGTCAACTTTATCTAACTTCTCTCGACGATTACGAAAGCGCGTGGCGGATTAACAACACGGATTCGAATCACGTTGGAGCCACCAAACCTACCGTAACCGCGCGAAGTACCAGCGTTTCCACACCTTCGTGCCGCTCCATTTGGTACGGAAGGTGGTACGGAACTATGCTGGTCCGAATGAAGGGCCTCGTGCGCGGCGGTGTGTGGCTCTACCGGCGATAAGTCCCGCAACGGCTCCGTTCGATCAGTTGATCTGGATATACGGGCTGCCGCGATGAGGCTTCCTGATGGAGGTGTTTCGTTCGTGGCAACGGCGACAGCTACCAGATTGAATCGGCCGGTGGTTTTGGCGCGTTCTGCCGCTGGCTCCTACGCCACTGCAGCAACACCAAGAGGCACAAGAAGAGCGCGACGGGGATCCACAGAATTCGCGAAGGTAGAAGCCTCACGGCGTTAACTGCAAGGACTAACAGGCTGCTGACAAAGTCGATGAGATCGCGGTTTTCAAGCTTCTCCCGGCGGTGACCTGCCGTACGCTGCGGACGGGAGGAGCGAGCCGAATGATGGGACAGTCGGATCCGCAACGGACGCTGTTCTACCAACTCTCATTAGAAACATTTGTCCCGGCTGAGCACCCGCTGCGCGCGATCCGTCCCCTCGTCGACGACCGGGCGATCCGCCGTGCGTGCCGAGACCTCTATTCGCCGATCGGTCGGCCATCGATTCCGCCGGAGCAGCTGTTCCTGGCCCTGGTGGGCGGCTACCTGCTGGGGATCACCAGCGAGCGGAAGCTCGTCATGGAGTTGCAATGCAACATGGACTTGCCCCGATTTGGTAGACACCTGGGTTAAGCTGCCGATGCTTCGTGATCCAACCGTCGCTCGAAGGCCCGGGGGCTGAGATAGCCG
>JBASRN010000308.1:0-22797 GCA_049273855.1 Blastocatellia bacterium
CGCTTATACTGGAGTAGCTGGGACTTGGAACATTCTGATCGGAAGGGGTGTCTAAGCTAGCGACAAGTGAGGTGAAGGGCCATCGCCCATTTCGCTTGGAGCTAAACGGCGCTCGGCTTCCTGGGAAGCGAGCGATGGCCCACTCCGGTCAGCCCCCAAAACCGAGGAGCGCCGCCTATGTCAGCCGGAGATATGGCCGCACTGGAGCAAACCTCTCTCGCTCGGCTCGAGCTGGAAGGCGGGGTCGAGCACCACGCCGAGGCGGGTCTGATTGCGAGGTTGCGCGCCCGAGACCTGGCTGCGTTTGAAGAGTTGGTAGCAAGATTTGAGCGCCCGGTCTACGGGTTGTGCTTTCGGTTGCTTGGTGACTCTGAAGAGGCGCGTGATGCGGCGCAGGAAACGTTCTTAAAGGTTTATCGCGGCCTCGGCGGGTTTCGCGCGCAGTCTGGTCTGAAGACCTGGATTTACCGGATAGCCATAAACCAGGCGATGAACCAGCAGCGCTGGTGGCGGCGCCGGCACCGGGATGAGACCATATCGCTCGACCTTACGCGGGGCGACAGTGAGACGACGATCGGCAGCCTGCTTCCAAGCCACGCTTCTTCGCCTGAAGCGCTTGCGATCGCAGGAGAACGCCAAGGCCGCATAATGCAGGCCCTCGGCGAGATCAAGCAAGAGTATCGAATCGCGTTAGTGTTGCGCGAGATCGAAGAGCTTTCGTACGAGGAGATCGCCGAGACGCTGGCGATTTCCCTTGGCACCGTGAAATCACGGATTGCGCGCGGCAGGGACGAGCTTCGCCGGCGTGTGAGGGATTTGATGTGAAGAAGGGATGCTTGATGAATGATCCGTTAAAAGTGATCGATGAACCGGTCACGAATCATAACTCGGTGGTTGGTGTGTGCTTATGAACTGCAAGAAGTTTGAAATGATAGCCTCTGCCTACATTGACAGGCGGCTCGACGAGAACGTATCAGTCGAGTACAGGGCGCATCTTTTGGCGTGCTCCGCTTGCCGGCTTGACCTTGCCGAAACCGAGGCCGCGTCCCTGATGCTTCGCCGCGCGGACCATCTCGAAGTCCCGCGCGAGCTTCACAGCTACGTTATGTCTGAGGTGTCGCGGCGCGCCGGCAACGAAGTCGGAATGTTTCAACGGTTCTTCGAATGGGTGCTCAAGCTTAACCCGCAGCCGATTGCCTACGCTTCAGGAGTTCTTATTTCTGCGGTGCTGTTTGGAACGCTCTTTTCAAGCTTCAAACCGATTCCATCGAGCGGCGCGCGTAGAGCCGATGTGGCGATCCTGCCGGCGGTCCATGGCTCAGACAGCGAATATCACAGCTACAATAACCTTCCGCCTGACAAAGGAACCCCGGCCAGCGAGCATTATTACGAGTTGCCTAGAGTTCTCGATAACAGCGCGCTTGTCAGTTTCAGTCACATCGCTTATCAGAAGCCGGGCAACCAGGGGATGTCTGCCATGGTCGAGGTCGGAGAGGACGGCCGCGCCACACTTGTCGACGTCTTGGATTCTCCGACAGACCCGTACGTGATTGAACAGTTGTGGTGGTCGCTTCGAAGCCGCACATTTCAGCCGGCCACCGTCTCGGGCCATCCGGTTTCAACTCGAATAATCCTTCTCGTTGAGAAAATGGATGTTGGTGGTTAGTTCGTCCTCAGTAGTCCGGGTCGTAGCTACGGACTATTGGCAAATCCTCACTTGTCCCAGTAGCTTCCGAAGAGCGCCGTCAGCTTCCCTCTTTTGAGCGCCTCTTGATTCGAACAATCGCAGCCGGGCCGACGCCAGCCGCTGTCTGAGTGCGAGCCGCATTCAGGTGGAGTCCCGTGCGACTGCTCACAAGGAGAAACCATGTTTGACAAGCTAGTAGTGTCTTCACAGCAGCGGCGCAATCATACGACCGCGAAGTATTTCTTCGGAACCGCGGGGTTTTACGTGTTAGCGATCGGGTGCGCTTTGTGCCTTTCGGTTCTGCTTTCAGATCCAAGGCTCGCAGACGCGAGCACTGTCATAACGCTTATCGGTCCATCGTTGCCCCCGGCATTTGGCACACCACCGAAGGTGAAAGGTCCGCAGCAACGGACTCGACCAGCCGCTAGACCGGATCCCAGGAACGTGGAGAGCCTTGATAAGATTCTGAGTCGCAATGCGAGCGCTCCGCCCCGCGTGCCGCTTATTGACGACGGCGGTGACGGCGATGTCGGGGCTTCGGATGGGCCACTCGGATCCGGCAGCCCTGTCGGAGTCACAGAAGGACACCGGACTCTCGAGCCGCCGCCCCGGCCAGACCTGCCGAAGCAACGGCAAGTCGCACAGACGACTCCAGTACCCGACAACAGGCCGATTCGAGTTACCTCCTCGGTCCTCCAGGGCAAGGCGATCGAACGCCAAAAGCCCATCTACCCCCGGCTGGCGCAGCAGATTCGCTTGCAGGACCAGGTCTCGGTCGAGGTGATGATCTCGCCTGAGGGCCGAGTCGAGAACGCGCGCGTTGTGAGCGGTCATCCGATGTTTACTCAGGTTGCCCGAGAGGCGGCGCTTGGGTGGCGCTTTCAGCCTACGCTGTTGAATAGCATCCCTGTTCGCGTGACGGGTGTGATCGTGTTTGTGTTCAAGCTGAGCGAATAATGACGTGAGGAATGGGAGAGGTCGCTTGCGATCTTGCGCGGGGCGGCCCTCCCGTGCCCGTCCTTCTCACTGTAAGCTAGACGACGCACCCAGGCGTGGCGTAGGGTGCCGGGACGGAGGCTCCCGTTACATTGAGGTACTACTCGTTGACTTTCAGAACTGCGAGGAATGCCTCCTGGGGGATCTCTACTTTTCCCACGCGCTTCATCCGCTTCTTGCCCTCTTTTTGTTTCTCGAGTAGCTTGCGTTTGCGCGTGATGTCGCCGCCGTAGCACTTCGCAATCACGTTCTTGCCCAGGGCTTTGACCGTCTCGCGAGCGATCACCTTGTTGCCAATCGCCGCTTGAATCGGAACCTCGAAGAGCTGACGCGGGATTAGTTGGCGCATCTTCTCGACAAGCGAACGGCCCCGCGCGTACGCGTGATCGGCGTGCACGATCAACGACAGCGCATCTACCGGCTCGCCCGCGACAAGTATCTCTAGCTTTACGAGTTTGCCTTCCCGATAGCCGGTCAGCTCGTAGTCAAACGACGCGTACCCGCGCGACAGTGACTTTAGCCGGTCGTAGAAGTCCAGCACTATCTCGGCAAGCGGCAGCTCATACGTCAATAGTACTCGCTTCGGCGTCATGTACTCGAAGCCGAGTTGAGTGGCGCGCTTCTCTTCAAGCAGCGCGAACAGCGGCCCAACGTATTCGTCGTTGGTCATTATCATCGCGCGGATGATCGGCTCTTCGATCAATTCGATCCTTCCCGGATCGGGAAGCTTTGACGGGCTGTCGATCTCGGTCACCTCACCTGCAGTTGTCGTCACGCGATAGCGGACGTTCGGTGCGGTGGTGATCAACTCGAGGTCGAACTCGCGTTCCAGGCGCTCTTGTACTATCTCCATGTGCAGCAACCCGAGAAAGCCACAGCGAAATCCGAAACCAAGCGCAGCCGACGCTTCCGGTTCGTAGAAGAAGGACGAGTCGTTCAACCTCAGCTTGTCCAATGCGTCGCGCAACTCTTCGTAACGGTTCGCTTCGATGGGATACAGCCCCGCGAACACCATCGGCTTTATCTTCTTAAAGCCCGGGAACGGCGTAACAGTCGGCCGCCCTGCTTCGGTCACGGTGTCGCCGATTTCGACGTCGGCCACAGTCTTGATCTGAGCGGTGAAGAACCCGACTTCGCCGGCGCCAAGCTCGTCGATTTCGCGCGGCTTGGGCGTCAGCACCCCGAGCGCATCCACCTGGTACTCCTTCTCCGCGTCCATCAGGCGGACTCTCATCCCCGGCCTTATAAAGCCGTCGATTACGCGCATCAGCACGACGACGCCGCGATAGCTGTCAAACCACGAGTCGAAAATCAACGCCTTGAGCGGAGCTTCGGGGTCTCCGGCTGGCGGCGGTATCTCTCGGACGATGGCTTCCAGGACTTCTTCGATACCTAAGCCTTGCTTCGCCGAGATCATCAATGCGTTGTTGGTTTCGAGCCCTATGGTGTGCTCGATTTCTTCAAGCACGCGTTCGGGTTCAGCGCCGGGCAGGTCGATCTTGTTGATGACCGGGATCAGATGAAGGTTGTGATCCAGCGCTAGGTAAGTGTTCGCAAGAGTTTGGGCTTCGACTCCCTGAGAAGCATCGACCACGAGCAGCGCGCCTTCGCATGCGGATAGCGAGCGCGAAACTTCGTAAGAGAAATCCACGTGGCCGGGTGTGTCGATCAGGTTGAGCAAGTACTGCTGACCGTCTCGAGCCGTGTAGTTGAGCCGGACTGCGTGAGCTTTGATGGTTATGCCGCGCTCGCGTTCGAGGTCCATCGCGTCCAGGACTTGTTCCGACATCTCGCGTTGGGTGAGCGCGCCGGTGGCTTCAAGCAAGCGATCGGCGAGCGTGCTCTTGCCGTGATCGATGTGCGCGATGATCGAGAAGTTTCGGATGTGTGGGCGATCGAGCATTTGCTTCCAGTGATCTCAAGTTAGAGATCTGAGACTTGAAATTCTAAGGTGAGAGTATATCAGCAGGAGAAGGGATGCGGCCAAAGAAGAGTGGTTTGGCAACGAAGCTGGTCGTGCTGCTAGGTTGCTTGATCTCTCGCCATCAGCGCGGCCCCGATCATTCCCGCTGAAGGACCGAGCTTGGCGATCACTATCTCGCAGCTATTGAACGAAGGCGGAAATGCGCGGCGGCGAGTTTCCTTGATCGTCGGGTTGAGAATCAGGTCTCCGGCGTCCATCACTCCGCCGCCCATGACAACCATCTCGACGTTTAGCAAATTGACGACTGCCGCTATGGCTATCCCCAAAAACATACCAGTGCGTTCCATCATCAACTGAGCCATTTCGTCGCCGTCACGCGCCGCGTGGGCGATGTCTTCGGCGGTGAACTCCCGGTCCCGCGGCAACGCAAGCCTCGACAGCGACGAGGTGCGGTCGCGATAAAGCCGCTCGCGCGTCCGGCGCACGATGTTTGGACCTGAGCAGATAGTTTCGAGGCAGCCGATGTTTCCGCAGACGCATTCGATGCCTTCGGGGTCGATCGTCATATGCCCGAACTCGCCAGCGAAACCCGCAGCGCCTCGATAAATCCGGCCGTCGATGATCAAGCCTGCGCCGATTCCCGTTCCCAGCGTCACGAAGAACACGTCGCGCCGGCCGCGCGCAGCACCTGCTTGAAGCTCGCCGTAAGCCGCCGTGTTGGCATCGTTGTCCAGGATGACCGGCAGTCCAGCCTCCCGCGCGAGTTCAGCAGTGATGTCGATCTCGGCAAGCGATGGAAGGTTCGGCATCAACTCGACGCGGTTGGTCTGCCGGTTGACCAGACCGGGAATGCCGATTCCGATTGCGCCGACTTGTGGCGTTCTGCGATCGGCGCGCAGACTGCGCACCCCTTCGGCCAGTTGCTTGACCAGCGCGGCCGAGCTCTCGTGTTCGGTCTCCTGGCGGACCTCTTGAAGTATTTCCCCGGCGTTGCTCACCAGAGCGCCCTTGAGAGTCGAGCCGCCGAGATCGATACCTATAAAGGTTGATTCGTTTGATTGCGTCATGGGCCTTGAACCGAGGATAACAACGCCCGGAAGGGATGTCAATTTTGGCCAACTGAGCTACAATCCACAGACCCAAAGTGACGCTGGGGGGGAGGAACGCAGCCAACTTGAGAACAAGACCAGAAACGTGCGCAACGCGGGTTCGCTCCCGTATCCGGTGAAGGTTTCAGCGCGGCGCCCTTGGCTGTCTCTATGTACGAGCTTCTCAAAACATACGGGTTGTGGGCTGTATTCTTTGGGACAATGATCGAGGGCGATCTGACGCTACTGTTCGCGGGCGTGCTGGCGCGTGCCGGCCTTTTCAGTTTTGAAGAAGCATTTGCGGTAGGTCTTGCGGGCGGCTTCGTCGGCGATTCGTTGAGTTATCTGGTGGGCGTGCGATTCCGCGGCAGGGCCAGGAGTTTGGGGTTCTTTGTTCGTGCACGGCCACGAATCGAGAAACTTATGCAGAGGTTTGGGGTGCTATCGGTCTTCATCGTGAAGTATGTGTATGGCCTTCGGACCGCGAGCCCAATCTTCTGGGGTCTGGCGCATTTCGGGTACATCAGGTTTGCTTTGCTTACGCTGGCAAGCTGCGCGGCGTGGGTTGGGGTGCTCGTGGGTTTGGGTTTCACGTTCGCCACCGGCGTCGAGAAGCTTATCGGAGACCTCTACCGGGTTCAGATAATACTTCTTGTGGCCGTGATAATCATCGCTACGGTCTACGTGATTACGCGGTTCGAGCGACGAGTCATTGAAGAAGAGAAGGAGTTCTTTTCGCACGACTTGCGTGCCACCCAAGAGGAGAAAGATCTCTCCGTGCGGGAGGAAAAGGATTGATGAGGTGAAACCGCATCAACTCGCCTCCGCGTAGAGCCTCAAAGTAGAGCCGGCGCTGAAGTGAAGAGATCAGATCTGCGAGTTATGGAAGAGAAATAAGGGAAGACGCAATTGTTCGCGGGCGGACCTTTCAGCCGAGCCGCTCTCTTCTCCTCCGATCTGGTGTTTAATCAGCCTGCTGGCCCCGAATCGAGCTACCGTCCGGTTCGCCTTTTCGATCACTGTTGGGTAGCAAGCGGTCAGATGATAAAAGAGACGATTTCCCACTATCAGATCCTGAGCAAGCTCGGCGAGGGCGGAATGGGCGAGGTTTACCTCGCGCAGGATCCGCGACTCGGCAGGCGGGTTGCGATCAAACTTCTGCCCGCTTCCTATCAGTACGACCCCGACCGGCGCGCAAGGTTTCTAAAAGAGGCTAGGTCGGCTTCTGCGCTGCGCTCTCCGAACATCGCGGCGATCTACGACATTGGCGAGCACGACGGAGCGATGTTCATAGTGATGGAGTACGTCGAGGGCGATGTGCTGTCGCGGCGCATCGAACGCGCTTCGCTGTCGACCCGCGAGGTTATGGACATCGCAACCCAAGTTTCCGACGCGCTCGATGAAGCGCACACCCTTGGCATCATTCACCGCGACGTCAAGAGCTCTAACCTGATCATCAGCCAGCGCGGCATGGTCAAGATGCTCGATTTTGGTCTGGCCAAAGTCGTGGAGCCCGGCGCGCCCATCGACAGCAGCGAGCTGACCGTCTCGCTTGGGCAACAGACCGCTTATGGCACAGTAATGGGCACGGTCTCTTATATGTCGCCGGAGCAGGCGCTTGGTCAAAGGCTGGATCACCGGACCGATATCTTTTCGCTCGGCGTCGTAATGTACGAGATGCTTACAGGTCGCTTGCCGTTCGGTGGCGGAAGCGCCAACGAGATCATCGACAACATAGTTCATAGCGAGCCGGTCGCGATCGCGCGGTTCAACTACAATGTGCCGGAGGAGCTTGAACGCATAGTTCGCAAATGCATGGAGAAGGAAGCGGCGCGGCGCCACCAGCACACGAGAGAACTCTCGACCGACCTGCGCAACTTTATTCGCGACATCGACTCAGGAGCGGGCACCGATCCGAATAACGCGCGCAATACGCAGCCGACGCGGCGCGGGCGCTCACGCAAGGCCATCGACTCGCTCGCAGTCTTGCCGCTGATCAATGCGACAGACGACCCCGACACCGAGTACCTGTCCGACGGAATCACCGAAAGCATAATCAACAATCTCTCGCAGCTTCCCAAGCTGCGAGTAATGGCTCGCAGCACGATCTTCAGGTACAAGGGAAAAGACATCGATGGCAAGCAGATCGGCCGCGAGCTGGGCGTGCAGGCCGTGCTGACCGGGAGGGTGGTTCAGCGAGGCGAGCAGCTGATCATTAAGACGGAACTCGTCGACACCATCGATGGCTCGCTTCTATGGGGCGAACAGTACAATCGGCTGTTTGAAGGCATCTTCACCGTCGAAGAAGAGATGTCGAGGGAGATCTCCGAGCAGTTGCGTTTGAAGCTTACCGGTGCTCAGAAAAAGAGACTCACCAAGCGCTACACCGAAAGCACCGAGGCGTATCAGGACTACTTGAAGGGACGCTTCCACTGGAACAAGCGCACCGAAGAGGCGATGAAACGGGGGATCGAGTATTTTCAGCAAGCGATCGAAATCGACCCGGGCTACGCGCTTGCGTACGCCGGGCTGGCCGACTCTTACAACCTGCTTGCGAGCTACAGCATGCTCGCTTCGTCTGATGCATTCCCGCGAGCGAAGGCAGCGGCCAAGCGCGCACTTGAACTGGATGAGGGGCTGGCAGAAGCTCACACGTCGATGTCGTTCGTCCGGTTTGGCTACGAGTGGGACTGGGAAGAGGCTGAGCGGGGATTCAGGCGCGCTATCGAGCTGAACCCCAACTATCCGATGGCTCATCAGTGGAACGCGGTGATGCTTGTGGCGCTCGGACGGTTCGAAGAAAGTTTCACGCACGCGAATCGCGCCCAGGAGCTTGATCCGTTGTCGCTGCCGATCAGCACGCTTGTCGGCTGGCTTCGCCATTTGGCCCGCGACTATGACGGCGCTATCGCGCAGTACAAGAGCGCGATCGAGTTGGATGCCGGGTTTGCGCTGGCGCATCGACGGCTCGGCCAGACTTACGAGCAGAAGCAAATGTATGCGGAAGCGTTGGACGCATTTCAGAAGGCGGAAGAGTTGGCAGGCGAAGATGTCGAGTTGATGTCGGCGCGCGGCCACTTGTACGGCGTGCTGGGTGAAAGCGAAAAAGCCGAAGCGGCGCTCGAAAGGTTGAAGGCAACCTCGAAGCGGAAGTATGTGCCAGCCTATCTAATCGCGAGGGCGTACGCGGGAATGGGTAAAACTAATCTGGTGTTTGAGTGGCTGGAGAAGGCTTATGTGGAGCGGTATGGATATCTGGCTTATTTGAATGTCGAGCCGCTCTTCGACAGCCTGAGATCAGATCCGAGGTTCGTCGAGCTAGTACGCCGCGTCGGCCTCGATCAGGTTGGCCCTGTCCCTTCTCCTGACTTCTGGAGTAGCGACCGCTCGTAGCGAAAGCAATCTATCTCCAAGTCCCCGATTGAAAACCTGAGCGGGGCGAAGACGTAACGATCAGCAGGCAAAGCTTCGTAAGCGGAAGCGGTCAATAGAATATCGCTTTTGCCGGCCAGGTCTTCGCCTAATTTGGACGCAAGGTTCATCTCCGGGCCAAACAAGTCTTCATCGTCGATCACCAGAGTCTCTCCGTAGCCTATGCCGACGCTGCCGTAGATATGGCGCTCGATCGGTGTGACCGTGTTGACTGCATCGAATGCTCTAAAGATGTCGCGCGCAGCTTCAAGCGCGTGCGCGGGGTTGTCGAAGATCGCAAAGATGTCATCGGCGTCTTGCTTGACAACATGGCCGCCATTGGCGATCACCGCGGGAGTTGCCGCTTCTGCCATCTGATTAATCATCGCCAGGTAGTGGATGATCCCGTGTTCGAGCGTCAGCCGCGAGAAGCCAACCATGTCCAACACAAGCATCGCTACGCGCCGCTCGAGAGCTTCACGCAGCTCTGCAGTGATACTTGAGACGCGCTCGGGATACTGATTGAGTTCGGCGAGCAGGCGATTTAGAAGCGCGCGTCCGCCCTTGCGATCTCTGCTTCCCTGGTAACCCGAGTCGCCGTAGTTCTTTCGGGGCTTCATTATTACTTACCCCTGATGAATTCGCGTATGAAGCTATCGACCAGCGCTGGCTTCTCGTGGATCACCCAGTGCGTGCCGTCCGGTATTCGCTTGATCGTCAGGTTAGGAACAAACTTGTCCAAACCTTCGAGGTTGCCGGTCAGCAGAGCCGTATCCTTCTCACCCCAGATGACAAGCGTCGGAACTTTCACCACCAACGAAGGAATATCCGCCGCGAAGCTCGTGCCTTGCTTGTCGCCTTCACCCGATGGTGGGCCAACTCGCGCCGCGCGATAGTAGTTCAAGCCGCCGGTCAACGCGCCGGGTTGCGACCACGCTTCGATATAAGCCTTCTTGTCTTCTTCGGTGAACACACCGGTCTTCAGACCTTCGCCGAGCACGATGTTCACCAGCAAGGCATAGTTGTTTGCTGAAAGAGTCTCCTCGGCCTGCGGGCTTCTGAACATCAGCATGTAACTGCTGGCCCTTTGCTGAGCAGGGTTGTTGCGTAGCTCGCGCGCGAACACCCCGGGGTGCGGAGCATTGATAATGACCAGCTTCTCCAGGTAGTCGGGATGGGTCAGCGCGAACGCCCATGCTATGGCGCCGCCCCAATCGTGCGCGACCAGTGTGAACTTCTTGTGCCCGAGCTTTTCGGCAAGTGCGCGAAGGTCTTCGACCATATGCTTCACTTCATACTGCTCGAGCGCGGTTGGTTTCGACGAGAGGTTGTAGCCGCGCATATCGGGAGCTACTGCGAGATAGTCTCGACCGAACTCCCCAAGCTGGTTCTTCCACTCATACCAGAACTCGGGAAAGCCATGCACAAACATGATGAGCTTGCCCTTACCCGCGACCGCGTAGTGCAATCGCACTCCGTTTACCTCGGCGTAGTCGTGCTTGATCATCGCTGCCTTCTCTTTCTTGTGATCGGTATGTTTGCTTGAAGCGTTCTGGCGAGCGCCGGCAGCAGTAAACAAGAATCCCGTCGCGATCACGGCGACAAACATCGGCGTCTTCCAACTGAGTGCTTCAATGTTCATAGTGCCTCAACTGTGTCGGAGCGCGCTCTGAACGCGGCTAATCACTTCTTCGATGTCGGGTGAAGGTACTCCTGGGGCGGCCCTTCATAGATGGTAAAGCAGCGCTGGCAACGGTGAATAGTGTTGCCGGGTGCTGCCTGCTTGACGACTTCAGGCGGAGCGGTCTGCCACTGTTTGACATGGCCGGTGCAGTTCTGACCTTTCTCGTTCTTCACCGTGCAAACTGTTTGGCCAATCGTCAGAGCTCGGTGGGCGCCTGTCTTCGATGTTCCGGGTTGAATCTCTTTTGACTGAATGCCGGTCAAGCCGAACTCTCCCATAGCTTGCCTCCGGTGAGAATGAGTTTAAGAGCCCTTCACTTCAGGCGGCGGTGTGTGCAAACCGAGCCGAACCGCCTCAGTGCAGCACTCCAAACTTTGAATATCGACGAGCCGTATATTAATGGCACGCCGCGGTGCGGGTCAATCGAAGCTGCAGAACAACCGGCTAACCACGACCGCCCGAATAGGTGGTAACTGTCGTTGAGACATCGCAGAAGATTAGTGTTGACTTGCTATGGGGTGGATGTTAGAAATGGCTCCGTCGCAAGAAATCTCGTTTTTGATGTTTAGTTGCTAGTGAAGACCCAGCAACAAGTGGTTTTCGCCATCAGCATCACGCCCCTTGGAAGTCGCCCCTCGCGAAGATCCCGCACCCCTACTTCTGATAGTCTCCAGATTTTGAGTCTGCCCCTGCTGCCGATTCTCGATAGCGGATTCTGCGCTTTCGCGCGTCACGAAGTCAGCCCGCTCCCGCACCGGTAATCCAAAATCGAAGATCAAAGTCGACAAGCTTTCCCGGGAGACATTATGTTTGGGAAAAAGAACAGAAGCGTCGTCGGCCTGGACATCGGGTCGAGCGCGCTTAAAGCCATTGAACTCCGACAGACGCGCGGCGGGTTCGAGCTGCTGCACATCGCTCATCAGAACCTTCAGTCCGACACAATAGTCGATGGCCACATCATAGATCTCAATCACGTGAGCGATTCGATCAGCCGAGTCTGGACCGATCAGAGCATAAAATCCAATCAGGTTGCCACGTCGCTCTCCGGCCACGCAGTCATTGTCAAGAAGATATTGCTTCCTACGATGCCCGAGGAAGAGCTCGACGAGCAGATTCACTGGGAAGCCGAACAATACATACCGTTCGACATAAACGATGTAAACCTCTACCACGAAATCGTGGGTTACGACGCGACGGGACAGAATATGGACGTCCTGCTCGTTGCTTGCAAGCGCGACAAGATCGCGCAGTTCACGCAGGTGATCTCGCAAGCCGGCAAGCAGCCGGTGATCGTCGACGTTGACGCATTCGCGCTTCAGAACGCATACGAGGCCAACTATCATCCGGCGCCCAATCAGACGGTAGCGCTATTGGACATCGGCGCTTCGGTGTTGACCATCAACATAGTGAGCGGTGCGACATCGATCTTCACCCGCGACATCTCGGCTGGTGGCAATCAGTACACCGACCTGCTCCAAAAAGAACTCAACCTCACCTTCGAGCAAGCCGAAGCGCTTAAGCGCGGCGCGGACGTAGATGAACACTCAGCCGAGCAAGCCCACTCCGCGATCCAATCGGTGTCCGAGATGCTGGCGCTTGAAATCCAACGGACCCTCGACTTCTTCCGCGCGACTGCCGCTGACGCGCCTGGGATCGATCGAATGTTGATAGCAGGCGGCTCGTCCAAGGTCGCGCAGCTGACCGAGTATCTCTCCGACAAATTCCAGATGCCGGTCGAGCGATTCGACTCGTTCCGATCGATCAAAGTCGACGGAAGGAAATTCGATGACGAGTACCTGAGAGAGCTTTCACCAAATATGGCGGTGGCGGTCGGTCTGGCCGTCCGAGTGGCGGAGGTGACTAGATGATCCGCGTAAATCTACTTGAAGGAACAGCCGAACACCGCGTGTCGGTGCAGAAAACCAAGGTCGCAGCGCGACGCGGGCAGCAGTTGTTTATGGTCGCTGCCGCGCTGGGATTATTTGTGATTGCGACGGGGGCTGACCATCTGGTTACCAACAGAGCTCACGCCGAAGCCAAGACCGAACTTAGTGTCCAAGAGGAAGAGGCGAAGAAGCTGGAAGGCGACATCCAACGCAAGAACGAACTCGAAGCCGAACTGAAGCAAGTCGAGGAACGAATCAAGATCATCAAGCAGCTTCGCGCCGAGCAAAAAGGCCCGGTAGCGATGATGTCCGCCATTAACGAGCGAATGCCCGGCGGGCAGGCTGACTTCCGTCTCGAAACGATCGTTCAGAAAGGCGCTCACCTTCAGATCGTCGGCTCCTCAATCAACCAGCAGGTCATCGCCGACTTCTCGCGCCAGCTCGAGTTCTCGAATGGGCTGTTCAGCAACGTGATGCTCTCCGTTGAAGGCAAAGAAGTGAAGCCCGACGAAGTGCTCGACAGAAAAGAGCCCGAAAAGTCGGATAAGCCCGACAGGCCCGACAAGAATAACTCTGACAAGACCGATAAGAAGCCCGAAGCCGACGAAGTCACGGTCCGGGTGTTCCAATTCACCATAGACTGCGACTACAACAAGCCGCGCGCCGAAACGGACAAAGACAAGCCAGCGGCGGCCGCGCCCGGCAAGTGAAGGAGACCAATCTATGTCAGCGACGATGACAACTGTTGTTAAGGGCGCCGAAGAAGGTGGAAGCTTCTTGACTCGTCTGGCCTGGTACTACCAGATGGGCGCCCTGCTGGTGTTGGCCGCTTTGCTGTTCTGGGGGGCTGATCTGATGCTGTACAGCGAAGAGCGCGCCGAGACTGCAAAGTTTCACGAGCAAATCGAGCAGCTCAAGGTCAAGAATGCGCAGGGCAGCATTATCCGCCAGAATCTTGTCGCGACTGAACAGACGCTGTTAGAGAAGCGAGAGGAGATGGATCGCCTCCGCGATCTACTGCCGGATTCGGTCGAGATATCGCGAGTATACGACAACATCAAAGACTTTCTACGAGAGCAGCGGCTAGAGCTGAGACGCTTTATCCATCAAAAATCTGCTCCGGCTGAGTTCTACACCGCGCAGCCGATCCAGGTCGAGGTCACCGGCTCGTACGACAACCTAGGTCAGTTTTTCTCAAGACTGGGCTTCTTTTCTCGAATCGTGAGCGTCACCGACGTCGAGGTGAAGAGCGCCGAAGACCGAGCGCAAGAGGTCGGCCGCTCGATCAACGCCCAGTTCGTGGTGACGGCCTACTACATCTCACCCGCGAACCTGGAGAAGCTAACGATGAAGAAACCCGCGCCGCCGCCGCTCACCCCCGGCCAGGCGCCACCTGCAGGCAAGGGGAAATAGCGGAGCCGTTCTATGAAAGCACGAACATCACTCGCAGTCTCATTCGCGCTCATCCTTCCAATTGCCGTCAGCGGCAGGGCTCAGGACAAAGCGACCGTCGAGAAGGCGGTTCAACAGGCCGAGGGCACATCGCAGGCTCAAACAGTCAAAACCGGCAACGAGTATCTTGGGCCTACAGCTGATTCGATCCGGCCTTACCGGCCTAGCAACCGCGATCCGTTCAGGAAGGCGGTCAAGTCGAAACAAGCCAAGAACACCAAGGCAGCCGCGCGGCTACAGGGGTTTCCAGGTCTTGAAGTCCGCCGAGCTGAGTTCAAACAAAAGGTCGATCAAGCTCGGTCGCGGGACCTGTCCGAGCCTGACCCGGTCGCACAGTATTTGGTCACCGAACTGGAAGTGACCGGCGTGTTCCGCGACGACCGGGGTTACGGCGCATTCCTGCGAGCAATGCCTACGGGTTCGATGTTCTTCATTCGAAAGGGAGCTCGGGTCTACAACGGCGAAGTTCTTCGTATCGAAGGCGACGCACCGGAGACCGGCAGCGCGAAGGTGGTGTTTCACGAGGTTTCTTATGTCGAAGCCAATGGGAAACAAACCGCGCAAGAGCGAACGGTGGTAAAGACGCCCTCCACCGGCCAAAGGAATTGACGTTGTTCAAGCGGCGGCGTTCAGTGAGCCGTCGCGGCTTGAAGAAATGCGGGGGCTGCCGGCACCTTAATCTGTGCACTCTGCACAGGCAAGGATTGAGCTGCTCCTCAGACTTCGGGTGAAAAGGTGTATTCAGCGCGCTGTGGAGCGGACGTTCTGATTATCGATGAGGCCTCCGGTTGAGTCCGTTTCAGCTTCAAAATAGAGAGGGGAGACAAAAGCATATGATCGCTAGGAGGCTTGTCGTATTACAGGTGCTGCTCGCGCTCGTGAGCAATGTAAATGCGTTCGCAGGAAAGAGCGCTCGAGCAAAGGCCACCACTCCGGCCCAGTCGTACACTCTGGTGTCGCTCAAACACGAGACCATAGGAGCGCTGACGCGCATCTCGATCGAATCGAGCGCGCCTCCCCTGTACACCGTCTACCGGCCATCGGATCGGCTGGTCGTTGTCGATCTACCGGGCGGCGAAGCGTCCGGGCTTGCGCCTCAGTACGAGGTCAAGAGCGATCTGGTTGACTCGATCACCGTGCGCCAGTCCAGGCTTGGAGTTCGCTCGGGCGACGCCAAGCTCGCGCGCGGGACCACTCGAATCGAAGTCAGCGTGAAGCCGAGCGTTCACGATCGTTCGACGATCGACGGCAACACGCTCGTTCTGGAATTGTCGCCCGGCGCGCAAGCAGCACCCACTAGAGCGACGCAACAGCGAGCCTTGAGCACGGCCGAAGTTGCGCGAGACGTCAAACGCGTCGCTGAAAAGAACCCTGAAGTCGCCGGCGTGACCGTGTATCCCGCGTCAGTGACCGCGCCGGCTGCAAAACCTCAGCCCGCGACCGCAGAAAAAGTTACGCCCAAGCCCGAAGCGCTAAAGGCAGCCCGGCTGATCAGGAATGTGCGCTCCGAAGCGGCCGACGGCGTTGTTCGCGTAGTCGTGGAAGCGGACGGCACGACCCAGTTCAAGGACTTTGTGCTTTCAGAGCCTTGGCGCGTGGTTGTTGACATAACTGGCGTGCGTAGCGCCTTCGGCAACAAGACAGTTGTTGTCGGCAACTCACCGGTCGATCGGATGCGCGTGGGTCAGCCAAGCCCGAACGTCGTTCGAATAGTGCTCGACACCAAGTCGAAAGTTCCTTATCGCGTCGAACGCGCAGGCGAGACGCTGGTCATCACAGTCGGAAGCGGTGGCACTTCCAAAAATGAAGTCCTAAAACCCGCAGCCGATGTGAAAGCTCAAAGCACTGCCGGCTCGGCAAGGGATGCGGCAACGGTCAAGGCCGAGGTCAAAGTCGCCGGAGAGCGAATCGAGAACAAGCCGGCCGACTCATCGAAGGAAGCGATTGCTACCTCCAACCTTATCGCTCAATCGACAGGTAGTCAGACTCCTCCGCGAGTGACGCATCAGCCAAACCGAAATCTGCCGCTTCCAGTTCAACCAAATGCGTCGAGCGGCGTCAGGGAGACTGTCACGCAGACCGGACCCGCCGCCGTCAACCGCAGTGCGATGGACCTGCAGCGTTCGGGTGCCGCGGGCGGTGTCGGTCAGACTTCCTCTAAGACTCGGCCCGAGATGGCCTTCTGCGACCCGACGTATGTCGGGGGGTTGATCAGCTTCGACTTGCGCGCTGGCGTGGACCTGCGCGACATGCTCAGGTTCATCTCGCAGCAGTACGGCGTGAACTTCATACTCGATAAATCAGTTAGCGCCGTGCCGGTAGACATACGAATGACAGACGTGCCTTGGAACCAGGTAATGGAGTCGGTGTTGAGAGCAAACCGACTTGGCGCCGTCTGCGAAAGCAACGGCCGGATGATCAGAATTGCCACGCTGGCTGCGGTCAAGGAAGAGGAAGAACAGCGCCGGTTGCTCGCGGAAGAACAGGCGAAGCAGATTCCGTTAATCACCAAGATCATTCACCTGAAGTACGCGCGTGCGGTGGGCCAATTAGGAAGCACCGGGTCGGGCGCTTCGGGCCGCAGCGGCGGTAGCGGCGGAGGTGCCCAGGGCCAGGGCTCGCTGCTTTCGATCATCAACACTCGTTTGAGCCCGCGCGGCCGCATCGAAATGGACGCGCGCACTAACAGCCTTGTCATCACAGACCTACCGGAGTATGCGGCGGTGATCGAGGACATGATCAACAGGCTCGACCGGCCCGAACCCCAGGTCGAAATCGAAGCTCGAATAGTACTCGCAAACCGGAATTTCCTCCGCGACATAGGCACCGAGCTTGCCGGCGGAGCAATCGGCCGTAACGGTAGGGCCGGCGTTGTCGAAACGTCACCCGTGCAGTTCAACCCCGGCGGCCTGACGGCCGGCGGCCAAGGCTCCGGCGGGGGTACGACGGGGGGTACGACGGGGGGCACGACCGGGGGCACGACCGGCGGCACCACTAACGGGATTGGCCCGAACTTACTCGGGCCGTTCGCCAATAACGCGCTCAGAGCTGGCGTTGCAAACACAGTGCTGAGCTTGACCACCGGCGCGCTCGGAACGGGTATTCTTTCACTGGCACTCAGCGCGTCCGAGACCAAAGGGCAGATACGCACAATCGCCAGTCCGCGCGTCACGGCCACCGATAACAAGACCGCCGAGATCGTCAACGGGGTCCAGATACCTGTGCAGACGGTCTCCAACAACACCGTCACCACAACCTTCGTGACCGCTGCGCTGCGGCTCGAGATCACACCACAGATAATCGAGGAAACCGGAGAAGTGCTAATGCACGTGGTCGCTGAAAACAATAACGTGAACTTCTCGCTCGCGGGGCAGTTCAACAACGGTACGCCCGGCATCGACACGCAGTCGGCAGAATCGATAGTTCGCGTTTCCGACGGCGGCACAACGGTGATGGGCGGCATCAACATTGACAGCGAAGGCCACACGCTCAACCGCACACCCGGTATGTCGAGAATCCCGCTGATCGGCGAGTTGTTCAAGCGTCGCCAAACGCGGCGAGACACCAGCGAGATTCTGTTCTTCATCACTCCTCGCATAGTTAGAACAGAGGGGACGATGGGAGCGCCGCAGCGAAGCTCGGCCGAAGGGATACCGAATCCGGTCGCGCCGCAGCGAGCGTCAACGGTTCCAGCTCCTTCGCCTTTCATCCCGGATGACAGGGCGGCTCAGAAGGCGGCGGCTCCAACTCAACCGGTCGCTGCCGCTGCTAAGAGCGGACAGTAATCAGCATCAATGGACAGCGGCCTGTCGTTCCAGGAGAATGTCCGAGAACGGCTGGCCGCTGACATCTTCACCGAGACTTCACGCAACGGCAGAATTACAGCGGACCACGGGACCGACGATGGGATTCCTAGACTCGCTCACCGCCATGACTGATCGCATCGACGGTTGCGCCGCCGTGATCATCCTTGGAGTTGACGGGATACCCATCGAGCGAGAGGTTCGGGACCTTCACCATTCCTTCGACATCGACGTCATCGCTACCGAGTTTACGTCTCTAGTTCGGCGCAGCATGCGGACAGCGCAGGACACTGGGCTCGGAAGCCTGCGCGAAATGGTCTTTGTCACCGAAGCGCTTACGTTTCTTCTGAGACCGATCACACCTGAGTACTTCCTGCTGCTGGCGCTTCATCCGGGCACCAGTGTCGGCCGCGCCCGCTTCGAGCTTCGAAAGGCCCAGCTGGCTATGGAATCGGAGTTCGCCATTTGATCCTCGGTTGAACGCTGCCTTAGGCCAGGCAGCGTCCGCTTGCGAAATAAACACCATCCATGCGATATAGTCGGGCGTGTTAAGCTTCACGTATGCTATGAAGCAGAACCCCGACTGCAATAAAAGGAAGCTCAACTCTATGCCTCAGCCTCGACTAACATATGCCGCCGTACTCGCTATTACCGTGCTTGCCCTGACCCCGACTCCAACGGCTCGAACAAGTCCGGTTGCCGTGCCGACTTTCTCAACGGATGTGGCGCCGATTCTCTTCAAGAACTGCGCCCGTTGTCACCGGCCAGGCGACATCGCGCCGATGTCGCTGCTCACCTACGAAAACGCGAGGCCATGGGCAAAGGCGATCCGCGAACAGGTTGCCACCGGCAACATGCCGCCGTGGCACGCGACCCAGCCTCACAGCACTTTCTCAAACGATCGGCGGCTGAGCGAAAAAGAGAAAGACACACTGATTCGATGGGCGGAGGGCGGAGCGCCAAAGGGCGATCCGAAAGATCTGCCGCCTGCTCCGAAGTTCGTCGATGGTTGGGAGATTGGCACGCCCGACGCGGTCATCAGCATGCCAAAGGAGTTTGAGGTTCCGGAGTCCGGCACCATCGCATACCAGTTCTTCCAGGTGCCGACTAATTTTACCGAAGACAAGTGGGTGCAGGCGATCGAAGTGAGACCCGGCGCGCGGAACGTCGTACATCATGTGCTCGTCTTTTGTCGCGAGCCCGGCCCTCGCCGCGCATCCGGGTTCGTACAGGTTGTTCCGAAATTCGGAGGGTTCGGGCAAGCGAATGGAAACGCTTCGTTGCGAGAGGAAGCGCAGCCTGGGTCGTTGATCGCTACTACTGCGCCAGGCACGAACTCGATGACCTTTAAGCCAGGCAGGGCGATGCGGATCAAGGCAGGCGCAACCCTCGCTTTCCAGGTGCACTACACGTCGAATGGAACCGTTACCAGGGACCGAACGAAGGTCGGCATGATTTTTGCGAAGCAACCGCCACAGCAGGAAATACGGAACAGCGCATTCGTCAACCCGCTGTTCGTCATTCCTCCGGGCGCCGGCGATCACGCTGTCGAGTCGGCGATTCAGTTCAAAGAGAACTCGCACATCTGGG
Organism: Blastocatellia bacterium; assembly: GCA_049273855.1. Classification (GTDB taxonomy): domain Bacteria; phylum Acidobacteriota; class Blastocatellia; order UBA7656; family UBA7656; genus Onstottus_B. The sequence goes on from JBASRN010000308.1 coordinate 19,522, forward strand.
CGCTCTTCCCGCACACGCACTTGCGCGGTAAGAGCTGGGAGTATCGCCTGGTTTACCCCGACGGCCGCCACGAAGTCGTGCTGTCCGTGCCGAAGTACAATTTCAACTGGCAAACCTATTACCTGTTCACCAAGCCGCTTTCTGTGCCCAAAGGATCGCGGCTCGAGGCCACGGCGCACTACGATAACTCGACTGCAAACAAATGGAATCCCGACCCGAAGGCTGCAGTGCGCTGGGGCCCGCAGACGTGGGAAGAGATGCAGTACTCGGGCATCACTTATTCAGTTAACGACCAGCCCCGCGAGACTACTGATGGCGCTCGAAACGAACGGAGGTGAACGACTGCAGCAAAGAGTGCGCGACCCAGGTGGCGGGCGGAGCCGGCGGTCTGGGAGGATTCTCGAAGGCTGAAGCGCCAGGCGAACGAGATCGTAAGTGCGCCAGGGAGTGAGATGACCTCATGAGTGTTACAGCACGGGACCTGTCTCTCAGAGTGGAGGAAGCCAAGACGCGGCTCGACGCGCACGTGCGTGACATCGTCGAGTGGCACTTCAAACCCGAGACGGGATGCACGTTTTGGCTGGAATTCGCGGCAAAGCTGGGTTGGGATCCGAGACGCGAGATCGGCTCCTTCGAGGATCTGAGGCGATTTCCGCCTTTCGAAGACGAATGGTTGCGAGGCGGACCCGTGCGGCGGTGGTTGCCGAAGGGATTAGCCGGCAAGCCGCTCTTTACGTTCGAGACAGGGGGGACCACCGGAGTGCCCAAGAGCCGACTGGCGATTGAGGACTTCCGCATCGACTATGAGCTGTTCAGTGACACGCTAACGGACGAGTATTTCCCGCGCGGCGCGAACTGGCTGATGCTGGGGCCGTCGGGTCCGCGCCGGCTGCGGCTTGCGGTAGAACACCTGTGCCAGTACCGGGGCGGCATTTGCTTTTGTGTAGACCTCGACCCGCGATGGGTGATCAAGCTTATCAAGTGGGGTGAGTCAGAGGAATTGGATCGGTACAAGTCGCACGTGATTGATCAGGCGATTACGATTCTCGGAGCCGGGCACGAAATCCGGTGCCTGTTCACAACGCCAAAGCTGCTCGAAGCGTTGGCCGAGGAACTTGAGAACCGCGGAACAAGCGTCAAGAAGTCAGGGATCACGGGCATCTTCGCGGGTGGAACCGAGTTCACGCCCCAGTATACGCGCTTTGCGATGGAAGAGCTGCTGGGCGAAGGAGTGTACCTGACACCGACCTACGGCAATACTCTTATGGGGCTGGCGTGCTCGAAGCCGGTGAGTCCGGAGGACGGCTACAAGATCAGTTATTTCGCGCCGCAGCCCAGGGCCGTGATCGAAGTGGTTTCCTTTGACGATCGCGACAAGGTAATGGACTACGGCGAGACCGGCCGAGTGCGGCTTACCACACTCACTCGCGAGACTTTTATTCCGGGGTTCTTGGAGAGAGACGAAGGCGAGCGGGAGAGGCCATGCGACAACTATCCGTGGGACGGTGTGAGCGGAGTTCGTCCGTTCAGAAAGATCGCCGGACAGACCACCGTGGGAGTTTACTGAATACCTTTGTGAGGGGACCATGGCAATACTGAACATTCCGATTCTCAGATGGGGCCGGCCCTACAAGAGTCTCGACACGGAAGACGTAGTCCATTTTGTCTCGGGCGAAACCCTTGCGCGAGTGAGCCAGGCAAATACCGGGCTACTTGGCCGTGACATGCGACTGGCGGAGCGTGCGCGACATGTCCTTACCGAGATTCCGGTCTCGGATTTGACAGGCACGATGAAGAATGCAGCTGACCTTTACCTTCATGCAACCTTGCCAGTTGGGGATGGTGCGCAAACACCTGACGATTTCGCCCGCCAGCAGTCGGCCAGCACTGGGCTGCCAGAGCACATGTGCAAAGCCAACATGAGCAAGAACCATTTCGTTCTGTCCAACATGCACCAGATTCTTGACGCGCTGACCCGAGGATTGGACCTGAACATCTTGACTCGTGGTTATGGAGTCGAGTCTCGCGGCGTGACGGTCAGCTATCAGGCCCAGTCGCCCGTGTTGGGGCTTGTGCTGCCGTCCAACTCACCGGGCGTTCATACGCTATGGCTACCTGTGATTCCGATGCAGATAGGGCTGCTGCTCAAGCCTGGCCCTCAAGAACCGTGGACTCCTTATCGGATGGCAGCCGCGTTCACCCAAGCCGGCGTGCCCAAAGAAGCAATTTCGGTTTATCCCGGCGGCGGCGACATGGGCGCTGAAGTTGTGAGGCGTTCGAACCGCACGATGATCTTCGGCGGTACGCCGACGGTTCAACGTTATCGAGGCGACCCACGCGTTCAGGTTCACGGACCGGGGTTCAGCAAGATCCTGCTCGGCGACGACGTGGTGGACGAATGGGAGAAGTATCTCGACGTAATGGTCAACAGTGTGTTTTTGAACAGCGGACGGGGCTGCATCAATTGCTCGGGCATCTGGGCGTCGCGCCACACCAAGGAGATCGCCGAAGCCATCGCGGATCGAATCGGGCCGGTTGTTCCCAAACCACCAGAAGATCCCGAAGCAGGCCTCGCGGCGTTCACAGTGCCAGGGGCCGCCAGTGCGATCTGGAAGAGTATCGAGGGCGGGCTCAATGACTCGAGTGTCGAACACGTCACCGCCAGGTTTGGCTCGCGCCTGGTGGAGACCGAGCGCGGCGGCTATCTCAGGCCGGTAGTGATCCATAGCAGATCTCCGGAAAGCCCTTTGGCGAACACCGAGTTCATGTTCCCCTTCGTGAGCGTGGTTCGGTGCCCGCAGGACGAGATGCTCAAACGGATCGGATCCACGCTGGTCGGTAGCGCAATCACTTACGATGAGCGGTTCCAGCGGCAACTGGTGGAGGCGACCCACATCGATCGATTGAACCTGGGGCCGGTGCCGACGATCCAGCTCGACTGGCTACAGCCACACGAAGGGAACATCGTAGAATTCCTGTTTCGCCCGAGGGCGTTTCAATCGAGGCTCGAAAAGGTGGCGGTATAGAAGCCTGGTTGCGCGGAAAAAAAGGGGAGGTGGATGTCTATTCATCCACCTCCTCAAGCTTTGGAGGGTAAGCAATCGACTATTGCCTGCTGCCGGCGGCGCTTTCTTTGATTCGTTTGCAATGCCTCACGGCTTCGTTTTGTTCGTAGAGGAGTTCGATGACTTCGCCTTTGTCATCTTTGACGAAGGTGACTTGTGACTCGACTTCCGGGATGAACAACCGGGACTCGGAAAACGGGAAGAGTTCACG
>JBASRN010000313.1:0-115460 GCA_049273855.1 Blastocatellia bacterium
TAACTGTTCTCCGCGTGATCCGTGATCCGTGATCCGTTTATCTCACAGTCACGAATCACGCGTCACGCGTCCTTTCTTCAGCTCGCCTTCTGCACTATCTCGACCACCCGCCAGCGCTTTCGAGCCGAAAGCGGCCGCGTCTCAACTATCTTCACCGTATCTCCGACGTGCGCGCCCAACTCATCGTGCGCCATGAATTTCGAGCGCTTGCGTATGTAGCGGCGGTACTTCGGATGACGCACCTGGCGCTCGACCCGCACGACGACGGTCTTCTGCATCTTGTCGCTGGTGACCAATCCGACCTTCTCCTGGCGTCGGCGCTTGGGCGCGGATTTCTCCGCTTCTCCGCCTTCCACCGCTTCGCTCAATTCATTCTTATCTTCCATACCAACCCTTCGTCATCATCTCAAAAACCAAGTTTTCGATGTCGTAAAGGCACCGCCTTCAAATCTCAAGAACCGGGGTGTCCCACGCTCTGAAGCGGCCCTCGTTCGGTTGTAAAACTAAGTTTCTCCACTGATCACTTCGCAGCCGCGATCTGGCGCTGCCGGAGAAGCGTTTTCACTCGAGCGAGGTCCTTGCGAGACTCGCGAAGCTGTTTGACCACATCGGTGTTGCCGAGCGATATCTTGAACCGCATCCGAAACAGCGACTCTTTGAGTTCGTCGATCCTGGCGAGCAGGTCGCTGTCTGAAAGATCTCTCAACTCATCAGCCTTCATACCAGCCCGCCTCCTTCCTGGTCTTTGCGTGAGATGAACTTGGTCTTGATCGGAAGCTTTGCCGCCGCAAGCCTGATTGCCTCGCGCGCGGTCTTCTCATCGACGCCTTCCATCTCGAACAGCACTCGCCCGGGCTTGACTACCGCGACCCATCCCTCAGGCGCGCCCTTGCCCTTGCCCATACGAGTTTCAGCAGGCTTTTTGGTGATGGGCTTGTCGGGAAAGACGCGAATCCAGATCTTGCCGCCGCGCTTGATGAAGCGCGTCATGGCAACGCGGGACGCTTCGATCTGCTTGCCGGTGATCCACGCGGGCTCCATCGCTTTCAGCCCGTATTCGCCGAAAGATATTTCCGCGCCGCGCGTCGCCACACCGCTCATCCGCCCGCGCTGCTGCTTGCGGTACTTCATTCGTTTTGGAATCTTGTATTCAGCCATTGCTTCGTAGTCCGTCGTCCGTCGTCCGTCGTCAGTCGCCCGCGCTACGGACTACTGACTACGGACTCCCGACTTTTATGCTCTTCTTGCCTGCGCCGCCCGCCGTATAGTCATCTCTTCGCCGCGGTAGATCCACACCTTCACGCCAATTACACCGAACGTCGTATGCGCTTCGGCAAAACCATAGTCTATGTCTGCGCGCAAGGTGTGCAGCGGAAGCCGGCCTTGCAAGTACCATTCAGACCGCGCGATCTCAGCTCCGTTCAGTCGCCCCGACACTCGAACCTTGATTCCTTGTGCTCCAAAGCGTTGTGCATTCTCGACCGCGCGGCGCATCGCACGCCGGAAAGCAATGCGCTTCTCGAGCTGTTGCGCGATCTGCTCAGCTTGAAGCTGCGCGTTCAACTCGGGTTTGTGAATCTCCTGGATGTTGACATAGACCTCGCGCCCGGTCCGGTCTTTGATCTCGCCTTTTAGCTTGTCGATCTCCGCGCCCTTGCGTCCGATTATGATGCCGGGACGCGAGGTATGGATGATGATCTTCAGCTTGTTGGCCGCCCGCTCCACGTCGATGTGCGATACGCCCGCGCCGACAAAGCGAGACTTCAACTCCTTCTTCAGCTTCAGGTCTTCGTGCAACAGTTCGGCGTAGTCCCTCTTCGCAATCCAGTTGGAATGCCAGCCGCGATTGAAGCCTAGCCTGAAACCGTACGGATGAACTTTCTGACCCACGATTCCTCCACTTCGAGTTCAGAGTTCCGGGTTCGCTGTTCCGAGTTCAACCCGGAACCACAAACCCAAAGCTCGGAACCGTCATTCTTTCTCCGACTCAACCTCTATTGTTATGTGGCTCTGCCAGCGGCGCTCGCGATAAGCGCGGCCCATCGGCGCCGGCCGAACCCGCCGGCGATACTTGGTCGGGCCCAGATCAACGGTCGCAGTCGAAACCACAAGCCGATCCACGTCGATCGCGACATTGAGCTGATCAGCCTTCTGTTCCGCATTGGCGATCGCCGACCGCAGAGTTGTCTCGATCGGTCCGGCCGCGCGCTTGTTAGTTCCCTTGAGCACCGAAAGCGCATGGTTGACACTGCGGCCACGAATCAGATCAATGACAAGCCGCGCCTTTTGCGGCGACCCCTTGATGTACTTTGCTACTGCCCGTGCCTTCATGGCTTATTTGCCTCCCGGTGCCTTCCTGACCGTCTTATCACTCTTCTCAGGGTGGCCCTTGAACTGCCGCGTCGGGGAGAACTCACCCAGCCTGTGGCCAACCATGTTCTCCTGGATATAAACCGGGATAAACTTTTTCCCGTTGTGAACGGCGATCGTATGGCCAACCATCTCCGGAAAAATGGTCGAGCGGCGAGACCAGGTCTTGTGGACCCGTTTCTCATTAGCCTGGTTCAGCCGCCTAATTGCCACGATCACGTGCTCGTCAACGAACGGCCCTTTTTTGATTGATCTTGCCATAGTCCTTCCGAGTGCTGAGGACTGAGGACTGAGCGCCTTCTGAACTCAGTCCTCATCGCTCAGTCCTATTTCTTGGCTCTGCGCACTATGAACTTGTCGGTGCGCTTGTTATTCCGAGTCTTGAACCCGCGAGTCGGCTGGCCCCAGGGCGTGACCGGGTTGCGCCCGCCTGAAGTTTTGCCCTCGCCGCCGCCGTGCGGATGATCCACCGGGTTCATCGCAACGCCGCGAACCTTCGGTCGCCGCCCAATCCACCGGCTCCGCCCCGCTTTGCCCAATGAAACGTTGCTGTGCTCAATGTTGCCTATCTGCCCGACGGTCGCGCAGCACTCGATGTTGACCCTGCGGATCTCACCGCTCGGCAAACGGAGCTGCGCCCAGTCGCCCTCCTTCGCCACAAGCTGCGCGGCGCCGCCCGCTGCTCTTACCATCTGCGCGCCCTTGCCGGGACGAAGCTCGATGTTGTGAATCGTCGTACCCAGCGGAATGAATCGCAGCGGCAGCGAATTGCCTGCTATGATGTCGGCCTCCGGACCGGACACCACCGTCTGTCCCGGCTTCAAACCAACCGGCGCAATGATGTATCGCTTATCCCCATCGGCGTAGTGAAGAAGCGCTATGTTGGCCGAGCGATTCGGATCGTACTCGATCGTAGCTACACGTGCGGGAATGCCGCTTTTCTCGCGCTTGAAGTCTATGATGCGGTATTGGCGCTTCTGCCCGCCGCCGCGGCGACGCATCGTGATGTGGCCATCGTTGTTGCGGCCCGAGATCCGCTTCTTCGGCGCGAGCAGCGGCTCGTACGGACGATCGCCCGTCAACTCTTCACGAGTGAGGTACGTCTGATAGCGCCGCGCCGGCGATGTCGCTGTTAGCTTCTTGATTCCCATCGTCCCTCTTGAGCGATGAATGATGAACTATGTAATGATGATCTGAAGATCCTGATTCCCCATTCATCGTTTCTCATTCCGCGTTCATCATTTCCTATATTGCGTCTTCGTACATAATCGGCTTCTCGCCCGACTTCAACGTAACAAATGCCTTCTTCCAGTCCGAGCGACGGCCCATCTCGCGCCGCGACGGAATGCGCTTCATCTTTCCCCGATAGTTTGCGACCCGCACGTCTTCAACCTTGACGCCCAGCACCTTCTCGACCGCTCGTTTGATCTCTGGCTTGGTCGCGCGCACGTGGACCTTCAGCGTGAGCATCTGCCGCGAGTTGCCTGTTCGCCCCATCGCCTCGGGCTCGTCCTTCATCGTGAGCGCCTTTTCGGTGATGACCGGTCCCTTGATGACGTCCCAAATGCTTTTCATCGGAGCTCTCCCTACTTGTTGCTCAACTGCTTGTCTAGCTGCGCGGCCGCCTCGCGCGATAGCGCAAGGTTATCGTGCGTCAGCAAGTCGTACACATTAACCGAACTGGGCGACACGCAAGTCACCTCGCGAAGGTTGCGCGAAGACAACGCAAGGTTAGCGTTCACCGAATCGATGATAAGCGTCCGCTTATCGAGTCCCAGGGTCGCAAGCGTCGCCGCGAATTCCTTCGTCTTGTGTGATTGAAGCTCGAAGTTCTCGACGATCACCAGCCCGCCTTCGCGCAGACGTTCCGACAACACCGATCGAATTGCGCCGCGCCGGACCTTCTTCGGAACTCGATAGGACCAATCGCGAGGCTGCGGTCCGTGCACGTTTCCGCCGCCCTTCCAAAGCGGGCTTCTAATGCTGGCGATTCTCGCGCGTCCGGTTCCCTTTTGCTTCCAAAGCTTCTTTCCTGAACCGCTGACGTCTCCCCGAGTCTTGGTCGCCGACGTGCCCGCGCGTTGATTTGCGAGATAGTTCTTAACCGCATCGTAGATGAGCGGCTTGTTCAGCGGGGCACTGAACACATCGTCCGATAGCTCAAGCTCGCCGACCTCTTCGTTTTTCAGGTTCTTAACCTTCACAACAGGCATATCTTCTCCGATTGGTCAGTAGTCGGTAGTCCGTAGCCGCGAGCAAGCGGCATTCACCCTACGGACTAATGACTGCGGACTAATGACCATCACTGCACCTTCTTGATCAATACGTAAGCACCGGTCGGCCCCGGCAAAGCGCCGCGAATCATCAACAGGTTGTTCTCGGCGTCAACCGCGACAACTCGAAGGTTCTTGATTGTCTTGCGCTCATCTCCCATGTGGCCCGCCATCTTGGTGCCCTTGAAGACTCGCGAAGGGTAAGCCGAAGCACCAATTCCGCCGGGCGCGCGGTGAAACATCGAGCCGTGCGTTGCACGGCCTCCATGGAAACCGTGACGCTTGACGAAGCCGGCGAACCCGCGGCCCTTTGATTTGCCGATTACGTCTACAAGATCGTTCTCATTGAACATATCTACGAGGATCTTGTCCCCGACGCTGGCAGCTTCGTCGCTTGGCTCGACTCGCACTTCGCGAAGCACGCGAGTAGGAGGCACGCCCGCTCTTTTGAAGTGACCCTCGGTTGGCTTGTTCACCCTACGAGGCGGCTTCTCCTCCACCAGCCCAAGCTGCACCGCGTTGTAGCCGTCGGTGTTGACGGTTTTCTTTTGAACGACGATACACGGACCGGCCTTTATCACCGTCACCGGTGTTACCGTGCCGTCCTCGTCGAACAACTGCGTCATGCCAAGCTTCTTACCGATAATTCCGTTGACCATAATTCACAGCCCGTAGTCCGTAGTTCGTAGTCAGTAGCCCGTATACCCGTCCGTAGCGCCCAGGCTACTGACTACGGCCTATTGAAGAAGTCACTTGTGGTTCTTGCCGAAGGCCTTGATCTCGACATCCACGCCTGCGGGCAAGTCGAGCTTCATCAGCGCGTCAACCGTCTGCGGCGTCGGGTCGAGTATGTCCATAAGCCGTTTGTGAGTCCGAATCTCGAACTGCTCGCGGCTCTTTTTGTCGACGTGCGGGCTTCGCAGCACGGTGTACTTGTTCTTCACCGTCGGCAACGGGATCGGCCCTGCCACCCGCGCGCCAGTTCGCTTGGCCGTGTCAACGATCTCAGCAGTTGATTGGTCAAGCACCCGGTAGTCATAGCCCTTCAGCCGAATCCTGATCTTCTCATTCAGCATAGTCTTGCCTTAACGTCGCCCCTCGCAGTGCCCGACAAACTTTCAGCTTGTCGAGCCACCCATTCCATCCTCGCGACATATTGTTGTTTGTCTCGCTACTCGATTACTTCCGAGATCGTTCCTGCTCCCACCGTTCGCCCGCCTTCCCGTATCGCGAACCTCAGCCCCTTCTCCATCGCTATCGGCGTGATCAACTCTACTTCCAGCGCCGAGTTGTCTCCAGGCATCACCATCTCTACTCCTTCGTTCAACGTCGCTACTCCCGTTACGTCCGTCGTCCGAAAGTAAAACTGCGGCCGATACCCGCTGAAGAACGGCGTGTGTCTTCCTCCCTCTTCCTTCGTCAGCACGTATACTTCCGCCTTGAACTTCGTGTGCGGCGTGATCGATCCCGGCTTCGCTATCACCTGTCCCCTCTCGATCTCCTTCCGCTCCACTCCTCTCAACAGCAATCCCACATTGTCTCCCGCCATCCCGCTGTCGAGCAGCTTCTTGAACATCTCTACACCCGTCACTACCGACTTCCTCGTCGGCTTGATCCCGATGATCTCCACTTCCTCTCCTACCTTTACCTGCCCTCGCTCTATCCTTCCCGTCGCCACCGTTCCTCTTCCGCTGATCGAAAAAATATCTTCTACTGGCATCAAAAACGGCTTGTCTATCTCTCGCGCCGGCTGCGGGATGTAGCTGTCCACCGCCGCCATCAATTCGTCCACACTCTTCTCTCCGTCGCCTTCCCCGTTCAACGCCTGCAGCGCGCTTCCCCTCACGATCGGTATCTCATCTCCTGGGAACCCGTAGCTCGTCAATAGCTCTCTCACTTCCAGCTCCACCAGATCCAACAGCTCCGCATCATCCACCGCATCCACCTTGTTCATGAACACCACCATCGCCGGCACTCCCACCTGTCTGGCCAGCAATATGTGCTCCCGCGTCTGCGGCATCGGCCCGTCCGTCGCTGCTACTACAAGGATCGCTCCGTCCATCTGCGCCGCCCCTGTGATCATGTTCTTTATGTAGTCCGCGTGCCCCGGACAATCCACGTGCGCGTAGTGCCGGTTTGCCGTCTCATACTCCACGTGCGCTGTCGCGATCGTGATCCCTCGCGCCTTCTCTTCCGGCGCGTTGTCGATTGAATCGAACGACCGAAACTGGATCTTCGGATTGTGCTTTGCCAGCACCTTTGTGATCGCCGCCGTCAACGTTGTCTTCCCGTGGTCGATGTGCCCGATCGTCCCTACGTTTACGTGCGGTTTTGACCGGTCAAATTTCTCTTTCGCCATAACGCTCTCCTGTATTCAGCCTGCGGCCTTTAGCTATGATCAACCTGATACTCTTCGCCCATTCGCATCCTGGCTTGCGCTCACGTGGAGCCGGCGATGGGGATCGAACCCATGACCTCATCCTTACCAAGGATGCGCTCTACCACTGAGCTACGCCGGCCAGCCCGAACAAGCAGTGACGAGAACCTGGAGCGGGCGACGGGACTCGAACCCGCAACATCTAGCTTGGAAGGCTAGTGCGCTACCATTGCGCTACGCCCGCCCGTCTTGGAAATCCCTGGTCTCAAACTTGATTTATGGTGCTGGGGGAAGGATTCGAACCTTCGCAGAGCCTAAGCCCGCCGGGTTTACAGCCCGGTGCCATTAACCACTCGACCACCCCAGCACTCAGAATAAGCTAAATGAACGTGGCGAGTGCGCAGATTCGCACCGCTTCGCAGCCCGCAAACATCTACGCTGTTGCAACCCACTCGATCACAGCGCCGCGATTCTGGATCGTCACGCGCGTCTGCCAGCAAAAGACATTCGCCCTGCGCCCCCTCGACTTCAATCAGCGAACCGGGTCCGCAGTGCCTCTGTCAGGGCATGACAGCCACCGGCAAAAGAAGAATTCTAAGCGCGACAACCGTTCCCAGTCAAGCTCGACCGCCAAAAGCGTGATGTCACCTTCGTTAGTGACGGACTCATTCATTGAAATGCGGTGAACACCGGCTGGCCCTTAGACGTTTTGCTCGGAGTACGTACGAGATGCTCGCTGAGAAAACAGACAGAGCATCGGCGGGACGAGCCGCGTAGCGAATGCCAGTTGCCTGTATAATAGAAACAGCGCGCGCCCGACTAGCTCTTGATGTTGCGCCCGGCTGCTGCGACTCTGGAATGAAAAGGGGGTTCAGTGCGAACAGACGGTTTCGGATCTCGACTAAGGAGTTTTTACAGCAAGCACAGCAAGTTTGTTAACGCCATCGTCATTCTGCTCGGCGCCTACGCGACGCTCGCCGGCATCGGTGTATTCTACAAACCGCTTAGCCCGGAATCGCTTCTCAGAAAAGAGCACACTGACGCGGTGGCGCGATATGTGTTGAGCTACGGATGGGCGGCGCCGATCTTCTTCGTCGCGCTCCAGGTCTGCCAGGTCGTCATTCTGCCGATACCCGGACAGGTGATTGGTATCGTAGCCGGATACATCTTCGGCTGGAAGCTCGGCGTCACCTACACGATGTTTGGCCTCGCACTAGGTATGATCATCGTGTTCACCCTTTCGCGAAAGCTCGGGCGAGGCTTTGTAGAAAAGCTCAACGGTCCGGAAGCGATGCGCGATCTCGAAACGCTGTTCTCGAGTCGCGACGGTAATTCGGGCGGTTTTTATCAAAAGTCGGCGCAGACCCTGCGCTCGAACGCGTTGCTGACGTTCTTTCTTTTCATGCTGCTGCCCGGTCTGCCTGACAACCTCGCTTGTTTTGTGGCGGGACTGACCCGCATCCCTGTTCGCCTTTTGTTGTTGGCGGCGCTGGTGGGACGGTTTCCAGCCGCACTGACCTTGTCACTGTTTGGCGATGGCTGGTCAAAAGCCGAGAGCTCCACAACGCTTCTCGCGCTCGCGGGTGCAGCTCTCGCTTTGACGGTGGTCTTTCTGTGGAAGAAACAGAGAATCGAAGCAATAGTGAGGAAGGTGGCAGGCTGGTCGGACACATAGAGTGAACAAAGACGAGAATTGGATAGGAGGTAGAATGACAATCAATACAAACAAGACAGTTGGAGAGTTGGCGGTTGAGTTGCCGGCGGCCGCGCGTGTGTTCGAGAAAGCCGGGATAGACTACTGCTGCGGTGGCGGCGAGTCGTTCGAAAAAGCGTGCGCCGCCGCCGGCATCGCTGCCGATGAGGTCGCGCGGCTGCTGGAGGTGGCAGATCAATCGGCTGCCCAACCCGCGCAGGACTGGCAAACCCAACCGCTATCGGGGCTGACCTCTTACATCGTCACCAGGCACCACGTCTTCACCAGGGAAGAACTCGCTCGTCTGGACGACCTGCTTGAAAAAGTTCGCTCAGTGCACGGGCAAAACCATCCGGAGCTGCTCCTCATACAGGGCTTGTACCGGGAATTGAAACAGGAATTGACCACGCACATGCAGAAAGAAGAGTTGGTTCTCTTTCCCTACATCGAACAGTTGGACGAGGCGGCGAGACAAGGCAAGCCCAAGCCGATGGCTATCTTTGGCACCGTGGCCAATCCGGTGCGCATGATGATGATGGAACACGACGCGGCAGGAGAAGTGCTCAAGCAGATGCGCCGGGTCAGCCGCAGCTTCAGGGTGCCCCCTGATGGTTGTATCAGTTACTCGACTCTTTACCAGGCACTCGAAGCTTTCGAGCAAGACCTGCATCAGCACATCCACCTGGAGAACAACATTCTGTTTCCGCGTGCTGTAGAGATGGAAAGTAAGGTGTGATGCTGTAAAGGAAAGTCTTGGCGGAAGAGAACGGTCCGTCGTGGCGGGGGTCGGTTTCTTTCTTCCCAGGAAGCTGGAGCCGGTGAAGGGACTCGAACCCCCGACCCTCTGATTACAAATCAGATGCTCTACCAACTGAGCTACACCGGCCCACTTATCCTTTCAATCGAGCAGAGTGTGAGTATCATTCAAACTCCAACTTCTTTGCAAGCGGCGCACTTTGTTTAGGTGCTGCTGGCTTGCTATATTGACGGCCTATGCGAGTACTCGCCTTCGCTGTCCTGCGGCGGCTGTTCGTTATCATCCCGGTTCTGTGGGCAGTCGTCACTGTCGTCTTTCTTCTCATTCACATTATCCCCGGCGATCCCGCTCGCAACCTCGTAGGTGAAAACGCCACCGAAGAGCAAGTGCAAAGGGTCAAAGAAGAACTGGGCCTGGACCAGCCGCTTGGGCGACAGTACGTCGACTACTGGGTGGGTCTCGCGCGCGGCGACTGGGGCACGAACCCGGTAACGCAACAGCCGGTGTTCCGCCGGGTAGCGTCGCGTTATCCCGCCACGATCAAGCTCGCGCTGGCGGCGTTGCTGCTTGCGACGATCTTCTCAATCCCGCTGGGGGTGACCGCTGCAACGCATCGCGGCAGTTGGATTGATAGCGTTTCGACGCTGGTAGCTTTGCTTGGGATTTCGCTTCCTAGCTTTGCGCTTGGGCCGCTGCTCGTATTGATATTCTCGGTGCATCTCGGAGTAACGCCGGTGTCTGGCGCCGGCGGAATAGCTCATCTTATTCTTCCCGCGCTGACGCTGGGCGCGGCTCTGTCCGCGATACTAACGCGGATGGTTCGCTCGAGCGTGCTAGAAGAATTAGGCGAGGACTATGTTCGAACCGCGCGCGCGAAGGGCTTGCCCGAACGAAGAGTGATCTACAAGCACGTGCTGAAGAACGGGCTGATACCGGTCGTCACGGTGCTTGGGTTGCAGTTCGGCGTGTTGCTTGCGGGCGCAATAATAACTGAGCGCGTCTTCTCGTGGCCCGGGGTGGGGAGCTTGCTGGTAGATTCGATCAGCGAGCGGGACTATAAGCTGACTCAGGGCTGCATACTAGTGATCGCGACGACTTATGTGCTGGTCAACAGCGCGACGGATATTGTGTATAGATTTCTGGATCCGAGGATCAAAGTAGATTGAATGACTGGTAGACCATCACGGATTAAACGGATTTGACGGATCTTCACGGATCAGATCCGTGATCATCCGTCCAATCCGCCTGATCAGTGGTCTATTCCCAACCTATGAATGGAGTCGCCAAATTCGGATTAGCCGTCGCCTCGGTGCTGGTGCTAATGGCTGTGCTGTCGCCGCTGCTCGCCTCGTGGGAGCGGGTTCAGAGCCAGGATCTCGGCGCGCGACTCGATCCACCCGACGCGGCGCACTTGATGGGACGCGATCAACTCGGGCGAGACATCCTGACCCGCATCATCTACGGCGCGCGAGTCTCGATGCTGGTCGGCATCTCGGTCGTGACCATATCTTCTATTATGGGCGTGATGATCGGGTCGTTCGCCGGATACCAGGGCGGCTGGACCGATCGGCTAGTTTCAGGGTTGTTATTCAATGTGTTCCTGTCGTTTCCCGGCATCCTGTTGGCCATAGCGATGGTTGCCTTCCTTGGCCCAAGCGTTAAGAATCTCGTTATCGCGCTCTCGGTCATCGGCTGGGTAGGCTACGCAAGGCTGATGCGCGCGCAGGTTCTCAAAGTCCGCGAGTACGATTTCGTGACCGCGGCTCGCGCGCTGGGAGCGAGCGATGTGCGAATTCTTATCAAGCACATCCTACCGAACTCGATTCAGCCGTTGATCGTGCAAGCTTCGCTGGGAATGGCCGGGGCGATACTCGCCGAGGCGGGAATGAGCTTTCTGGGACTGGGAGTTCCCGAGCCGATTCCATCGTGGGGCAAGATGATAGACGACTCGCGCGAATTCTGGTTCGTGGCGCCGCACCTGTTCATCTTTCCGGGAGTGATGATCGCGTTGGCGGTGCTTTCGTTCAATTTCATCGGCGACGGGTTGCGCGACCGATTGGACCCAAAGCAGCGCGCGAGATAACTCGCTCAAACACGAAGGCACCTGGACACAAAGAAAGCGCACGCTCTGTTTTATCTTTGTGTCATCGCGCGTTTGTGGCTAGCTTTGGAACGCTTCCTTGTTCACCACGTAAGGCATCCGCGCGGGATCGCCATCGTAGCGTCCTTCGATCACGTCGATCACAGCTTGCACAGTTCGGCCGGCCATCCCGACTTCAGGGTCGGCCGAAAGCCGCGTCTCGCGCGTGCCGGATGCGAAATGATGAAATAGTCTCAGCCGATCTTTCAATCGCGGATCGCGCAGAGGACTGTCCGCTGGCAGCGGCTCTTTCTCGAACACATCAAGCGCAGCTCCGGCAATCTTGTCCTGAATCAGAGCCTCATAGAGAGCCTGTTCATTGACGACCGGTCCGCGCGACGTGTTGATCAAGTACGCGGTTTTCTTCATCTGATCAAATGCTGCGCCGGTCATTAGGTGATGAGTCGGCGTTTCGGATTCCCCCGGCATCAGCAGCGGGACATGCAAGCTGACATAGTCAGCTCGATTGAGCGCACCTTCAAAGGGTACATACCTGGCGAAGTGCCGCTCGCGCGAGAATCCCGAATCGAATCGCAACTCCATTTCGCGCGAGGCGTACCAGGCGAACTTCTCGTCCGGTGCCACAGGGTCGTAGAGCAACAGATCCATATCAAAACCGATGCACTTCTTCGCGAAGGCCTTCCCGATTCGGCCCGTTCCGATCACCGCCACACTCTTCCCCGTGACTTCATCGCCGAGAAACGGATGATAGGGATGCCACGAGTCCCAACCGTACTCTTCGACAAGTTTCTCCGACGAGTATAGCTTCCGCGAGACGGCACCCATCATAAAGAACGCGAACTCAGCCGTAGCTTCAGTCAGCACGTCAGCCGTGTTGGTGAAGGGTATCCGGTAGCGATTCGCTGCGGCGCGATCGATGTTGTCTACGCCGACCGCGATCTGAGCCACAACCTTGAGCGTGCCCGCGCCCGCCGACAACACCTCTTCGTCTATCGCGTCGCGAAGAGTGGTGATCAACGCGTCAATGCCGCTGCGCGCCTTTTGCACGATGAGTGACTTCGGGGGGGCTTCGGTATGGGGATGGACCTCGACTTCATAGCCGCGTTCGCGCAGACGATCAAACGCCGCGTCGCCGAGGTCGGCGGTCGCAAATACTCTTACCTTTTCAATTTCTCGCATAACCAAACTTCCTTTCTCGGTTCTTAACAATAAGATCGCGCGCCTTGACGCGCAAACAAGAACAACGATTGTGCCTGCGCCAAGAGACCGGTTGCGATTCGATCTTAGACGCGGCGCGAGCCTGATTCCCATTTGTCGATATGTAGCCGTCCCGGGTCAAGTGCGACGCTATTAGTTGTGTCTTTCCCGAAGCATCGGATCATTTTCTTCTTGACTTGAAAACGCCTTCTGCTTACTATGCGGGCAACACCGGAAAGGAGGTGGTCCAAGGCATGATAAGTTTCAGACCAGGTGAGGTGGCTGAGACCTGAGCGTGGCCAGCCGCACTGTGCGGCGGTTGATTCGTTGCTGATCGCAGGGCAACACGCCCACTCCTTAGAAGCGGATGGCCCCGGGCCAATCCCAACAGTCCACCGCAAGCCCCGACGCTGTGCGCCGATCGAGGCAGCCGCGCCGGGGCTTGTTGCGTTTGTGCAGACATGACGCGCCAGGATGCGAGGACTGCTCTCGCGCCAGTCAGCGGTGTGACCGGCTTTTTGATTGACATTCATTCCGGCGCGCGTCCAAAATGAACGCCAACCGATCCCAGCAGCATCGAACTCGAAGGACACGGCCGTACGCGCAGTTCGCCGTTGAGGACAGACTTCACGGAGGTTGGCTCTGATGTCGAGTGAAACGCTCAATGGGGTTCCTGTGGGCGCAATCGCCACTGCGAAACCTGAAAATCCTTATCTCGCGGTCTTCCGCCCGTACATTCCTGCCGAAGTGGTTTTGCGCGAGCTTACCCTTTTGCCGCTGATCGTCGGCACACTGCTGGGAATGATTTTCGGGGCCTCGTCGCTCTACCTCGTTCTGAAGACCGGCTTGACTGTGAGCGCGTCGATACCGGTTGCCGTCATATCTATCACAGTGTTCCGCGCGCTATCGAAGATCGGGTTGAAAAACGCAACGATCCTCGAAAACAACATAGTGCAGACCGCGGGCTCGGCGGGCGAATCGATTGCATTTGGCGTAGGGGTGACCATGCCGGCGATCTTGATTCTCGGCTTCGATCTCGAGTTCACACGCGTGACTCTGGTAGCACTCCTTGGAGGCCTGCTGGGAATCCTGATGATGATTCCTCTGCGCCGCGCGCTCATTGTCCAACAGCATGGCTATCTCAAGTACCCGGAAGGCACGGCTTGCGCCGAGGTTCTGAAAGCCGGGGCCTCAGAGGAATCGCGCGCCGCGGCACAGGCAGGCTCGGACAAGCCTCTCGCCGAGGTCCGCGGTTTGCCGATCTTCACCGGTCTGGGTCTTGGTTTTGTCTACAAGGTCGCGATGGACGCGTTCAAGACGTGGAAGGACACTCCCGAGAAGATCTTTGGAGCTCCGTTCAAGGCGGGCTCAATCTCGGCCGAGATCAATCCCGCGCTGCTCGGAGTCGGCTACATTATTGGACCGCGGATCGCTTCGATCATGTGCGCTGGCGGCGTCCTGGCCTATCTGATCTTGATCCCGTTGATCAAGTTTTTTGGCGAGGGAATGACCGCCGCGCTTCCGCCCGGCACCAAACCGATCAGCCAGATGAGTCCCAACGACATCCGCAGCGCTTACGTTCTGTACATCGGAGCCGGCGCGGTTGCCGCCGGAGGCATCATCAGCCTCGCGCGTTCGCTTCCGACGATCTGGCATGGCTTAAAGGGAGGCATCAGTGACTTCAGGGCAGGCCAGGCCGCACTGAGCGGAGCGCCTCGCACCGATCAGGACATGTCGATGAAGGTTGTAGTAGGCGGGATCATTGCGCTGCTGGCGATGATAATGATCTTCCCGCAACTGCACCTTCAGTGGAATCTCCTCGGTGCGTTGCTGATCGTTGCGTTCGGGTTCCTGTTCGTCACCGTCTCGTCGCGGTTGACCGGTGAAATCGGCTCCTCCTCGAATCCCATCTCAGGCATGACCGTAGCTACGCTGCTGCTGACTTGCCTTGTCTTCCTGATGGTAGGCTGGGACCAGCCGGCGTATTACGTCACCGCACTTTCGATCGGCGGGATAGTCTGCATCGCCGCTTCGAATGGAGGAACGACCTCGCAAGATCTCAAGACCGGATTCCTGATTGGTGCAACGCCGAGGCATCAGCAGGTGGCAATCCTGGTGGGCGCCCTTGCATCGGCGCTAATCCTCGGTCCAATCCTTCTGAAGATGAATAGCGCGGGTACGGTATACGTGCCCGTTGCTTCGGATCCGGCGCTGCAATTCCCCGCGGACTTCAAGGTTGACCCGAACGAGTTGCACAAAGATGGAGACCAGCCAAGGACGGAGAAGCTCGAAGGACCGCAGAGCACCGGGGACGCCAACACCTATAACGTCTGGTTTAAGAGCGACAGCGAAGGCGGAAACGCCGCCAAGTATCTTGTCAACCCAGACGGCGTGCCCACTTATCTGGCTGATCCGGCAATCAATGGAGCTTACAAGGAAAGGCCCGACGGTTCGCACGTTCAGAAATACGACGCGCCCAAGGCGGTGCTGGTGTCTTACATCATTAAGGGGATCTTGAGTCACAAGTTGCCCTGGGGTCTGGTCCTGCTCGGGGTAATGATAGCGATAGTGCTGGAGATGTCCGGCATCCCGTCGCTGGCTTTCGCGGTTGGAGTCTACCTGCCGTTGTCGTCATCGAGTCCGATCTTCATCGGCGGAATGATCCGCTGGGGCGTTGATCAGTACCTTCGCAACACCAAGTTCAAAGGCAAGAACCTCACCGAAGAGCAGCTCACCGCCGAAGGCGACCGCAGCCCGGGCGTTCTTATGGCCTCGGGGTACATCGCGGGAGGCGCGCTGGCAGGAATAATCATAGCCGTCTTACAGGGGCTCCCAAACCTCGCTGAGTTCAACAGGGGAATTGAAGAATGGGCACGGGCACACAACCCATTCTTCAACAGTCCCAACGCTGATTTGTTGTCGCTGATTCCATTCGTCGTGCTTATCGTGCTGCTTTATCTGGCGGGCCGCGAGGTAATTCTGGCGGGACGAAGCAGCGACGCGAAGACTTGATGTGACTGGAGCCGCGGGTGAAACTCGTGCCTCGCCACAACGCTCGCATAGGCGAGCGAAGCCGTCAGCCTCAGTTTTTGGGGTTGGCCGGTGTCAGCGAGAAGGCCAGCGGAACGGCTTCGTCCTCGTGGACCTCTGCCACTTTGGTCTCAGCCTTGTAGCCGCCGAGCGATGCAGTCACCCGATAACGCGCTCGCCGGGCCGGCACTCGAAACGCAAACTCGCCCCGGCTGTTTGCTGTGTAGTCGAGTTTGAGCGAGTCGACGCGCTTGTGATCTTTTTCGTCATCGGCGGTTGGCACCCGTACTAGTTTGACTTTCGCCCCCGGCAACGATCGCCCTTCACTGTCGAACACGGCGCCGCGAATAAGCGACGTTCGAGCCTTGGCCTTGTCCAGCCGGATAGTTTTTACCGCGGTCTCTTTACCTTCTTCCACTTGCTGCATCCGAACCATCGTACCGCTTTGAAACCCCTCGGCTTCGAAGCTCACCGAGTAGTCGTCGGGCTCCAGTTCGAAGAAATATATGCCAGCGTGGTCGGTAGTGGTTTCCTTAGACGAACGGTCGCGGCTGCGCAGCACGCGGACCTGAGCCCCTGCGATCGGCTTGCCTTTCGGGTCTTCAATCTTTCCTTTCAGTGTGCCCTTTTGTTGGGCTGCAACTGAGACGGGAGCCAGACAGAGCACCACAAGCGCAGTTGCTACAAATCTTTTCATGAGTTGTTCCTAGTCAAGAATTGCGTTCCTGCCGCAGCTCCGCACACTTTTCGATTTTGCGGTTTCACTCGAGAAAAAGTCAATGAGCGGAGGACCACAGCCAGATGCTTGCTTGAATGGATGTATCGTTGACTCCAATAGCGGGCATCTATAACCTTCACTTGTTCAGTCTCAGTTTGAACCGCTGACGAGGTATTGCCTCATCAGCCCAACCTTCACAGCAAAAGGAGACCTTCAAAATGAGAAAGACAATGTTCACAATACTGCTTGTCGCAGCCTTTCTTTTGACCATTGCCGTTGCAAACCGGACAACGCCCATCACGATTGCAGCAGAAGGTATCCCCAAAACTCCAGTGCCCTGTCAGAATGCGCCTGCGGAGTACAGGGATCTCTGCCTGATACTCCACGGAAAGATCTCAGAGCGTCGCAAACCCGACGTGCGGATCCCGCAGGAGTATCCGGCGGCTGGCGAGTGGAAGGTCAATGGGGTTCGAGCCCACGGCGTAAGACTTGCAAAAACTGAGTCGGGAGAAGGTGGATCGCTTTATATTCAGTACCGTGACATAAAAATGTTGGAGACCGAGCCCAGTGGTAAGACAGTAATCTATCTTCGGAAAGATTGATGCCCGAGTCCCCGCGCGCCTAACTTGCGTCTGCCGAGTCTCCGAAGCGAGTTTCATAAGTTGCCCGGATGCCGTTAGGCTGCCCGGTAATGAGTGGTCAACGGCCACTGCTTATGATCAAATCCAAGGCTGATGCGAGTGATTGCCGGAACTTATCGGGGACGAAGCTTGCGTACAGTGGCAGGAGCCCAGATCCGGCCAACGTCGGATCGCCTCAGAGAAACGCTCTTCAACATACTCGCTCCTCGCATACAAGGCAGCCTCTTCCTGGATGTATGCGCGGGATCGGGCGCGATCGGCATCGAAGCCCTCAGCCGAGGCGCGAGCGAAGTGACCTTCATCGAAGGCGCGCGCCGCGCTAGTTTGGCCATCGAAGCTAATCTGCGAACGCTTGGCATCGCCGATGGCGCGAGGCTGATCAGCCGCGACGCGAGCACCGCCCTGAAACAGCTTGCAGAGGCGTCGGAGCGGTTCGACATCGTGTTCTTCGATCCGCCTTACGCGTCCGAGATGTACTATGACTTTATGAGCCGGCTGGCAGCGAGCAGCCTCATCTCACCTGACTCGATCGTGATCGTCGAGCACCGAGCGAAGCACCTGCTCGCCCCCGCGTATTCAACCCTAAGATTGGCGAGGCAGGTTAGACAGGGCGAATCAGCGCTCTCCTTCTACGAACTCGAAGACACCCCGTAGGCCGCCCCTTCAACCTCCTCCGTCCCCTGACCACTGGCCACTGGCCCCGAACATCTTTCCATGCTACTATCGCTGACCTTAATCGACTCCTGCGCTACCGAAACCTTCACGGAGACCACCAATGATGCGCCGCGCAATCTACCCCGGAACGTTCGATCCCATCACAATGGGCCACGTCGACATCATCGAGCGCTGCTCGCGGCTCTTCGACGAAGTCATCGTCGCCATCCTCGTGAATCTCGACAAGGAGCCGATGTTTTCGGTCGAAGAGCGGGTGAAAATGATCCAGGAAGTCGTGACCTGGCCGAACGTCACAGTGGGGACATTCGAGGGCTTGCTGGTACATTACGCCGTAGAGCAGGAGGCGCAGGCCATCGTCCGCGGCATTCGAGCTGTGTCCGACTATGAGTACGAGCTTCAGATGGCGTTGATGAATCGCAGGCTCGAGCCCGAGCTTGAGACTGTGTTTTTGATGGCTGCCGAAGCCTACTCGTACATCAGCTCGCGCCTGATCAAGGAAGTATTCAAGCTGGGCGGGTCGATCAACGGGTTAGTTCCGGAAAGCGTCGAACGCCGGATGCGCGACAAGGCAGACGAAGCGGAGAGTTGAGCGGCCGGCGCCTAGAGTCACGATCACTTCTTCAAGAATCGCCAACCGATATTTGACGAGAACATGAAAAGGCCAAGTTTCACCGAATCCACCGCAGTATCAGATATGGAAGTTTCCTCGACGCTGGCAGTCCTCATGGAAGCCGAGCGGCTCCGGAGCGAAGGTGTTGACCTCATAGACCTTGGAGCCGGCGAACCCGACTTCCCTACCCCAGACAACGTGAAGGCCGCCGCCCAGCGAGCCATCGAAGCGAACTTCACGCGCTACACCGCGACCAGCGGGATCGCGCCACTGCGCAAAGCCATCGTCGATATGATGCACCGCGACTTTGGCGCGAGCTACGAACCGTCGCAGGCGCTGGTGACGATCGGCGGCAAGCAGGCGATCTTCAATGCAATGGCTACGCTGCTAAACCCGGGCGACGACGTCCTCATCCCTTCGCCTTACTGGGTGACTTTCCCCGAGATCGCCAAGTTCCTGCAGGCTCGTTCGGTCTTCATAGATACCGAGCCGAATCAATTCTTGTTGACGGCGGACATGGTTCGGGAAAGCATCACGCCGCGCTCGCGCATTCTGATTATCAACTCGCCCAACAACCCTACCGGCCGCATCATCCCGCCAGACGAATACCGGAAGATCGTCGAGGCTGCGGCAGAGCGCGACGTGTGGGTCATCAGCGACGAGTGCTATTTGTACTTTGCTTACCCCCCGGCAGAACCGTTTACCGCCGGACAGTTGTCCGAGGAGTTACGCTCGCGAGTTATGATCTGCGGTTCGTTCTCAAAATCGCACGCAATGACTGGCTGGCGGCTCGGCTTTGCACTTGGACCGCGCGAGTGGATTGGTGCAATGCTCAAGGTTCAAAGCCACTCGACTTCAAACGCAAACTCAATCACCCAGAAGGCCGCGGTCGAAGCCGCGAACGGGCCGCAGGACGCTCGGCGAGCGATGCTGGATGAATACAGACGGCGGCGAGACTGGCTTGTCCCGGCTTTGAACAAGATTCCTGGAGTTCGGTGCCCGATGCCTGAAGGCGCGTTCTACGTGATGCCCGACGTGAGAGGCTTGATGGGCGGGCGCGCGCAAACCTCGGCTGAGTTCTCCAGGCTGCTGCTCGACGAGGCGCGAGTCGTTGTGACTGACGGCGCGGCGTTCGGAATCGAGGGCTTCGTGAGGATCTCGTACGCCAATTCGATGGAAGCAATTCGGGAAGGTGTTCGGAGGCTGGGCGAACTCGCCGGCGGATTACGCGGTGATCGTTGAGTCAGACAGTCAACGATTCGCGACGAGAATCCAAACGACAGACGGAGAGTCGTTGTGGTGATTTTGACACTTGCGTCTCGGATAACCTGGCAGGCCGATTGGAATGGAGATGAAAACGACAATGCCCTGCGTGCCCCGCTCAGGGGGAAGCGGGGTTCCTCTTAGCCGATCGTGCAACTGTCTACTCGCCGATCAGAACTTGGTTATGCTGATATCCTGCTCGCCCTCTTCCCTGAATTTCATAAAGAAAAAGATCGCAAAGCAGACCAGCCCGACGCCGGCGCATATCCCGCCGAGGACCAGGTCATTCCTATCGGCCCCGGAGCTGTCCGGGTAAAGATATTTGTAGAGAAACCAAGCCCCTGGAACTAGTCCGATCACTCCCAACCCTAGAAGCAGATTCTTCATGGCCACTCCCTCGGCTCTGAACTTAGCCTGACATCCAAAATCGCTATCAGATTCGGTGTGATTCTAAAACCGTGCGGCAGGATTATACACCAATTCCGGCTATGTCAATACGGCCGGCGCGCGTTTCGCGTACACTCTGGCCGCGCGTATGACAGTCGGTGATTTCCCGGATTAGAGCCGGGCTACTGCTGAAACAGAGACGAGCTTCTGCTCTCCTGAAGTATCCCGCAAGCTTCACCGTACACCTCGTCGGTGGTTGCGCTCGCGAGCTTCAAGCCGGGAGCAGCACGACGATTCGCGCCCAGGAAAGGCCGGGTTAAGTTGATGACCGGGGTGCCCATTTCTGAAGCCGCAGCCGCCAGATTTGGCTCATCGGTTATCAGCACGCTCGCTCGAGCCACAGCGGCCATTAGCTCCAGCGCGCGGGGCGCGGCGAGCTTGATCGCGGCCTTTGGAAGCAGCCCTTGGAGCGCGGTTGTGAAACTCCGGTCTGACGGCTCATCCGCGGCCACGACTCGTGCATTGAAGTTGTTCGCCAGCCGATGAGCCGTCTCGGCGAATGACACGATGGGCCACGCGCCTGCTGCGCCCGCGGTATACAGGACTACTACGGGTTCGCCGCCGCGAAAGCCGTGCCCCGCGAGAAGCGCTTCGAAGCGCGCATTCTCTTCCGGAGCTGGCATCGCGGCGATACAGCTCTTTCCCACTTCCAAGCCGAGCTTTCGAAGAACGCCTTCGTAGTCGGTGACCTGTCCCCCTCTTCGGCTCGGCGCCGCACCGGTAAGGAACTCGAGGACGAGCGGCAGCCTCGATGGCGTGACGGTTCGGGCTCGCAACACGACCCGCGAAAGAAACTGAGTCTCCGGTCTCGGACAGAAATCTAGAATCAGGTCAAAGTTAAAACGTCGCGCGCTTCTGATTAATCGAACGGTTTTGTTCAGGCTCGAAAAGGCACCTGCTGGCTTGATCGCGCCGAGATCGATAGTCTCAGTGACGAGCCCTGCGGTCCACAGCAGCTCGCAGATTCCCGTCGAAGCCGCAACTGCGATGAACGCATTCGGATACGCCTCGCGGACGACTTTCATCGCCGGGAGCAGGTTAAGCGATCGCCCGAACGGCGAGATATCAACTACCAGGATTGAACGCGCGATGTTGAGCATCCTTTGTCTCTAATCCGCTTGCGACCATTGGGCAGTACGAAAAACAGCGCTCCAATCGCTGCACTGATGCCGCCATTCGAGATTATACAGCTTGAGCAAGCGACGCGTGCGCGAACAATGCTGCTCAGACCTGCGAGTCGCACCCACCGTGCGAGTCGTGGACTACTCAACCTTTCTTGCCTTGCTCCAACTTTCCCAATACAACACAATGCCGGTGTGCGAAAATGCCCAGGTCGAAAGGGATCTGCGTGAGCTCAAACGGACTAAGCACTCTTATCTTATCAGCCGGAGATCACGGCAAGATCCTGCTTGCCCTGTTTGTCGCCCTCCTGGCAGCCAAGCTGATGGCCGAGTTGTTCGAGCGGCTCCGCCAGCCTGCGGTCGTCGGTGAGATACTCGCCGGCATCATCATCGGGCCGGCTCTCCTCAACTGGGTTCAGCCCACTGATGTAATGGACGCGCTTGCCGAGATAGGCGTGATCTTTCTGCTGTTCACGGTCGGGCTCGAGACGCGCCCCAGCGACATCTTCAAAGTGGGCGGTACCGCAACGATAGTCGCAGTGCTCGGAGTGGTTGTTCCGTTCATCGCCGGATTCGCGTTGCTGAGCTTGTGGCCCGGTCACTCGCGGATCGAAGCCATCTTTCTTGGCGCGGCGATGGTAGCCACGTCGGTCGGAATAACCGCACGCGTGCTCTCGGGGATGGGTTTGATCTCAGCCGATGCGAGTCGAGTCATACTCGCCGCCGCGGTGATTGACGACGTCATAGGATTGCTGGTGCTAGCCGTTGTAAGCAGCATGGCGTCGGGTTCGGTCAACTACCTTCACATCGCGGTGACTGGGGCGGTTGCCGTTTTGTTCACGGTTGTCACGATCGCGTTCGGGACTCGCGTGGTGAACCGGGTTAGCGAGCCGGTTCACGCCCTCAAGATACCTCACCCGCTGTTGATATTCGCTCTGGTGCTTTGCTTCGGATTCGCCGCCCTTGCCAGCCTGATCGGGATCGCGGGACTAGTCGGCGCGTTTCTCGCCGGCGTCGCGCTTTCGGAATCGACCGACGGAACAAGGCTGCACTCCCAATCGGGCGCGCTTGCTGAGTTCACCACGCCCTTTTTCCTCGTGAACATCGGGATGAAGCTCAACCTCTCGATCTTTCTGTCTGCGCAAACAATCGGGCTTGCCGCGGTGGTGATCGTGCTGGCGATCGTCACGAAGTTCATAGGCTGCGGCATCGGCGCCTGGAGAATGGGTGGGCGGCACGCGATTCAAGTTGGAGCAGGCATGATTCCGCGCGGGGAAGTGGGAATCGTCGTTGCGCAGATCGGACTGGGTCTTGCGGCGGTCGGAGATGCCATCTACGGAGTCGTGCTTGCGATGGCTGTGATAACAACGATCGCCGCTCCTCCGTTAATCAAACTCGCATTCGCAGGCGAGCAGCCGACAGCCGGACCAGCCGACTACGACGACGAGCTCAGGCAGAGGATTGGTTGACGCCGAGCGCAAGGTGCTTGCCAAGTGCGTGAGTTCGACGGCCTGATAACCGTGAACAAATAGTAACGTTTCAGATTTCGGCTAACAGCTTCAGCACCCCGTCGGTGTCGCTCAAGTCGGCAAGCAGCGCGTCTGGCGAGTGAGGCTCGAGTTGTTCAACGGTGTGTTGGCCGGAAGCAACGGCGACCGCTCGCGCGCCGAAGTGCCGCGCGCATCTGATGTCTCGCGGCGTATCTCCGATTATGACGAAGCCACGAGCAGGTAACTCGCGGCGGAGGCTCCGATTGATTCGTTCCGCTGCGATTGCGGGAAGGTGGTCGCGTTCCTCGGCGTCGCTGCCAAACGCGCCGCGCTCGCGGAAGTAGTGAGCTATCCCGGCAACGCGAAGCTTGGCTTCAGCGAGTCGTTCGACGTTGCCGGTCAGCAGACTTGTGACAAAACGTTCATCGGGTGACAGCGCTTCCAACAGTTCCTTAACTCCGGGGCACAGGCGATAGACCTCGCCGGTGCCCGCCATCCGGTCCAGCAACTCGACCATCGCCGCTTCAACGCGAGGCAGGCACTCGCGGATCACCGCAAAACCAATGCCTTCCGATTCGAGAGCTTCGCGGTAGATTGCGAGATCGGTCTTGCCCGCGAATTCCACCTCGGCGATCCGGCCGAACGTGCCGAAGACGCTGACAAGTATCTCGCGCATTGCGCCGCGATACTCGGGCCGGCGCACCGCTCTTATCAACGTGCCATCTACATCGAAAAGAAGTACACGCGGAGCCCTGGTCAGAGCAGTGGACAGTGTCCAGTTGTCAGAAGCAGTTGTCAGTGGCCAGTTGCCAGTTGCCAGTTCGGAAGAATGTTCGTCGCCTGGCTTTAAGCCATCGCGAGAAGTTGGTTCATCCAGTTTCTCGTCCATCTCAGAGCACACGTTCTTTCAACTAACAACTAATAATCACTGACAGCTGACCAACCACTAACAACTGACAACTAACCACTGACCACTCCCGTTTCACACATTAAACCTGAAGTGGGCCACGTCGCCGTCGTGCACGATGTACTCTTTCCCCTCAAGCCTCAGCTTTCCCTGCTCGCGGCACCGCGCCTCGCTCCCAAGCTCGATCAAGTCCTCGAACCGAGTCACCTCCGCGCGAATAAAGCCCCGTTCAATGTCCGAATGAATCGCGCCCGCCGCCTTGTGCGCAGTCGTCCCGCGTTTGATCGACCATGCGCGGCACTCGTCTTCTCCCGCAGTCAGGAAACTGATCAGATCGAGCAACGAATACGCCGCGCGAATAAAGCGGTCGCGCGCTGGCTCGTCGATCCCAAGGTCCCTCAAGAACTCGCGCTGCTCTTCGGGCGCAAGCTCGGCAATCTCGCTCTCGACCTTGCCCGACATCGCGATGACGCTCAGCTTCTTCGACTCGGCCAGCGATTTTACGTCTGGCGTTGTTTCGTGCGCTGCCGATTCTTCGCCCTGATTGATGAGCAACAGCAGCGGCTTCAAGCTGAGGAACCGGAATCCGGCGATCAACGCAAGTTCTTCGTGTGCAAGCTCGAGATCGCGAAGAAGAGTCTCGCTTTCGAGCGCAGCTTTGAGCCGGTGCATCAGATCGGTCTCGCGAGCCGAGTCCTTCTCTTTCCTGAGCCGGGCGATTCGGTTCTCGATCTGAACCAGATCGGTAAGGATCAGTTCATCATCGAACGCGCGAATGTCCCGCACCGGGTCGGGCGGTTCGAGAACCATCGGGTTGTTAAAAGCCCGCACGACGTGGACCAACGCGTCGGCCTCGCGCATATGCTGAACGAGCTTCGGGTCAAGCCCGGATTGTGCGCGTTCCGCGGATTCGGCTTGAGGGCCGGCTACGTCGACGAAGCTTATCTCAGCATACGTTTTCCTTTTCGGGTTAAAAAGATCGGCAAGGCGATCGACGCGGTGGTCGGGCACTTTGATCACGCCGATGTTAACCTTCTCTTTCGCGCCGTAGCCGCCGACTTCAGCCGTCAATCCGGTCAGAGCGTTGAAGATCGTCGTCTTGCCCGATCCTGCGAAACCCACGAGTCCTACTTTCATCAGTCAACCTTCGCAAACGATGAATTGTGTGGTTGCAGATCCCCGGTTACCGCGGGCCAGCATGTCGCGACCGTCGGTAGTGGATCAGTTTGAGGTTCAGAGTACAAGCTTGCTTCTCACGTTCGTGCGGCCGAAAGAGCAAGCTGAAGCTTGTACTCTGAACTCAGACTGACCCACCACCCGACCGTCGCAAGCTCAAAGACTACAGGCGAGTTGTGATTGCCTACAAGCTCCGGCTCTCGCATCTCTGAACGCAACCAGCCGATCCGGGCAAGTGAGATACCGACTTCTATGTTTGGTCTAGTAGGGCTACAATAGTCATCCTTTGACTACCGGAGGGCTGACGTGATGCAACACCGCGCGATGGTCCTCAAAGCTCCTGTCATTCTTCTGACGCTGGCTGCTATCTGTCTGGCGCAGGTTGGGAGCAAAAAAGCGCCAACCGAACCGAACAAGAAGGACCAATCCCAGACCACCAAACCTGAAGTTGTGCCCAGAGCCGATCAGCAAGAACCTGAAGCAGTGAAGCTCGGAACAACCCTGGTTACCGCGCCGGTCATCGCCAGCGATCGTAACGGGCTCTATGTACCGGACCGGCGCAAAGAGGAATTCACCATTTTCGAGGACGGTGTTAAACAGGAAGTCGTCTTCTTCGCGACCATCAATGAGCCTTTTCACGTTGTCCTGATGCTCGAAGATCCCTATGCGTTGCCCATTCCGTCGATCATTGTCCCGCTACCACGCCGCAACCCTGACTCAGACGGACACCGCGACCCGACTCGTCGTTACCCGGATGATCGATACCCCGACACTCGATACCCGGACCCTCGCAATCCTGGCGGTTATCCGGATGGTCCTTTCCCGGACAGCCGCAGTCCTGTTCCTGGATCGCCGGGCAGCCGCGGTGATTCCACAAGCGTGATGCTCGATAATCTGTACACCGAGGCCGACAGGTATCTGAACCAACTTGCCAGAACCTCAGGCGGCAAACTGCATAACGCCGACACGCTCATTTCACTTCCCGCCGCTTTCGCCCGAATAGCTGCGGAACTTCGCACACACTATGCACTCGGCTATTATCCTTCGAATGCAGCGCGCGACGGCAGTTATCGTAAGATTCAAGTGCAAACGAGCCGTAAAGACACACTGATTCGCGCTCGGCCTGGCTATCGGGCGGTGGCGAATGCACGCTGATCGAACCAGGCGACTTCTGTCAGACGCAACCCGCTGTCAAACTTGAATGGCTCCCAAGGCAAGACCCTGACTTCGACCAAACACTCAGCCGGTTAGAATCGACTCTTAGCGCGCGCGCCCTGCCGGTCATTGTGACGGAATGTTCAACCTTGCCCTAACAAGCGCACAGGCAAGCCTGCAGTATAAAAGCGAAGTTTTTGGGGCTGGCTTTACTCTGCAAGAGTTTCGATCGCGTCCCGGTGTAAAGCCTGGCCCTTCGGCAGTTAACAACCACGTCCGAACGCCGGCCTTGATGTCGGCGCCTCTAGGATCAACCGGCCTTCTTTGATCACGACTCGGTCTTCTGGCACAGGCTTTGATTTGGAGACCTTCGTCGCCTAAACAGGTCTTGGGACTTTAGAATGAACCTCGCAGTCAGATCAGAAAACCTCAGGCCATATGCGTTGGCGATCACGGCAGCCGGCGTTGGCGTCTGCATCTGGTCGATCCTCAAGCTCTCCCTCGGGCCCAACGGGCTGGCCTTTCTGTTAATGGCCCTCTTCACAACTGCCAGCATCAACCGGGCAGGCGTTCAGTTTCCACGCGTTGCTTCATACCTCCCCGTCTCGCGGACGTTCATCTTCCTTGCGATTCTTCTCTTCGACCCGCCGGCGGCGGTCCTGTTGGCATTCGTAGACGGGCTGTGTTCTTCGTTGGGCGTCACCAAGAAGCCGCTCATCGTGTTGTTCCATGGGGCCGCGCAGGCGCTTCCAATGGTTCTCACCGTATCGGTGATCCGATTCGCGGTAGGGGCGGTGGGCGACCCTTCTTCTCCAATCTACGAGTACAAATACCTCCTCGCACTTGGCTTCATTGGAGCGGTTGAGCACTTCGCGCATTCCAAGGTTCTGATTGGGCCACCAGCTTTCAAGAGTGACCCTCTGTTTCGGCCGGCACGAGCAAGGCTTCCGCGAGTCGATCCGATTGTTGGTTTCATGGCGGCTCCACTCGCTGGAATAGTCGCGATGCTCATCGGAACTAACGGTTTCTTCGCGATAATTGCAGTCGCGCCAATTCTCGCCGTTATCCTTTTTGTTCTGTTCGGCAACCTGATCGCGCTGAGGCAGGCGGAGGCTTCAACTACAGAAGCCAAAGAAGCGAAGCGATACCTTGTCGCGGTTAAGGAGAGTGAGGAACTCTTTCGAAGCGCATTTGACCACGCTCCGATCGGCATGGGTCTGGTGTCACAGGCGGGCAGGTGGTTGCAAGTCAATTCGTCGCTTTGCGAAATCGTTGGTTATTCAGAATCAGAACTGCTCGAGATGGACTTCCAGTCGTTGACTCACCCGGAGGACCTCTACAATTTTTTGTGCCACTTCAGCGAGGTTGCCAACGACAAAGAGCCGGGCTACCAGGTGGAGAAGCGGTACCTCCACAAACTGGGTCACGAAGTGTGGGTGACCGTGAATATTTCGCTCGCGCGGGACTCGCAAACCGGCGCCCTGCGCATAATCTTGCAAATCCAGGACATAACCGGTCGCAAACGCGCGGAGCAACGCCTGCTGCACGACGCCTTCCACGACCCTTTGACTGGGCTTCCAAATCGCGCCTTTCTGATGGAGCAACTTGGTGCGTCGCTTGAACAGGCGAAACGGCAGACGAATCAGCTTTTCGCCGTGCTCTTCCTCGACCTCGATCGGTTCAAGGTCATCAACGACAGTATAGGCCACATGGTCGGGGACAAGTTGTTGGTCGGAATCGCTGAGAGACTGAGAAAGTGCCTCAGACCTGGAGACGTAGTCGCACGCCTTGGAGGCGATGAGTTCACAATCCTGATGCGGAAGATCAGGAGCGATCGCGAGGCTATTGAGGTAGCGGAGCGCGTACAGAGAGAGGTTGCTCTGCCCTTCAACCTCGGCGGCTATGAAGCCTTCACTACCGCAAGTATAGGTATCGCGCTCTACGACTCGTCCTATGAACGGCACGAAGACATGCTTCGGGATGCCGACAGCGCGATGTACCACGCCAAGGCCCAGGGTAAGGCCAGGTACGCGCTGTTCCACAAGGGTCTGCACACTCACGCGATGAACCTCCTCCACATGGAAACCGATATGCGCCGCGCGATCGATCGAAAGGAGTTCTTTATAGAGTATCAGCCGATCGTTTCGCTGCAGTCCGGCCGACTGAGCGGTTTCGAAGCGCTGGTGCGATGGCAACATCCGGAAAGAGGTCTGATCGGCCCCGGAGACTTCATTCCAATGGCAGAGGAAGCCGGTTACATCGGGTCCATCGGGCAGTGGGTTCTTCGAGAAGCGTGCACCCAAATGCAAAGTTGGCACCGACAGTTTTCATCGAACCTTCCTCTATCAATCGCCGTGAATCTTTCCAGCAAGCAGTTTATGCACTCGAGTCTGCTCGACCACGTGGTCCAGACGCTTGACGCAACCGGGATGGATCCTCGAACTCTGAAGCTGGAAATAACCGAGAGCGGAGTTATGGAGAACATCGAAATCGTAAGCGCTATTCTCAAACGGCTTCGCAATCACGGGGTCGAGCTGAGCATCGACGATTTTGGGACCGGGTACTCGTCGCTCAGCTACCTGCATCGCCTGCCGATAAACACGCTCAAGATTGACCGCTCGTTCGTGAATCGATTGGGCGAAGACAACGAAAACAAGGAGATAGTTAGAACCATAATCATGCTGGCTCAGAACCTCGGAATGGGAGTCGTGGCCGAAGGTGTAGAAACCCGAAAACAACTCGGGCGGCTCCGCGAACTCAACTGCGAAAGCGCGCAGGGTTTTTTGTTCTCCAAGCCGCTGTGTGCGGCATCAGCCGAGAGTCTTATAAAGAGAACGACTCAATGGCAGTTGAAACAGGGGGGATCAGAGCCGGTCAAGCGGCGCCGCGGGCTCCAAGAAGTTGTCGCCGCCTATGCCCCGACTGGCCCAGCCCGCCAATCAACGCTTGTTTGCTAGATCCCTTCTTTATTGTTTTGATCTTATCAGGGCGGGCAGCTAGAAACGTTTCGTTCCCGAAATAAACACAGCGGCGACCGCTCCCCGAAGCTTCCATCCCGCGAACGGCGTGTTGCGGCTCTTCGACCTGAACATCAGAGGATCAACCGTCCATTCTCGCTCGGAATCAAAGACGGTGATGTCGGCGCCGGAACCTTCCGCAAGGGTGCCGCCCGCAAGCGAGAAGGCGCGCGCGGGTCCGATCGTCAGCATCTCGATGATGCGCGAAAGCGAGACCGCGCCGGTGTGATGCAATACCGTGAGCGCAACGCCAAAAGCGGTCTCGAGTCCAACCACTCCCGAAGGGGCCCTGTCGTATTCCAACATCTTTTCATCCGAGTGATGAGGCGCATGGTCTGTCGCTATTGCATCGATCGTTCCGTCGCGAACGGCTTCAATCAAGGCGGCGCGATCCGCTTCAGACCTGAGCGGCGGATTCATCTTGGTATTCGTGTCGAACCCAACCACTGCGGCATCCGTCAAAGCCAGATGGTGCGGTGTGACTTCGCAAGTGACCGCAAGCCCTTGCTTCTTCGCGCGACGGACCATCTCAACCGAACCTGCAGTCGAGATGTGCGCGATGTGAACTCGCGCGCCGGTCAACTCGGCAAGCATGATGTCGCGAGCCACGTGATTGTCTTCGGCTGCACGGCTCATCCCCTTCAATCCAAGCAGCGTGGAATAGCGGCCTTCGTTCATCGCGCCGCCAGCCGCGAGGTGCAAATCCTGACAGTGATCGACAACCACGAGCCCGTGATCGCGGGCGTACTCCATCGCGTGTCGCATAACCTGCGAGTCCATCACCGGCCGGCCGTCATCGGACACCGCGACCGCGCCGGCTTCTTTCATCTCCGCCATCTCGGCGAGCTCTTCGCCTTTTGACTCGCGAGTGATCGCTCCGACTGGGTAGACCCGCGCAAGCCCCGCTTCGCGCGCCTTCTCGACGATGAACCGCGTCAGCGACGCACTGTCGTTCACCGGCTTGGTGTTGGGCATCGCGCAGATCGCAGTGAAGCCGCCCGCGACGGCCGACGCCGCCCCCGACGCGATTGTCTCTTTGTACTCCTCGCCTGGCTCGCGAAGGTGAACGTGCAAGTCGACGAATCCCGGCGCAACGATCAAACCGGTAGCATCGAAGACTTCCGCGCCGGCGTCGGACAACGAATCTGCGATCGACTTCACGCGACCGTCTTCGATCAACAGGTCCGCCCGACGATCCATTTCCTGCGACGGATCGATGACTCGCCCGCCTTTGATTAAGAGGTTCACCCGGGCCTCCTCTGTGAGTCTTGAGCCTGGAGAGGCTGCGCTTCGCGAGTCGAACGGCCGGACTCTCCGGACTTTCTTCCAGACTCGCCAGACTCTTAGACTCCTTCCGTCCCGATGAGCAAGAACAGAATCGCCATTCGCACCGCAACTCCGTTGGTGACCTGGTCAAGTATCAATGACCGAGCGCTGTCTACTACTTCTGAGCTTATCTCGATTCCGCGATTGATGGGCCCCGGATGCATCACTATGCACTCCTTTGCCGCAAGCTCCAGCCGGCGAAGCGTCAGTCCGTACTGAATCGAGTACTCTTTCAGCGAAGGAAAGAACGCGGCAGTCATTCGCTCGCGCTGGATCCGAAGCATCATCACCACGTCGCTTCCGGCGATCGCTTCGTCGATGTGATCACAGACCGTTAGCGAGCCTTCGGAGTTCTCGATCAGCTTCTCGTAGTCGATGGGAATCAATGTGCGCGGCCCTCCAATTCGCACGTGCGCGCCCAACCTGGTAAGCAGATGAACATTCGAGCGCGCCACTCGGCTGTGCATGATATCGCCGACGATAGCGACTTGAAGCCCCGCGATGCCTCCTTTGTGTTCGCGAATCGTGAACGCGTCCAGCAACGCCTGAGTCGGATGTTCGTGTGCGCCGTCGCCTCCGTTTATGATAGAAGCGCTCACCATTCGCGAAAGTTGATGAGGCACGCCGGGTGACGGATGACGAATCACGATCGCATCGGGCGCCATCGCTTGAAGATTCTGAGCCGTGTCGATCAGCGATTCGCCCTTGCTGAGGGACGACGTCGAAGCCGAGATGTTGACGGCGTCTGCCGAAAGACGTTTTGCGGCGATCTCGAACGACGTCCGAGTCCGCGTGGAAGCTTCGAAGAAAAGATTGATGACGGTTTTGCCGCGAAGGGCGGGCACTTTCTTGATCGAGCGAGCAGAGACCTCTTTGAACGACTCAGCCGTGTCGAGGATGGTGGTGATCTCCTCGACTGAAAGTTCCCTTATGCCCAGAAGGTCTTTCTTGTTAAATGCCAACGTTAATAGGGTCAGTAGTCCGTAGCCAATAGTCCGTAGTCAGTAAGTCCGTAGTCAGTAGTCCGTAATCAATAGTCGGTGTAGCTTCTGAAAACATTACACTACGGACTACTGACTACGGACTCTTCATTCATTCTCAACTACGATAACCTGTTCTTCTTCGTCGTAGTCCTCGAGCATGACCTTGACGATCTCGCTGTCGGTCGTCTGGACTTGCTTGCCAACGTAGTCGGCTTGTATGGGCAACTCGCGATGGCCGCGGTCGATCAGCACCGCAAGCTCGACGATCCGAGGACGGCCGAAATCGACAAGCTCATCAAGCGCCGCGCGCACCGTGCGCCCGGTGTAAAGCACGTCGTCGACAAGGACGATCGCGCTGTCGGTCACGTCAGCCGGAATGTCGGTCTTGTTAACCACCGGGCGCGGCCCAACAGTCGAGAGGTCGTCCCGATAGAGCGTGATGTCGAGCTGTCCCGTAGCGGGACGCTGACCTTCAAGCTGCTCGATCTTCGCCGCAATTCTCTCGGCCAGCGGAACGCCCCTCCGTCGAATACCGACCAGGAGCAAATCCTTGGTCCCGCGATTGCGCTCGACTATTTCCGAAGCGAGCCGAGACAACGCGCGAGCGATTCCAGCGGCGTCCATTATGCGCGCCTTCAACTTCATCCCGAGTTCCTCATCTGGCTTTAAGGCGCGCAGAATATATCACGCGCTAGAATCGGCCTCAAGCTGCCGACCCTGCTACCAACCGGAAAGAGACTGTGCGTCTTCGCGGAGCGTTGCGGGTTTCTGGAGGGAAGCGTCCCGTTTGGCGGCGCTCAAACCCGGCTTGCGACTAGTTCCTGGCTTCACTTCTGTTTCACATTAAAGGTCCGCCCGGCGATGGTGATCGTGCCTTTGCGAGCCGCGCCGGTGCCGTTCTTTTCCACCGTGTAATTCACCGAGCCGTTACCGGTGCCGACGGTGCTTGAGGTCAGCGTAATCCAGGCAGTCTTGGTCGTGGCAGTCCAGACGCATTCTGAGCCGGCCGTGACGGTCACGCTTCCCAGGCCTCCGGCAGATTCGAAAGAGCTCCCGGCCGGCGAGATCGAGTTGTCGCAACTGCCCACCGAGACCCCGGACTGCAAGATCGTGAAGGTCCTTCGGGCGATGGTCAACGTTCCGACTCGGAGTTGCCCGGTGAAATTCTCGCGGACTTCGTAGGTGACCAACCCGGAGCCGATTCCTCCTGCGGGAGAAGTGAGGACAATCCAACTGTCGTGGCTGACTGCGGTCCACGAAGTCGAGGTCGTTGGAGCAGTGACGGCGGCGGCGCCTTTTCCACCGTTTCTCTGCGCGACTGCGTTCGCCGGCGCAATAGTGGTCAGCGCCAGATCGACGGCCGCCTTCACATCTAGACGCCCCCAGCCATAGGTGTTGTTCGGAACACCGCCGTTGAGGTCGCAGAGCGTTGAATTCACCTGGACCGCGGTCTCATTCAGATACCCTTCTGTCTCAGTCACGTTGTCGATCAAATCGGGACGTGCCGACCACAACAAAGCTACGGCGCCCGCGACGTGCGGCGTGGCCATCGAAGTGCCGCTCGAACTGCCGTACGAGGTCGTCGAAGATGCTGTGGACGAGCGCGTTCCAACGCCGGGCGCGGTGATGTCGGGCTTCAAGCGGTTGCTCCCATCTATTGTCACCGGACCGCGACTGCTGAAGCTCGCGATGGTGCCGGTGGTGGGACTGAAGGCGCCTACCGTGTAAGCGGCATCGTAAATAGCCGGCGGGTCGACAACACTCGAGCAACTCGAACCCGAGTTACCGGCTGCTACAACCATCATTATCCCCGCCGTGCGTTGGGCTTCGACCCCCGCTTGCAAGGTCGAGGGTGAGCAGCCTTCACCCGGCGGACACCCCCACGAGTTGATCGTCACATCCGGAGCTTTCGACGGATCGCCTTGGGCCGGAGTGCCCCCCACCGGATAAGGCGCGAGAAAGAACTCAAAGCACTCCAGATAAGTAGCCGGCGTCCCGAAGCCTTGATTCATGTTTCGACAACCGATCCACCTGGCTTCGGGCGCCATCCCAATCTGATTCAATCCCCCGTCGTCACCCACGGAGGTGCCCATCGTATGCGTTCCGTGTCCGAAGTCGTCGCACGGAACCGGAGAGTTCGCGCCGCACGAACCTCCACCCGAATGAATGCTGTCGTGCCAGTTGAAATTATGATTCGCCGTCACGCCATCGAAGCCACGATAGTGCGGCTTTAGCGCTGTGTGGTCCCATCGGTAGCCGGTGTCTGCTCCACCGACGACAATGCCCGCGCCCTTGAAGCCCAGCGCCCACACTTCCGGCGCGCGAGTAAAGTCGATTCCACCCTCGACAGCTGCGGGGCTGATTGTTTTTTCGGATTCCTCAGGTGGAGCCGGTTCAGGGAAATTGCGAATCTGTGGATTGCCCTCGATACGCGCGACATCAGCCCGAGCGGCAAGTGCCTGCGCGACATCGACCTTGCCCCTGACCCAGATCATGTTAACGATGTAATACGAGCGATGCTCGACGCCGTTCGCCTTGAGCCAGTCGAGAATCGTCTGCTGAGTCACCTGCGCCTTCTCGTAGAGCGTCTTGAAGACATACCAGCCCTTCTCTTCCTTTGTCTGCAGTTTTTCGGCCGCTCTCAAGTCCGCTTGATCGGCAAGGATGACGAGGAACTCCGCTTCTTTTCCGTCGGCAGTATGCTCCAGCACCCACGGCGCGATCTTGGCTGAGCCCGAACGCCCGACTTGCTGCAACCCCGAAGCACTGGAATGCGCCGACGCAAACATCCAGGCAACCAGGATTAGAACGCTTAGAATACGCAACTTCATTGAGTGGCTTCCTTCAGATCGGACATTGCAAATCGGTCGGAGTCTGAACCAACGTTCCACGTCGGGTATACAACACGAATGAGAGCGAGTCAACGATAACCATCGCAAAGGAGGCTGTGCGAAAACACAAACCGATAGTTGATCCTAAGGCCTTAAGCGCTTGGCCTCAAACTCAGCGGGGGCAAGCCCTCCTTCCCAACCTGACATCTTCCGGGCACCTCAATACAGCCGCACAATGTCAGGTTGGGAAGGAGGGCTCGCCCCGGCAGGTTTTGGTGAGTTAGCTGAGTTCACTCCGATTCAGGACCAGGGCGAATCACAACCCCAGCTTCGGCCAGAGTTGATCGACCCTTCGGCGCACCTCGTCGCTCATCTGAAGCTCCCGCGGCCAGGGACGATCAAACCCCTCCGTCTTCCACTTACGAGTCGCGTCGATACCCATCTTCGACCCGAAGTTCGGCAACCGCGACGAGTGGTCCAACTGATCCACCGGCCCAAGCATAAACTGTATATCGCGTTCGGGGTCGATGTTGTTCAACACTCGCCATGACACTTCGTTCATGTCGCGGACGTTGGTGTCATCATCGACCACAACGATGCACTTGGTGAACATGGCCTGGGGCAGCGACCAAATTCCGTTCATCACCTTGCGTGCCTGCCCCGGGTAGTTCTTCTTGATCGACACGATCATCAGGTTGTGAAACACACCCGCGAACGGCATGTGATAGTCGACCACCTCGGAGAACTGCCGCTGCATCAACGGAAGAAAGATGCGTTCGATCGCTTCGCCCATCCAGCAGTCTTCCATCGGCGGCTTGCCCACGATCGTCGTCTGGTAGATCGGGTTTTTGCGATGGGTTATGCAGGTGACGTGAAAGATCGGAAACTCGTCTTCAAGCGAGTAGTATCCAGTGTGATCGCCGAACGGCCCTTCGGTTCGAAGCTCGGTTGTATCGACATACCCTTCAAGCACGATCTCGGCGTTGGCCGGCACCTCCACCTCAACCGTCTCGCATCGAACCATCTCGACCGGCTTCTCACGAAGGAAACCTGCGATCATCATCTCGTCCAGATCTTCGGGCAGCGGCATGATCGCCGAGAAGACGGTTACCGGATCCGCCCCTATGGCCACTCCTACTTCCAGCCGTCCGCCGCCGCCACGCTTCAGGTTTCGAAAGTGTTGCGCGCCGTGCTTGTGGATCTGCCAGTGCATGCCCGTGGTCCGCTCATCGTAGATCTGCATTCGATACATGCCGCAGTTGCGCTTGCCCGTCTCCGGGTTTCTTGTGAACACCAGCGGCATCGTGATGAAGCGCCCGCCGTCTTCGGGCCAGCACTTTATGATCGGCAAATCCAGCAGCGAGAACTTGCCTTCTCCAAGCACGCGCTCCTTGCAAGGACCGTCCTTGACGACCCTTGGGAACATCTTTGCGAGGTCGGCGAGGCGGGGTACCATCTTGATCTTTTCAATCAAGCCCTGGGGAGATTTGACATCGGTCAGCTCCAGAAGGCGTTCGGTGACTTCGCTGTAGTCCTTGATTCCCAGCGCAATCGACATCCGCCGGCGGCTGCCAAGCGCGTTGATGAGAACCGGAATGGAATGCCCTCGAACGTTCTCGAACAGTAGCGCCGGCCCGCCTTGTTTTGAGACGCGGTCGGTTATCTCGCTGATCTCGAGCTCGGGATCGACCTGGGCACCAATCCGCTTGAGCTGGCCGCCTTTGTCGAGGGCTTTGATAAATTCTCGCAGATCTTCAAATGGCATAGCTGAGCTGCCTTAGCGCGCTTCAAGGAACTGAGAAAGT
Organism: Blastocatellia bacterium; assembly: GCA_049273855.1. Taxonomy (GTDB): domain Bacteria; phylum Acidobacteriota; class Blastocatellia; order UBA7656; family UBA7656; genus Onstottus_B. The sequence continues at coordinate 35,964 of JBASRN010000313.1, forward strand.
AACACGCGGAGTCGGTTAAGACAAATTCACCGTACCAGTTACCCTTTGGTTTGCGCCGCTGGAATGTTTTGTTAAGATGCCCGCTGGGTTCGACGCAAATCTCGAAGCGGAGGCACCAGACTATGTCAGATCACTACCACGGTGCAGAGGGCTAGCCCTGAATTACAGGACTCAGAGCGATGCAGAATCAAGAGCACCTTATCCCCGCAAAGCCGCGAAAAGGCCTGGCTATATCTTCGCTCGTCCTTGGAATCATCGGCATTCCAACCTTTGGACTGCTCTTTGTTGGAGGCATTGCCGGTATAATCCTCGGCATCATCGCGCTAAACAAAGCCAAGAGCAATCCTGCGCAGTATGCAGGAAAGGGACTTGCAACAGCCGGAATTGTCACTAGCGTGCTTTCCCTGTTTATCGCAATTCCTGCCATGATGATCGCGGCCATAGCGATACCGAATCTGCTCAAAGCTCAGCAGGCCGCGCGTGAAATGGAAGCACTCGGGGAAGTCGTTGCGATTGGTCAGGCCCAGGTCCTTTATTCCGTCACCAGGGGGCGGGGCAAATTTACCGACCTCCGCACGTTGGGAGCAGAAGGTCTGATTGACTCCGCTCTCGCGTCTGGGCAAAAAGGCGGCTACTTGTTCAGCTCGGAACCGGTGTCTTCAGATAGCGGGCCTCAGATGTTCGATACGACCGCAAAGCCGGTGGAGGCTGGCACCTATGGAGTGGGTAATCGCTCATTCGGGTCAAACGAAACCTTGATACTCTATGAGTCGGGGGGCTCAGTAGACCTGAAGGGCACGCGAGATAACCGCATACCGGCAGGTGCTACCCTCGTCGAATAATAGTCCCTGTTGGGTTGCTTCGACGTTCCCGTCAAACCACCATCCCCAACGCGCGCCAGGGAAAGCCGCGGCCCACTCATTCCAATCTGAGTCCTTGACACTCTCGCAACCCACGCAAAGGAGATTCGGATTGTTCCACTGTTGTCTAGTCGCGCCGCAGCACATCTGTAGTTTGTTCGTGTTTGTCCCGCTGCGTGAGATAGACTTAGAGAAAACGCGGAGGTCGAACGGCAATGAAGCACTCGCATCCGAAAGCTCTGATCCTTTTCTTAGTCGTCGCTGTCCTGAGCCTCTTTGCCCCTCAGGCTTCGCGGTCATTTGCGCGGACAACAACACCGGTTGTGCCAACACCAGCGAATTCGGCCGCCGCAGCTACCTACAGAATCGACGCCGGCCAAAGCCGCTTCATGGTTAAGGCGTATGCCGGCGGGTTCTTGTCGGCCCTTGCGCACGATCACAACATCGCGATTCGCGAGTTCAATGGCGAGGCTCAGTTCACCTTCGGCACGGTCGAGCCAGCTTCGCTTCAACTCAAGATCAAAGCCAGCTCGCTCGCCGTTACCGACAAAGTGAGCGCAAGCGATCGGCAAAAAATCGAAGCCACCATGCGCGACGAAGTACTCGAAGTTGGCAAGTACCCGGAGATCGTCTTTATCAGCTCGAAGGTCTCGGCTGCCAAGACTGGCGAAGGCCAGTATCAGACGAGGATCGCGGGCGAGCTGACTCTGCATGGGGTGACGCGGCCGCTGACGATTACCACACAGCTCGAGTTTGGCGATTCGGTCCTGCGGGCACGTGGGGGGTTTTCGCTTAAGCAGAGCATCTTCGACATCAAACCGGTATCGGTTGCCGGTGGGACTATAAAGGTGAAAGACGAGCTGAAGTTTACTTTCGAGATCGTCGCGAAACCTTAGAGGCTAGCGATTTGAGATTTGAGATTTGGGATATTTGAGATTTGAGATTCGAGATAATTCGAGATTTGAGATTCGAGATAATTCGAGATTCCAGATTCGAGATTTCGAAGATTCCTGACGAGCTACTCGCCTCGAGCCAGTCTTCCCAGCGCGCCGCCCGGATGCCAGAGCGCGTACTGCTCGCGAGTCAGACCTTTGTGCGCTTCGAGCGCTACCGAAAGCGCGCACAAAACATAGATCTTGGCCAGTATACTCGCGCGCGGCACCAGGTTCAGCTCGCCGCCCTCGTTGTCCACGCCGGCGTATAGCAACACGTCAGCCTTCCCCGCCAGCTCAGACTCTCGATTCCCCGACACCGCGATGATTTTTATCCCAAGTCCGAAAAGCGCCTCGACAGCACTCATCAACTCAGGAGTCGTTCCGCTGTTCGAGATCGCGATTGTTACGTCAGGCGCGCATACCTGGCCCGCCGAACCGTGAATGCATTCGGTTGCGTGGAGAAAATAAGCCGGCGTGCCTGTGCTTGAAAGCAGCGAAGCCACGTAGCGCGCCACATGCTCGCTCTTTCCGATGCCGGTAACGTGAACGCGGCCGCCGCGCGATTCGCATTCCAGTATCAGATCGGCAGCGCGTTCTATTGCATCAGCTTCCGCGCGGGTGCGCAGCGCGCCAAGCTCTTCGAGAGCCAACTCAAAGAAGTTCTCGACAGCCTGAATGGGACTTGGATGCTTGGCGGCCGATCTAAGCGCGGACGTGTCCGGGTCGCCGTTGACTGGGTCTTCAACCTCGACTGGCCTTGCAGTGATTACGTTAATCGTTTCTAGATCAGGCCTTGTCGCCATATTTGAAACTAGTCCGTGAGCGGATGCTTAGAATATTGCCCTCGAAGGCCGAGAGTCAAGGCGCTAAAGCCAGGACTCGGGCCGGGCTTCCCGAGCCGTTCTCGATGGCCAACGGCCCAGTAAAAACCACTGCGCCACGTGCCGGCAGCTTGTCGAGGTTGGCCAGGTTCTCAATATGATAGAGACCCGCGCCGTGTGAAAGCTTGTGCCCGCCGAAATCCTTCGACGCGCCATAGTCAATCGACAGCGTGTCGATTCCGAGCGCCACGACGCTTCGATTCGTCACCAGGTACTTGATCGAGTCCTCAGAAAAACCTGGAAAGTGCAGGCCGCCGTTCTTGTCGGCGTTGCGATACGTATCGGCGTTGCCGTAGCGCAAGTCCCAGCCGGTTAGCAGCAACACCACCGCGCCGGCCGGTATCGCCCCTCCGCGCTCCCACTTTTGAATATCGGCGACGGTCAACCGATAGTCCGGATCGCGGCTCACCTGTTGGCGAACGTCGATCACCGCGGCGGGCGCGATCAACCGTTTTGGGTCGATCAGATCGACGGTGTCTTTGCCACGGAGGAAATGGCCCGGTGCGTCGACGTGCGTGCCGAAGTGCTCCGGCACGCGGAACGCGCCGGATGCGTACCCGTCGCGCTCGATCTGGCTGAGCTCCTCGTATCGAAACGCATCGCGCTCGCCGCCGTAAGCCGGTGTGCCGGCGCTGAGCTTGTGAGTCAGGTCGATGACTCGTGCCTTGCCTTTGAGCGCGCGTTCAAGCAAGCCGCCGCTTTGCGCGCCGCAAGGGGTTGCGGCGAACATTAGAAGAGTAGCGATTAAAACGCTTTTGGGAAGTGACATGATTAGCTCCGATTGTTTTTGCCACAAAGACTCAAAGTCACAAAGCCTCACCAAGTCATAAAGGCGTCCGCAGTTCGCTTCGTGTTCCTTACCGTCTTGGTGCCCTGGTGCGAGCCATTCAATAAACCTGCCAGGGCTAACTCACAATATCACGCGCTCGTTGCCGACGCGACGAGTTATTCGCTCTCGATCAAGATACTCAAGCAACGGAATCGCGTGTTTGCGCGACAGTCCGCCGGTGATCTCCTTGAACACCGCCACGTCAATCCTCGGGTTGATCGCCTTCTGAGCGCGCACTCTTGATTTCAGGTCTTCGATCGAATCAACGTGAAAGATCATGTCGCCGACTTTGAGGATGCGATGTTCGGCCGCGAGCAAGTTGTAGAGCTTTCTTGCCATCTCTACCGGTACTCGAATGCTGCCGGCTGCCTCCTCGAGGGTGGGGGCTTGCAACCCGGCAGCCTTGAAAGCGGCTTCTAAATTCTGTTTCGCGGCCAGGTCTGCGTCGGTCAGTGCCGGCCGATGCGAAGCCAGACGGAGCGAGTCACGTTCCGCTGCAACGCCGCCTTCATCAACCAGACGCGCGATCGCCGCGCGAAAGATCTCCGGTTTGACCTCTCCGAAGAGTCGTTCGCGCACTTCCTCGCGGCTTACGCCGAGAGACAACGGCTCACGCCTGTGATGCTCGGCGAGCAGCTCAACCACGCTCCCGGCAAGCGCGCGGTAGCTTTCGGCGGAGATAAGCAGGAGCGGTGAGGCGGTCACTTCGATGACGCGGCCCTCGCTGACCAGCTCCCTGGCGTGCCCGGCTATCTGTTGGTCGGTAGCTCCAGTTCGCGCGGCGATTTCGGCGCCCGACATGGCCCGCGCGCCCGACATCTCGACGAACAACGCGATCTGTTCGCCGCGCTCTGAGCCTTCGAGCTGTTCGAGTTTTGCGCGAGCCGAAGCGTCGTGGATGCGATGCTTTTGAGGCAGCGCGTCGATGATGACGCCGCCGCCGATGGTCACTTGCGGCGAGTAGCTGCGAATGATGAATCGGTCGCCTGGCAGCGCGGCTATCGGTTCTTCCAATCGGAGCTGCACGATTGCGCTCGCTCCGGGTAGCAAAGTTCCAAGTTCCGGGTTCAGGGTTCCGGGTTCAGGGTTCCGGGTTCGGGGTTTAGGGTTTCGGGTTTCGGGTTTCGGGTTTAGGGTCCCGGGTTCAGCGTTGGCGATTCCGAGATCCAGGTTCGACTCGGAACCCTGAACCCCGAACATGGAAGGCGGAGCCTGAAACCCCGAGCCCGTGAGTATCACAACTCGAGCCATCACTTCCGCGGTGCCGTGGTGCAGACGCACCCGCACCCGTTGCACCAGCGGGCGTGACGCGGTCTTGAGCAAATCCAGCCGCGCGTCGATCATCGACGTAGCCTGAAGCCGGCCCGCCGGAGCCAGCACGCTTCCACGCTGGGCTTGTTCGACGTTGACGCCCTGAAGATTGATCGCCGTGCGCTGGCCCGCGACCGCGCGGCTCGTGTCCCGCCCGTGGACTTGCAGGTTTCGAACGCGAGTCTTCACGTCGCCGGGCAGAACCTCGATCTCATCGCCGCTCTTCAACTCGCCTGCAATCAGAGTCCCGGTAACAACTGTTCCGAACCCTCTGATCGAGAAAGCGCGATCGACTGGAAGACGTGGGACGGCCTGCGACGCCTTCGGCTCGACTGCCGAAGCCAGCTCGACCAGCACCCTTTTGAGCTCATCGACTCCTTCCCCAGTTCGCGAGCTGACCGCGACGACGGGCGCGCCTTCAAGAAAAGATCCGCGCACGAAGTCTTCGACCTCGCTGCGCGAAAGCTCGAGCAGCTCGTCGTCGACGAGGTCCGATTTTGTGAGCGCCACGAGCCCCGACTTGACGTGCAGCAATCGGCAGATGTCAAAGTGCTCGCGCGTCTGGGGCATCACGGATTCGTCCGCGGCGACTACAAGCATGACCAGGTCCAAGCCGTGCGCGCCCGCAAGCATGTTCTTGACGAAGCGCTCGTGTCCGGGCACGTCAACAAACCCTAACCGATACTCGCCCATGGCCAGGTCGGCGAATCCAATGTCGATTGTAATACCGCGTTGTTTTTCTTCTTTGAGCCGGTCGGCATCAACGCCTGTTAGCGCTTTGACTAGCGCTGTCTTGCCGTGATCGATATGCCCGGCGGTTCCGACTATGATGTGCTTCATCGCTTGACTCTGAGGCTCAAGATATACAGCAGGGAAATTTTGCCCTCACGGGAGAATCTTTCTTATTCGATCAATGATCTCGCTCGTAGACGAGCCTTCCACATAGGGCAACGATACCGCTTTGCCGCCGGCGGCTTCAACTTCCTCTCGACCGACGATCTGATCTACAGGCCAGTCACCACCTTTCACCAGCACGTCGGGAAGCAATCGCGTTATCATCTCTCGTGGCGTGTCCTCGTCAAAAACGACCACGAAATCAACTGCCTGCAGCGCCGCAATCACTTCGGCTCGCTCGCGCTCGTCCAGGATCGGCCTGCCTTCGCCTTTCAGCAACCGCACCGAGCGGTCGCTGTTCAAGGCCACTATGAGGGCATCGCCCAGGCCGCGAGCCTCGGCGAGATATCGCACGTGCCCTCGATGAAGCAAGTCAAAACAGCCGTTTGTGAACACGACGCGCTTTCCCTCGCGCCGCATGCGCTGGCGCTCGTGTGTGAGAGACTCGATGTTCTGGATCTTGGTCATCGCTTTGTCCCAAGGACGGAATCTACAGCAAACCACCTACAGAGGCCAACTTTCGATTGTCCGACTCGAGTATAGACGCTGGCGCACACAACAAGAGGCAGTGAGCGTTCGCCCGCTGCCTCTTGTTTGAGTCCCTTGTTTGCGCGCTAGTCCGCCGGTCTACCACCTGGTTATTTCGATGTCCGGTCCCGCCGAAGTGCCACAAGCCACGTTTCCGTTAATGTGATTGAAGTGCGCGCCGTACCAGACCACGATGTCCGTGTCGAGGGTCGACTCCGGTGGGTTGTTGATGTACTGCGCGAGATTAATGAAGGACGACGTGCATGTAGTGCAGGTGACGTGGTCATCGATTTCGTTTGGGTTCTTCCGCAGTACCCACACATCGCCTTTACCATACTTGTCGTAGTTCCCATCCCACGGTCCCGGTCTCAAGACGACCGACTCGCTGCTTAGCGTGTTGGAAATAGTCCACGTGTGATTCATTCGATCAAGGCGCGGCAACATTCCTTCGCTTTTTATTCCTTGATCGCCCGCCGGCGCATTGTCTACCACAAGATTGTTTGCCGCCGTGTTGATGTCGAAGTCCAACCGCCAGTAGATGTGGTGCGTGTGGATGTTGCAGACGCAACTGTTTTGGACGGCGCCAAACCCGAAGCGAGGCTTGATTACGCCGCTATCGGTAAAGGTCCAGCGGCTTATGTAACGATACCAGCTCGCTTCGAGCTCGCTCACCACGACGACTTCTTCCTTGTTGTCATAGATGGCGACGCCACGAAAGTTCCCGATGTCACTGCCCGATTCCAAAATCGTTTGCGGCGGGCCGGTGCACATTCGAATCGAACCGTTTGTCCCCGGTACGTCCGTTCCATTAGCCGTAAAGAACCCTTCGTCATACTGCCAGTCTCTGTACGGACCACAGAGGTTCCGGTCGTACTGCACATTCAGGATAGGCACGTGGGCCTGCGTCAGCACGCGCTTGCCTCGATAGTTCACGTTCAGTAGCTCAACCGCCGAGGCCTTAGTTCCCGACGAGGCTGATGGCCTGACTACAATGAAGCGCCAGATTTCAACTCCAGCCCGGCTGATCACAATCTCGGCCTGTCCACTCTGGCCTCGGCCGCTCGCCGAGTGGCCCGGGTCGTCAGCCAATCCACATGCGGCCGGGCTCGCCATTGCGGCTGGCGGAGCGTTGCTCACAAACTGCACCACCTTCTTTTGGATCATATCGACGCCGACAATCCGATTTTGGAAGTTAACGCCTCGAGGCATCAATCCGACGGCGACGGTGCGGTTCACTTTGCCGACAGGATTGTCCGAATAGACCAAGGGAGGCATTGGGCGATACGGCTGCAGTTCGCCGGCCTTGATCGCCGCTCCGATCTTCTTGTCTCGAGCCACTACATCGACGGCGGCGTCAAACTCGCCTGCATCGGGATCGGGCTGGTCGATCAACGGGTCGATCTGCAAGTCCGTGCCGTCAAAGCGTCCGCTGCAGGAAAACGCCCTGTTGTTGGAGTAGTCGAAGATGACCGCCTTGAAGCTGTCGGCCGGTTGGGGCTCTCCTCTTGAAGAGTCAATCAACTGGAAGGAAACCATTCGATATTCGGCGCTCTTCAACAACGCAATAAGGCCGGGGTGTTTTACCACACGAGCCTTCGCCGCGTCGACCATCTCTTGTGTGGGACCCCAGGGAGTTATCGTGATGGTGTGACCTTCCTGAGGGCCGGCGGCTGTGTATACAAAGGCGTTGGAGTTATTCGCTTCGATCCGGGTCATCGACGCCGGATACAGGCTTCCACAAATCAGTCCACACAGCATGACCAGAGCGGGCAGCAGTCTTCTCATCATTCACATTCTCCAAACGGGGTTATCGGCAGCCAGTAAAAAAGGGGGAGTGAAAGCGGATTGGTATCATGCGGGGGCTGGCGTGGTCAAGGATTCGTCCGTCTCGCTACGAGCACGAATGCCGTTGCGTTGACACTGTTCAAAGCGGGTTCCTATAATCGCTTACCTATTAGAAACGCCGGAGAGCCGATGACCGACCAGCCGCACGACGAATCCGATTCGAACGATCAGGAGCAAGAGCGGCGCCGGTCACTCGGGGAGATCGGCCTCCTCGGATTTCAGACTTACCCTCACAAGTTCGACGGCACCCATACGATAAATCAGATTGTCGAGCAATTCGCGGCTAAGACCGGCGAAGAGCTGGATGTATCTCGCGCTGTCGTTCGGGCGGCGGGCCGCATTCACGCGATCAACAAGATGGGTAAGGCCGCGTTTATACGATTCACCGACGGCGCGGAGGTGCTTCAGATTTACATCAAGTCGAACGAAGTCGACGAACGTACGTGGTCGTTGTTCAAGCTCCTTGACCTCGGCGACTTCATCGGGGTGGAAGGGCGAATCTTTCGAACCCGAACGGGCGAGCTTTCTATACACGCCGAGTCGCTGACTTTCTTGTCGAAAGCGTTGCTTCCGCCGCCGGACAAGTACTATGGGCTGCACGATATCGAGATTCGCTACCGGCAACGCTACGCCGACCTGATCGCCAACCGCGACGTGCGACTAGTCTTCGAGAAGCGCGCTCAGATCGTCCGTTTGATTCGTGCGTTCTTTGACGCGCGCGGATACATCGAGGTTGAAACGCCGATGCTTACTCCGCTGCCTACGGGGGCGGCGGCTCGGCCGTTCGTGACGCATCACAACGCCCTCGATATAGATCTGTATGCGCGGATCGCGCCCGAGCTCTATTTGAAACGCCTCATCGTCGGCGGCTTCGAAAAGGTCTACGAGATAAATCGGAACTTCCGCAACGAGGGAATCGACCGGTCTCACAACCCCGAGTTTACGATGCTGGAGTTCTACGAGGCTTATTCGGACTTCGAGAGCCTTATCGAGCTGACCGAGTCTTTGATTTCGGGGCTTGTCGAGCAAGTCTGCGGTAAAAGCGTCGTTCAATACGGTGAGCAGGAGATCGACTTCACCAGACCGTGGAAACGCTTCACGATGCGCGAAGCGATCATTCACTATTGGCCCGACGCTCGCGACTACGCGGCAAAACAAGTGTTGGGAGCCGAGATCGGCAGAGAGGTGTCGGAACTTCAGGCCGGAGCGAGAACGACAGAAAATGACGCTCTAATAAAGGAAAAACTCAGTCAAATCGAGCCTTGGTATTCACCGCCAACGCTCGAAGATCTGTCGACTCGAGAAGGCATTCTGCGATGCGCAGAGGGGCACCCGGTTCTCAGATCCCTGATCTCTCATCTCAAATCGCTGCCTTACGGCTACCTGCTCGGCGAAGTGTTTGAGCACGTCGTCGAACCTCGGTTGGTCAACCCCACCTTCATCACCGAGTTCCCGACGGACCTGTCGCCGCTTTCCAAGCAGAGCGAGACCGACCCGGCGTTCGTGGATCGCTTCGAGTTGTTCGTCTCGGGGATGGAAATAGCCAACGCATTCTGCGAGATCAACGATCCAAAGGATCAGCAAGCAAGATTTGAGGCTCAGATGATGCTTCGGCAGGGCGGCGACGAGGAAGCGATGCTGATCGACGAAGACTACATTCGCGCGTTGTCTTACGGAATGCCGCCAACCGCGGGTGAAGGGATCGGGATCGACCGGCTGGTAATGGTCTTGACCGATTCGAGATCGATCCGCGATGTGATTCTGTTTCCGCACATGAGACCGGAGGGCAAGCACGGGAGCCGAGGGGCAGAGGAGCCGGGGAGCACCTAACGTTACTCCGCCCCTTTACTCTCTGCGCCCCAGCTCCCCCTCACTTGCTTTGATGCCATACGAGTTATTCATCGCACTCCGCTACCTGCGCGCCAAGCGCAAGCAGGTGATGATCTCGGTCATCACCGTCATCGCCATATCGGCGGTTGCTGCTGGAGTAGCTTCGCTTATCGTAGTGCTCGGCATGATGACCGGCTTCCGTCAGGAGTTTCAGACAAAGATTCTTTCCGGCACCGCCCACCTGAACTTGACCCACAAGAGCCGCCGTCCGATTGAAGACTATCGCGAGCTGGTTGCGAAGCTCCGATCATTGCCGCATATCCGCGCGGCGTCGGCGACGCTTTATCAGCGTGTGCTGATTCAAGGTCAGAAGGACACCACCGGAGCGGTGTTGAAGGGCGTCGACATGAGCGCGCCGCCCGAAGCCAACGAAGTGTTTCAGTTCACAGTCGAAGGCAATGCACAATCGCTCGCCCAACCTGAAACCGATCCGGATACTCAAGCTAAGACCGATCAAATCGTATTGGGACGTGAGTTGGCGCAAACGATCGGGCTGAAGCTCGGCGACATCGCTACGGTCATTTCGCCCGAGGGCCACCTGACGCCGGTCGGACTTGCGCCGCGCTATCGCGATTTCAGGGTCGCGGGCATATTTGCGTCGGGACTGACCGATTACGACGAGACGTGGGCTTACATTTCGCTCGATGCGGCGCAGCGGCTTTCGAGCGCGGATGACGTAGCCGAAGTGATTCAGATGAAAGTGGACGACGTTGACGCCGTGAAACGGATCGGTCGCGAGCTACTCGCCGTGGTCGGCGACGACTACGATGTACAGGACTGGCAGCAATTGAACGCGCCGATCTATAGCGCTTTGAGCTACGAGAAGTATCTGTCGGGAATCGCGTTGTTGATAGTCATCGGCATTGCGGCGCTCAACATCATCACAGTGCTGATCATGATCGTGATGGAAAAGCATAGAGACATAGCGATTTTGAAGTCGATGGGCGCGACGAATCAAAGCGTCATGTACTTGTTTATGATTCAGGGCCTGGTGATCGGCATTGTGGGAATGGTTGCAGGGGTTTTGCTCGGCGCAAGCTTCTGTCATTTTGCGAATGCTTACCGGTGGATCAAACTCCCGGCGGGAGCTTATGCGCTCGACTACTTGCCGTTTCACTCAGGCGCCGTCGATATAATCCTGGTTGCCGCGGTCACGATCGTTATCAGCTTCCTGTCCACAATTTATCCCTCCTGGAGCGCCGCGCGGCTCGATCCGGTGGAGGCGCTGCGTTATGAGTAAAACTCGACAAGACGCGGCGACTCTCGAACCCGTTGCTCCGCTTCGCTCTGTCGCCGCCCCGCTCGTTTGCGCTGAAAATCTGGGAAGGTCTTACGATTCGGGCCGCACCCGGGTCGTCGTCTTTGAGAATCTGAACCTCGAGATACAGGAAGGCGAGATGGTTGCGGTAATCGGACCGTCGGGCGCTGGAAAATCGACTCTGTTGCATCTATTAGGAGGATTGGATCGGCCAAGTGCCGGTAGCGTAAAAGTGGCCGCGTTTGACATTCTCAAACTCGCTGATGTAGACTTGGCGCGGTTTCGGAACAGGGAAATTGGTTTCATCTTCCAGTTTCATCACCTGCTGCCCGAGTTCACCGCTCTTGAAAACGTGATGATGCCGCTGTTGATCGGAAGAGCCTCACGCCGGCCGGCAATGGAGCGTGCCGCCGAGGTGCTTCGAAGCGTAGGGCTCGACAACCGCGCGACGCATCGGCCCGGCGAACTCTCAGGCGGCGAGCAGGCGCGCGTGGCGCTGGCCAGGGCGCTCGTAGGCCGGCCCCGGCTTTTGCTGGCCGACGAACCGACCGGTGATCTCGACAGCAAGACGAGTGACAGCATTCATAGCCTTCTCAAGGAGGTACACGCGTCGCACAATCTTACTTCGGTGATCGTAACTCACAACGAGCGTCTTGCTTCGATTTGCGACCGCGTGCTGCACCTGGAGGATGGACGGCTGGGATAGGCGACGAGAATGGCGATTGAGAATGAGTGAAACATCCGCATAGAAAATGATCTGGCATAATTCGCTCAGCTCTCAGACACCAGTCCTCAAGCCCTGATACTTTGCGGAAGCGAATATGTTCGAACGTTATACCGAGAAGGCTCGCCGCGTCATATTCTTCGCAAGGTATGAAGCAAGCCAGTTTGGCGCCCGGGCCATCGAGTCCGAACACATCCTCCTTGGCCTGCTTCGCGAAGACAAGCAACTAACCCAGAAGTTCTTCCGCACCCCGCACTCGACGGTCGAGTCAATTCGCAAAGAGATAGAAGGACGCACGCCGCTGCGCGATAAGGTGTCGGCATCCGTGGACTTGCCTCTTTCGCCAAGCGCGAAACACGTCTTGAGCTACGCCGCCGACGAGAGTGAGCGGCTCCAGCATCGCCACATCGGGACCGAGCACTTGCTGTTGGGGATCCTTCGCGAGGAGAAATCACCGGCCTGCGAGATCCTTTACGAACGAGGGCTCCGGTTGAGCCAGATACGCGATGACCTGACCCGCGGGCAGCAGAGCGATCGGTCCGTGTCTCAGAAAAAAGACGCGCCGCACCTGACCGAGTTCAGCCGCGACCTGACCGAGGCGGCAAGCAATGACCAGCTTGACCCGCTGATCGGCCGCGAAAGCGAGATCGAGCGGCTCGTTCAGATACTGTGCCGAAGAACAAAAAACAACCCGGTGCTGATAGGCGAACCGGGCGTCGGCAAGACTGCGATCGTAGAAGGACTGGCGCAGCGAATCGTTAGCGGCGACGTTCCTCCATTCCTTCGTGACAAACGGATCCTGGCGCTGGATCTCTCGCTGGTTGTGGCGGGCACCAAGTACCGCGGCCAATTCGAAGAACGGCTGAAGACGATCATGCGCGAATTGATCGACAACCAGCACTACATCATTTTTATCGACGAGTTGCACACGCTGGTCGGCGCGGGCTCGGCGGAGGGTTCACTCGACGCGGCCAACATCTTGAAGCCGGCGCTGTCTCGCGGCGAGATTCAATGCGTCGGCGCCACCACGCCTGCCGAGTTTCGCAAGACGATCGAGAAGGACCGCTCACTCGAGCGACGCTTCCAGGCGATAAAAGTTCCGCCTCCAAGCGAGCAAGAGACGATCAAGATACTCGAGGGCATCAAGGACCGCTACGAGCTGTTCCATCAGGTTCGCTACACGATGGATGCTATCGAGACCGCAGTCTACCAGTCTCATCGGTACATTCCGGATCGGTTCCTTCCGGACAAGGCGATCGACATCGTCGACGAAGCCGGCGCGCGGGTCAAGCTTCGCGAGGCTCACCTGCCTGCTGAGATACAGGACTGCCAGCGAAAGCTTCGACGCCACACGGCTAACTTTGAACGCGCGCAGGCGCAGCGGGATTTCGAGCGGGCAAAGATATTCAAGCAGAAAGAGCAGGAAGAGCTTGACCGGCTCACGACGCTTCGCGAATCGCACAACCTGGTCGCCGAGCATTTCCCGGAAGTTACAAAAGACGACATCGAAGAAGTCATATCGCGCTGGACCGGAATACCGATCACGTCGATCAAGGAAGAAGAGACGGCAAAGCTGCTCCGGATCGAAGACGAGCTTCACAAGCGAATCGTAAGTCAGGACCGCGCCATTTCCGCGCTGTCGCGGGCCATTCGCCGAAGCCGCGCCGGTCTCAAGAACCCAAATCGGCCTGTTGGATCCTTTCTTTTTCTCGGACCCACCGGTGTAGGCAAAACCGAAGTTGCGAGGTCCCTGGCGGACTGCTTATTCGGCTCCGAGCGCGCCCTGATTCGCTTCGACATGTCCGAGTACATGGAGAAACACTCGGTGTCGAAGCTAATAGGCAGCCCGCCGGGATACGTCGGCCACGAAGAAGGCGGGCAGATGACCGAGAAGATCAAGCGCAATCCATACTCGGTTCTGTTGCTGGACGAGGTGGAAAAGGCGCATCCCGATCTGTTCAACATCCTGCTCCAGGTGCTGGAGGACGGAACCCTAACCGATTCGCTGGGCAACTCCGTCGATTTCAAAAACGCGATTCTCATCATGACTTCCAATATCGGCGCCAGGTTCATCCAGAAGCGCGGGCACATGGGATTCCAGGCTTCTTCTCGCACCCAGCAGGCCACGGTCGAGGAAGGCGTGATGCAGGCCGTCAAGCAAACCTTCAATCCCGAGTTCGTAAACAGGCTTGACGAGATCATAGTCTTCGAGCCGCTCACTGATGCTGATCTGTTCGAAATCGTCGGATTGCTCATCGCCCAACTGAACCGAACGCTGATTCGCCGGAAACTTCAGGTGCAGATGACGGCTGATGCGCGGCGCTGGATTGTCGAAAAGACGTGCTCCGACCGAACATACGGGGCGCGTCCACTTCGCCGGGCGTTGCAGAAGCACGTTGAGGATCCGCTGTCGGAAGCGCTCATTGGCGGCCGCTTCACCGAAGCATCGATCGTTGAGGTCAGCCTCGAGGGGGACTCGCTTCAATACAGGCCGGTCGAACTCGAGGAAATGAACGAGCCGCTTTTGGTCCAGTAGACAGCGAGACGTTCATTCGATGCAGAGAATCTTCCTGGTGTTAGCCGGTGGCGCGCTCGGAACAGGCTTCCGATACCTCCTTGCCAGTTTCATCTACTCCAACGTCAAAGAGCCTACCTTTCCTTACGCTAACCTGATCATCAACGTCTCCGGTAGTTTTCTGATCGGGTTGCTGGCCGAGTTGTTTGAAGCCAGACTGCTGGTAAGCCCGACGACCCGTGTGGCGCTGTTGACCGGCGTACTTGGCGGCTACACAACCTTCTCGAGTTTTGCGTTCGAGACACTCTCACTGCTGCGCGACGGGCAGGTTGGACTCGCGGCACTGAACGTTTCGGCAAGCGTAGGGCTCGGACTTGGGGCTGTGTGGCTTGGCATAAGACTGGCCCAGCTCGTCTAACCTGGAGGCGCTCAATGCAGATTCCGGAAGAGGCCCAATTGCTACGCATTTTCATCGGCGAGTCCGACAAGTGGAAAGGGCTGCCGCTCTACGAAGCGGTCATCTTGAAGGCGCGGGAGATGGGAATTGCGGGCGCCACGATGCTGCGAGGGTTGATGGGCTACGGCGCAAACTCGCGAATTCACACCGCTAAGATCCTTCGTCTCTCAGAAGACCTGCCCATCGTTGTGGAGATTGTTGATGGCCGCGAAAAGATTTCCGCGCTGCTGCCCGTGATCCAGGAGATGGTAGGCGACGGGCTGGTCACGATCGAGAACGTTCGAGTACTTCAGTACCGTAGCGCAAAATGAAGGGGATTTTTGGATTTCGCCGCGCCTCAGATCTGGTCGAATGACCGGCTCGATCCCCAATCCAGAACCCAAGATCCAGAATTGGGTGGGTTTGGCTTGCCCCACCACTTTTGTTACAATAACCGGTCAAACTTGCGTTCTACTTTTGGTGAGGACGATACAGCCAGCCCTGAGCCTCGCGCTGGTCTCGGGGTAGCAATCTGGTTTAGCTTTGAGCGTGCCAATTGCCTTTTGAAAACCTGTCGCATCCTCTTCTCGCTTAAGACCGGCTAAGAGCGGGGTAAGCTCAGAACGACCTCAGGATTATCAGGGAGTGTGCAATTCATTTATGAGTAACCGAGTTCTTTGTTTGATCGCGTTGATCGTAGCTGCAATTGGCACGTGGCCAACGGATGGACGGCTGGTTCGGCCGCTCGCTCTTGCCAGTCAACAGCAGACAGTTCTCGTCGAGCAGGTCATCATCCGGGGGAACAGGCGCATCCCCGAATCAACCGTAAAGATCTGGATAGGCACTCGTGAAGGCGATCCTTACAATCCGGTGCAGCTCGACCGAGACGTTCGCGCGCTCTATGCGCAGGGGCATTTCGAAGACGTGAGGATCTTTGCCGAGGAGGGAACGCGCGGAGGCAAGATCATCACCTTTGAAGTGAGGGAGCGGGCCCTGCTACTTGACATCAAGTACGAAGGGCTGAAGTCAGTGCAGCAGTCGACCCTTCTCGAAGAATTTCGGAAGCGGTCGGTTGGTCTTTCGAAGGAGTCGCAATACGATCCCGTAAAAGCAAAACGCGCCGCCGCAGTGATAAAAGAGTTGCTGGCGAACGAAGGCCGCCCCGAAGCAACAGTAGAACCGGTTATCGAGGAAATATCGGCAACCGCGGTGGGACTGACATTCAAGATCGAAGAGGGTCCCCGGTTCCGAGTAGCCGACATAGAGTTTGAAGGCAACAAGGTCTTCTCCAGTTCTCATCTCCGAAAGCACATGAAGCTGGTGAAGGAAGTGGGTCTCCTGACCACCTTCAGCTCGAAGGACGTCTACCACAAAGACAAATTCGAAGCTGACCTTGATCGCCTTCGCGTGCTGGTATACGCCGATCAAGGCTATCTGAAAGCGAGGTTCGGAGAACCGCGAGTCGAAGAAGTAGGCGATGTCGGCAACTGGCTGCCGTTCATCGGACACAAGGGCCGCGGTCTCAAGATCGTCGTTCCCATCGACGAAGGCCGGCAGTACCGCGCCGCAGAGGTGAAAGTTGAGGACAACACCGAGTTCACCGCCGACGAAATCAAGGGAATCATAGGGCTCAAGACCGGGGAGGTGGTGAAGGGCTACAGCACGGTTCAAAAAGGTCTTGAGAACTTGAAGAAGCTCTATGGCTCGCGCGGCTACATCCAGTTCAACTCCGGGTTCACACCCGACTTCCACGATGACCCGAACGACTTCGCCAAAGGAACTGTTGACGTGACGTTCACTATGGAAGAAGGCAAACAGTACATGCTGCGGCGGCTCGAGTTCATCGGCAACACGTTCACACGCGACAACGTGATGCGGCGCGAAGTATTGCTGAACGAGGGCGAACGTTACAACGAGCAGATGTGGGACTTGAGCATCTTGCGTCTGAATCAGCTCGGGTACTTCAATCAGGTCAAGAAAGAAGACGCCACCATCAACACCAACGAGCGAGAGGGCCAGGTCGACTTGACGCTGAAAGTCGAGGAAAAGGGCCGTCAGCAGATCAGCTTTACCGGCGGCGTGTCCGGGGTCGGCGGGTCGTATATCGGTCTCGATTATTCGACGAACAACCTGCTCGGCTATGGGGAGACGCTGTCGCTTGCGATAGCGACCGGAAATCTCCAGAAGATCATCAATGTCGGCTTTACCGAGCCATATGTGAAGGGCCGGCCTATCAGTCTGGGCGTCAACATCTTCTATCAGAACTATCAGTTTTTTGGCCAGGGGTTCGCGTCGTTCCGGCCGGGCACCGGAGTTCAGGACTTTAGCGGCCAGTCGCTGTTCACCCAGAAGACACTCGGCGGTGCGGTGACTGCATCTGCGCCTTTGAGTTTTTTTGCAAAGCGGTTTCGCATGGGTCGCTTTATCAGGCTTGGTGCGTCGTACTCGTACCGCACGACCGACATTATCGACCCGGCGGTGAACGAGGACGACGATCCCAGCAACAACATCCTTGTGACCTTCCGTCAGAGCGGGGTGACTCAATCGACATTCACTCCATCCGTCACGTACAACACTCTGAATGGATCCCTCGACCCGACAAAAGGCAAGTCGATAACGCTGGGGTTCTCTTTGTCAGGAGGACCTCTCGGGGGTAAGGTAAACACGATCCAACCGACATTTGAGTTCAAGATGTTTCGGCCGCTTTTTGCGGGCCGGGAGAACACCGCGCAACTAGATCCGCAGAAGACCAGGACGCTTGGTTTTCGGGCGCTGTACTCCTACATAGGCGCGTTCGGCACGCCCTTCCAATCCAATTCGCTGTCGTTTATCGGGGGCACACCGCTTTTCGCTCGCTTCTTCCTGGGCGGTGAAGAAACGATCCGCGGATACAGCATTCGTGGCATCTCGCCGACCGCGCCGGTGTTTTCCACATTCACAACTCAAGACGTCATTGCCAAGGATGTTTTTGGCAACATTTTGAAAGTGCGGCCACCCAGGAATGGGCGTTCGGGGACGGTTGCACCCAGTGTTATCAACTCGTTCACGGTTACGGACCAACCTGAATCATCGGTGGGTGTTTTTCCCGCCTTTATTGGCGGGGACACCCAGCTCTTGTTCAATGTCGAGTATCGCATTCCGATCATTGGCCCGGTTTCTGTCGCGCCATTTTTTGACATCGGCTCGGTGTTCAATATACGATCGCTGGAAGACCAGTTCGAGCGTTCGGAGTTCGTGCCTAACCAGGTAATCGCAGTTCGCATCCTTAATCCGCGCGGCGAGCTCGCAACCGCAAGAGAGATAAGAAAAGCCAGGCCACCCGAGAGCCAGGGCGGCATTCCGCCGGGGTTCACACAGGTTTTGATCGTGGGTGAAAAGCAGACATCGCGGAGGGCGGCGCTTTCGCAAACCGTCGCAGGCGTCTTTGACAACTACCGCTACAGCATGGGCGGCGAGATTCGCGTGCAAGTCCCGGTCATCAACGTGCCGTTCCGTTTGATATTCGCCCTGAACCCAAATGCAAGGACTGACAATCCGTTCTTCTTCGAAGAGAAGCGGGCGATCAGGTTCTCAGTCGGGCGAACTTTCTAGAAGCGCCGCCGTGTCCCTGACAGGCGGCAAACGAAAAAAAAGGAGTCATTTAAACCTGTTACTTGTCGCTGTTGTTATGTCACTTGTGGCTGCTATAATCACGCTTTTCCGGGCGGCGGCTGACGCCATCAGTCAGGCGCGCACAATAGAAAACACAGGAGCATCTATGTTGAAGATCAAGTTTGCTGCGCTGGCGGCAGTTCTAGTGGCGTCGACGGCGGGGCTGGCGTCGGCGCAGCAGGCCACTCAGGCCGGGGTCGGCGCCGCAATTCCAGACGGCAAGGTCGCCGTCATGAACACTGAGGCGTTTCGGATGTCGATCAATGAGTTGAAAGTCAAATATGATCAGGTCGATAACCAGTTCAAAGACCGCTATCAAAAGCTTCAAGGCGTCGAAAGCCAGTTGAAACAGATGGAAAGCGACATACGGACGAAGTGTCCAAACTTGACGCCCGATAAATGCCAGGAGTTGCAGACTGCGTTCGAGGACCTGAAAAAGCGCGGAACCCGTGACTACGAAGACTTGAAGGCCGACTACGAACGAACTGTCGATACGTCGACAAAGCCGATCCGCGACAAGCTGTTTCAGTTTCTCAACACCTACGCCTCGCAACGCGGGATCGTAGTCATCTTCAACCTGGCCGGCGCCGCGCAAACCGGAGCCCTTGCTTTCTGGAACCCGGGCGCCGACATCACCGACGATTTCATCGCCGCTTATAACAAAGCGAATCCGATTGCCGGTGCTGCTCCTGCTACGCCCGGTGTCCAACCGTCGGCGACGCCGGCCAAGCCGGTAGTTAAACCGCCGGCCAAACCGTAGCGTCGAGAGGAGTCATTCAGATGAGATACTTTAGACTAGCGCTAACAGCAGTCGCGCTTGCGACCATCGGAGTTGGAGCGTCTGCCCAGGTTACGTCGGGGTTGACGCCGCAAGCGGGCGCCGCACCTGCCGCTCTTCCGCAAGGCAAGGTCGCGGTCATCAACACCGCGATGTTTCAAGGGCAAGTCACCGAGTTCAAGACCAGGATCGAGGCGCTCAACCGCCAGTTCGAGGCGCGAGTGAAAGAGGTCCAGGGGTTGGGTGAGAAGATCACCGCGCTTGAGGCGACGATAAAGACCCAGGCTTCCACTTTGTCTCCTGCGACGGTCGCTGAGAAAACCGAACAGCTCGCAGTGATGAAGAAGGACTACCAGCGAAAAGGCGAGGACCTGCAGGCCGACGCCAGCCGCGCGCGCGATAAGGCATTCGAGCCCATCCAGGCCAAGCTGCAGAAGTTCGCCGCACAGTTTACGGCAACGCGTGGCATCGTCCTGCTTGTCGACGCGGCTAACGGCGTGCAGTCAGGGACGTTGCTCTGGTACGACCGGCGGTCGGATGTCACCCAGGACTTCATAAACGAATATAACAAGGCCAACCCGGCGGCCGCGGCGCCAACCACGCCACCCAAGCCTTGACCCCCAAAACGAAGTAAGACCGGAAGCGAGAGTAAGCGAACCGCCGCATGCTCTCGCTTTCTGTTTTGTTTTGAGCGAAGCTACTGGAAGGAATCGAGCTTGCCGAGGCCATGCTCTTCTTCATCCTTTGTGCGAAGAAGATCGAGTATGAGGGCAGTGTTGCTCGTAGCCTGAATCGTCCGATTGTAAACAGCATTCGACTTCTCGAACTCGAATGAACCGTCTGCCGCGCCGGCCAGATTGCCCAGCGCCTTTCGTCCCATGTCAACACCTGACTTGGCCCCGATCACCAGGCCTTCGTCAAAGTGAATCTCTCCGCTTGCCGCCGTTGAGGTCACGGTCAAAGCACCGCTCAGTCTGCTGTTTTCGAGGATCTGAACGATGTCGAACAAGCTGACTTCAGCCAGATTGCCTGACAATATTTTCTGCGCGCGGAGCTGAGCCGGTTCCGAGCGTCGCGCTGCGCGCAGCGGACCGGTTACCGAGACCCTGGGGTCGAGCCGTTTCGCTTCCAGCAGCCTTTCATTCGCCTTATCAACATCGCCCGCCGAAATGTGCAAGCTGGCAAGCGCCAAACAGTGCTGCGCGGCCTGGTCGCGCAGCCCCGCGTCAATCAGAATCTCTCTCAGCTTCTCTCGCAGTCCGACGTGCCGCGGCGCGCTGTCTATCGAGCGCTCCAGAGTTTCAATCGCGCGGCTTATCATTCGATACTTGACCAGCAGCTCCGCATCGATGATGGCGCTTTCGGGATCGGGCTCGGCGGTGTTGTTGTTTCTCATCTCCATTCGTTTCTACTCGGCGTAGTTTACCATCGAGGCCGGACTCTGACTATAGCTGCTACTCGCCGCTAACCACGCAAATCCCCGATTGGTCGGCCAGCCCGACGATCTGCTCCTTGTCAAATAGCAACGTCTTGTTTTTCGTGACGTGAACCCCGGTTGCGCCCGCGCCCTTCATCGCTTCGATAGTGGCCACGCCAATTACCGGCACGTCGAAGCGCATGTCCTGGTTTGGCTTGGCGGCCTTGACCACGACAAAAGGACGGCCGCCGGTGATTTCGCCTGCGCGAGCTATCACCGCGTCGCTGCCTTCCATCGCTTCGACGGCCACAACCGCTCGATCCTTGACGCAAAGAGTCTGGCCCAGGTCGAGCGGGCCGATCTCTCTCGCCACTTCGAGGCCGTAATCGAAATCCGCGCGCTCCTGACTGGTCGGTCCGCGACGGGTAAGCACTCCTTCGCGAGCCAGAAACGATTCAAGAAAAGCAGTCGACTCGACCAGTGTGATCCCCTCTCCAGCCAGTTCGTGGGCGACGGCGCCGATCAGGCTGTCGGTGTTCTTCGATGACAGCCGCGCGAGCATCCGGACCATTCGAAGGTCGGGCAGCGCGTTCAGACGGAAAATCTGATGGTGCTTTACCTGGCCGGCCATGATCGCGTGCGTCACATGTTCGCGCTTGAAGAAGCGGATGAGGCGGCCAAGTTGTCCGACCCCCACCCATTCGACGCGCCCCGCGTGGCTGTCTATCTCTGGGGCAGTCTCTTCCTTGATCGCCGCGACGACCATCTCGACGCCCTGCTCGCGCGCGCCTTCGAGCACGAGGAAGGGGAAGCGTCCGTTGCCTGCTATCAAACCGTACTTCATAAGCGGTGGTCGGTGGTGAGTAGTCCGTAGTCCGTAGCTCGTGTCCCAAGGTTCGCCGCGGTACCTGGAGCACGAGCTACGGACTACTGACTACTGACAACAGCTTCAGAATTCCACCCACGCCCCAACCTGACTCGCCTGAGCTTTGGTGTAGAGATAATCTGCCGACGCCAGGTCCTCAATCGCGAGACCAAGCGACTTGAAAAGCGTGATCTCGTCCGCCGAAGTCCTGCCCGGATGCTTATCGATCAACAAATCACCGATCTCCGCGCGGATGTGGTCAGGCCCGATCGCGCCTTCCCGCATCGCAAACAAGTAGTCACCGCCTTCGTTCAATGTCGACTCACGCCGGTCCACAAACAGGGTCGCCGCCGCCATCGTCGCCGTGTCAACTTCTCGCGTTGTCGGAATGCTCGACCCGACGACATTCAAATGAGCACCGGCTGAAATCCAGTCGCGTTTAAGGATTGCGCGCTCAGCTGTAGTCGCGGTGACTATCAAGTCTGCGCCTCGCACGGCAGCTTCGACGCTTTCGAAGGGCTCGATGGGAAATCCGTAGCGCGGCTTCAACTCGTCCGCGAATCGTCGCGCGTGATCCAGTGTCAGACTCGCGACACGCACGCGCTTGATCGCGCGCACCGAGGACATTGCTTCGAGGTGGGCGCGAGCTTGCACGCCCGAGCCGATGATCGCAAGCTCACATGCGTCTTCCCGAGCCAGCAGCTTGGTGGCCACGCCCGAAACCGCCGCCGTTCTGATCGCGGTGATCGCCGAAGCGTTCATCACCGCAAGCAACTCTCCGGTTTCAGCGCTAAAAAGCAACACGCCACCCTGATGTGAATCGAGACCTACGGGGGGATTGCCGGCAAAAAAACAAACGGCCTTCAGTCCATAAGCCGCGCGTTCGCCCGCGCGATAGGAAGGCATGAGCGCCATATCACCCGACGCACCCGGCGGATGAATGATCATTCGAAGCGGTTGGTGAGCTTCCCCTCGCGCAAGCGCGGCGAGCGCTTCTTCCATCACCGGAATGCATTCGCCGACTGGCAGGAGATCTTCGACCTCTGAGTGGCTGAGAACAACTATCTTCATCTCACGAGTCCCTCATCAACAGTCACTTGGTTACGCCGCGCTGCGAACTCTCGATAAACTCGACCAGATAATCGATCTCGGGCCAGCCGCTCAACTCACGCTTTATCGCTTCGACGGCCTGAGTTGTGTTCAGCTTTGCCGCAAGCAGCAGCCGGAACGCACGAGTGATTCTAATGATCTCTTCGCTTGAAAAGCCACGCCGCTTTAACCCAAGCGTGTTCTGTCCGTAGCATCGCGCGTGATTGCCGACTGTGCGCGCGTAGGGCAAAGCGTCCTTTACTACCGCCGAGAACGCTCCGATAAAAGCGTGTCGCCCGACCCGGCAGAACTGATGTACTCCCGAGAAGGCGCCGAGAGTGACGTAGTCCTCGACGATCACGTGCCCGGCTAATACTGCTCCATTTGCAAAGATAACATGATCGCCGATCAGGCAGTCGTGAGCGACGTGGGCTTGTGTCATGAAAAGATTGTCAGCGCCGATCCTGGTAAGGTTACCGCCGCCCGCGGTGCCGCGATGCAGCGTCGTGTACTCCCGAAAGACATTGCGCTCGCCCGCTTGAAGTCCGCTTGGCTCGCCGTGGTACTTCAGATCGTTTGGCGCCTGGCCGGCCGACACGAAGGGGAAAAAGGTGCAACCCCGGCCAAACTCCGACGGGCCCTCGATGACGCAGTGGCTGCCTACGCGAACGTCATCGTGCAGAATTACGTCATCGCCCACAATAGAATAAGGTCCGATGGAAACGTTGCGACCCAGTTCCGCCTTTGGGCTGACAATGGCTGCCGGGTGGATCGACACTGGACGAGGTTCCATCATCTCTCGACAGGGGTAAAGGCGGCGTTGTTGAGCTGCTCGCCGCGCTCTACAACCGAGCGATCGACAAGCGCAGAAGAGATCTCCGCTTCTGCTACGAGCTCGCCGTCCACGTACGCCTCGCCGCGCAGCTTGATGTAGCGCGGCCGAAGCCGCAGCACCGTCAGCTCGAGCCTGAGCTGGTCGCCGGGCACAACCGGGCGGCGGAATTTGGCGCCGTCGATTCCGGTGAAGAAGACGAGCTTCGATTCACGATCCGGAAGGTTCGCAAGCATCATAACGCCGGCCGTCTGCGCCATCGCTTCGACTATCAACACCCCGGGCATGACCGGCGCTCCCGGGAAATGACCCGCGAAGAACGGCTCGTTGAGCGATACGTTCTTTATCCCGACCACGCGCTTGCCGAGCTCGTATTCAATGATCCTATCAACGAGCAAGAACGGATAACGGTGCGGCAAGATTGCCTGAATCTGGGTTATGTCGAGCAAAGTCTCCATATCTCAATCGCTCTTACCAATGGGGACTGCGAAGGTATTTCTTATAAGATCAGCGAGGATTTCATTCAATCAACGGAGCGATTTCCGATTTTCACCTACTCTCGCTCCTTGTCCTGTGGATCTACGATAGCCGCTTCCACGCGACGCAGCCGCTCAGCCAACTCAGGGAGCTTCGAGTATAGCACCTGCGAACGACGCCACGAATTGTACTCCTGTCCCATTCCGGCGATCACCGCGCCGGCCTTCACGTTCTTGGTAACACCCGCCTGCCCGATGACTGTAGACCCGTCGCCAATCGTGACGTGATGGTTTGTGCCGGCTTGTCCGGCGAACACACAGCCCCGGCCGACGATCGTTCCGCCCGCAAATCCCACGAGAGCCGCAACCACTGTGTCTTCACCAATCTCACAGCCGTGACCTACCTGAATCAGGTTATCGAGCTTCACCCCTCGCCGGAGGATCGTGTCCTGGAACCCTCCCCGATCGATGGCGCAGTTCGCCCCTATTTCACAGTCGTCTTCGATGATAACTCGCCCAAGCTGAAGCAACTTGAACTGACGGCCATCCTCGTCAGGCACAAAACTAAACCCGTCAGCGCCAATCACCGTTCCCGCGTGAATGATGACCCGCCGCCCGATCTCGCTACCCGGGTAAATCGCGACGTTGGGATAAATCACCCCATCGTCGCCAACCCGGCAGTCATTTCCTATGACCACTCCCGAGTGCAGCGTAACCCGGTCGCCGACAATCGAGTCCGCGCCGATGGTTACCCGAGGACGGATAGAAAGATCTTTGCCAAGAGTGCTGCCCTTGCCGAGGACCAAGTCGTTGCTCACTCCAGTCGCTAGATACTCGACCGAGTGAAGAGCGTGAATCGCGCGGGCAAAAGCCAGCTTCGGGTTGGCGGCGATCAGCAAGTTGCATTTCGCGCCGTCAATCGAGGCCGCTACTATTACTGCGGTGGCTCTTGACTCATTGATTCGTGCGCGATAGGCCGCGTCCGCCGCAAGAGTCACATCACCTTCGCCTGCCAGTTTGAACGATCTCGCGCGCCGCACGACGGATTCCGGATCGCCGACAAGCTCGGCCTTAAGGATATGCGCCAACTCACCAAGGGTTTTCATTGAGATTAGTGGATAGGCATCGACGCTGCCTCGATCAGCAAGTTTGAAGTTTCCCATAACGTCATTTCGCGCGCAAGCAACTGGGCGAGGGCGCAACGGTGTGAGCTGCCGATTGGTCACAAAATCAGGGCATTGATCGTATGCCTTCGCCCTTAGGGCGATTTCCGGTTGACAGATGCGCAGCGCTGCTCTACGATCTCGACGTGAGGTGCCGGTGCGGTTCAGATTTAAAGACAAGAATCTTGAGCTGCTTTACACTCGGGGCGAGAGGGCGCGCGAGCTCCCGAAAGAAGTCGTGAATGCGTATCTACGTCGGGTCCGTCATATTGAAGCGGCAAAAGACGAACGGGATTTGCGCGTCCAGGTTAGTGTTCATTACGAGCGACTCAAGGGAAGATATAAGGGTAAGGAGTCACTGCGATTGAATCGTGAATGGCGTTTGATTATCTCAGTGGTGGAGGACGAGCAGGGGAAATACGTTCTCATTCATGAGATTAACAATCACTACGGAGAGTAGAATGAAAAACACGCTGCGCCCATTTACACCAATCAAGCCCGGCGAGATGCTGCGGGAAGAACTCGATTCTCGCGGTTGGAGCCAGGCCGACTTCTCCGACATTGTGGGGCGGCCAGTTCAAGCTGTAAACGAAATCATCGCTGGAAAGAAGGCCATAACGCCCGATACTGCCGTCGCTTTCTCCAAGGCTCTGGGTAACAGTCCGGAGTATTGGCTCAACCTTGAATCCGCCTATAGGCTTGACCTGCTCGACAAACGTCACGGCGGTGGAGACGACATTGAGCGACGCTCTCGCCTTTACGCTGCGGCGCCCGTAAAGGAGCTAATGAAACGACGATGGATATCGGTTCGGAATCCCCGTGATATCGACCGTCTTGAGCAAGAGGTCTGCGGCTTCTTGGAAATGAATACGCTCGATGAAACCTCTACGCTAGGCATGGCTGCACGCAAGACCAGTCGCGATCATCCATACAATCCAGCACAACTCGCGTGGGGGTGCCGGGTGAGACAAGTCGCTCGGAAGATGAAGGTTGCCAAGTACTCCCGAGGGGAGCTTGAAACAGCGGTCGGTGACCTGCCCAAACGTTCGACATCGCAAAAGGAAACTCGCAAGATCCCGGGGTTGCTCGCCGAACTCGGAGTGCGCTTTATCATTCTTGAGCACTTGCCGAAGACGCGGATCGACGGGGCGTCGTTGTGGCTCGACGACGAGAAGCCGGTGGTAGCATTGACCTTTAGATATGATCGGGTTGATTGTTTCTGGTTTACGCTAATGCACGAACTTGCGCACGTGCTTGCCGGGGACGCAAAGAAGGACGAAATGCTTGTCGACGACTCCTTGGTGGGCAAGGATGCCGAGCCTGCGGAGAACCAGCTCAACGCCGAGGTGAGAGCCGACAGGGCAGCAAACGAGTGGTTGATTCCTGCGAAGGCTTTGCAGAGGTTCTTAGCAAGGACAAAGCCGTTCATATCAAGGAAGGAAGTACTATCTTTTGCCGCGGAGTTGGGTATACATCCAGCGATCGTTGTCGGGAGGCTTCAACACGATGGCGAAGTTCCGTGGACGCACTACCGGAATATGCTCGAGCGGATTCGGCACACGGTCGTCGGCTAAGTGGCGTTGAAGCCTGGCCTTCTTGGGGTTATTTCTCGAATGCCCTAATAACACTTGCGGCTCGAAGGAGCGGTGATGGCTATTTGTTTAAGTGACTTTTACACCAAGACTACATCTAAGACGCTTGGTGACGTGGAACTCAAGCATATCTCCTACAACGACCAAGATCATATTCGAGATCTAATCTGGTCCGTGACGGATGACAAGCAGTTTGCGGTACAGACTCTGTACCACCAGCTTGTTGGACCAAGAATAGACGCTCAAGATTTCGAGAGCCTACCCGAAGACGAGCTTAGGCAATTGGCGAGGGACTATTCGCGCCATGAGCTTATGCGATCCTCGGATGACATGCCCGACCAGCAAGTATTCTTTCAATTTCGGAACGCTGTTGACACAAGGTTCACAAAGAATTTCGAAGAACTAAGGGCTACCTTTAGAAAGATGGAGTTTGGTCTTTCCGATCAATTAAGGAGAGTAGCGTCGGGCATGAACCATAATCCGACGTTCGACGCTCTCAAGAATATGGCGGGCGCGCGGCAAGAGCAAATTAATAGCGCCATGAAGAGCCTCAGCGAACTGGCTCGGCCAAAGCTCCCGACTTTTGAGATTTCTACCTTTTTTGATGCCTGCAAGGCTGCTAGTTTCCTCGATATTGTCGAACAGCTCAACTTGTCTTCTCGCCTGGCCGATACAATTTCCTCGATGTCCGTGATCGAGCAAGTGGTCAAACAGCAAGAACAGATTTCTAGTAACCTGATTGAAACGGTAAGGAGGCAGTTTCACATACCAACGCAGATCGCCTTCGATTCACTAGCTGAACAAATAAAGGCTATCCAGAGTTGGACCAGCTTCAACCCGAACATCCTCGGCGGCTTCACCAAGTTTTGGGAAGATTTCGAAGTAAACTATCACGTTACTGAGGAGAAGGCTGTACGGGTTCTTAAGAAGTATAACTGGTTTGTCTCTCCTTCTGTGCCGGCGAGCTTTGTATATGAAGCGGTGAGAATTGGACGGAAGAAGGGCAATCAGCTCAAGGCAATCAACGCCCTGTTCTGGGAGTATTTCTCGGAGAACAATTTTGAGAATCTAGGCATTCTTGTAGAAGGCCAATGGCAACAAGGGCGAGCGAATTAATGAAAGAGATGACCGGCGCAGATGCGATGTTTGAGTTCATGGTGCGTGAGGCGTGCGATATGTTGTACCACTCCGTGCCCGAAAGCGGCTCACCTCTTTCAGTATGTGTTCCCTCTCTCGCGCGCCTCTAACTCGCCTGAGCGTGCAACCGCTCCGAGGCCAAACTTGACGGAAAAAAAATGCGCGTGTTAGCTTGCCTGTTCTCTTCGCTGTCGTTAATCTCGATTGCACCGACCGAGCATCACCTTTACGAGATGACTGGAACCGGAATACTCAAGCGAACGCCGCTGTATGAAGCTCACCTCGCGTCGGGCGCGCGGATGGTTGACTTCGCCGGTTGGGAAATGCCCGTCCAATACTCCGGCCCGATGCCTGAGCATATGGCGGTCCGGCAAGCCGCGGGACTGTTCGACGTTTCCCATATGGGCGAGATAGAGGTGATCGGCCACGACGCGCTCGCGCTGGTCCAGCGCCTGACCACTAACGACGTTTCGAAGCTGAAAGACAACCAGGTCCAGTACTCGCTGATGACCAACGAAAGCGGCGGCATCATCGACGACCTTCTCGTTTACCGGTTGAACCGGGAGTTCTTCTTGCTCATCGTTAACGCTGCCGGAATCGAATCGGACTTCGAGTGGATCAAGAAGCAAGCGGCCGGTGATCGAGTCGAGGTGCGAAACGTGAGCGCGGCTTTTGCCCTGCTCGCGCTTCAGGGTCCGCGCTCCGAAATGATACTCCAGCCGCTCACCGATCATATGCTCGACCGCATACCCTATTACTGGTCGCAGGAAGTCGAGGTAGAGAACGCAAGATGCCGGGTTTCGCGGACCGGCTATACCGGCGAGGATGGCTTCGAGATACTTTGCGAAGCGGCCTTCGCGCGGCATATCTGGAAAAGGCTGCTCCTGACCGGCAAGGCCGAGGGGCTGGTTCCCTGTGGTTTGGCCGCGCGCAACACGCTCAGGCTCGAAGCGGCCTTCCGGCTTTACGGCAACGACATGGATCAGACGACGACGCCGCTGGAGGCGGGACTCGCGTGGACGGTCAAGCTTGCCAAGGGCGACTTCATCGGGCGCGACGTGCTTCTGCGGCAGAAAGAACAGGGGCTTACCCGAAAGCTGGTTGGATTCGAAGTGATGGACAAAGCGCCGGCGCGCGACGGCTACCGTGTGAGCGCCGGCGGACGCGAAGTCGGAGTCGTCGCTTCAGGCAGCCCCGCGCCTTTTCTGAAGAAGAACATTGGATTGGTTTATCTCCCCGTCGATCACACCAGGGTTGGGACGGAGTTGTCTGTGTCCGTGCGTGCGCGGCAAGTCCCCGCGCGTGTGGTGGAGACTCCGTTCTACAAACGCGAGAAGAAGTTCGACTGAAAAGCGACCGGTCGAAAAAAGGAACAGAACAAATCTGAGTTCGGAGAACCAAAATGGCAAACACACCAGAAGATCTGACATATACCAAAGACCACGAGTGGGTGCGCGTTAAGGGCGAGGAAGCCACCGTTGGCATAACCGATCACGCTCAGCAGCAGCTCGGCGATGTAGTGTATGTCGAGCTTCCGAAGGTCGGCGACAAGTTCGAGACGGCTGAGCCGTTCGGCTCGGTTGAAAGCGTCAAGGCGGTTAGCGAAATTTACATGCCTCTGAGCGGAACGGTGACGGAAGTAAACGACACTCTGAACGATTCGCCGGAGCAGGTGAACGAGGATCCCTACGGCGACGGCTGGATGATTCGCATCAAGCTCGACAATCCTTCACAGGTCGACGCGCTGCTGACCTCCATCGAATACGAAGACTACATAAAAGAAGAAGCGTCGGAGTAAATCCCAAATGAGATATATTCCGAACTCGGCCGGCGAGCGGCTCTCGATGCTGACGGACATCGGCCGCTCGCGAATCGAAGACCTCTTCCAGCAGATTCCCGAACGTCTGAGGCTCAACGAACCAATAGGCATCGGCCAGCCGATGAGCGAGCCGGAGCTGCTGGCTTACTTTCGCGATCTCGCCGCGGCAAACGGAGCAGACTACCAGTCGTTTCTCGGCGCGGGCGCTTATTCGCATTTCATACCGGTCATCATCGACTCGCTTATCTCGCGCGCCGAGTTCTTTACCGCCTACACGCCCTATCAACCCGAGTTGAGCCAGGGCACGCTTCAGTACATCTTCGAGTTTCAAACGATCATTTGCCAGCTCACCGGGATGGAAGTCGCCAACGCTTCGCTTTACGACGGCTCGACCGGCGTAGCGGAAGCGGTGTTGATGGCCAATAGAGTTAACCGCCGCGACAAGTTCATCATTGCCGGATCGTTGCACCCCCAGTACTCCGAAGTCATTTCGACTTACACACAAAACGTCGGATTGACGGTTGAGTATGCTCCGAGCACCGAAGCCGGCACGCTCGATGCGAACTCGCTCGCGGTGGACAAACAAACGTCGGCAGTCGTGGTTCAGTCGCCGAACTTCTTCGGATGCATCGAGGACCTCGCGGCGATCGCCGCCGCCGTGCACGACGCAGGCGCGCTTTTGATCGTCGCCATCACCGAGCCGATGAGCCTTGGAATGTTGAAGTCACCGGGGGCTTGCGGCGCGGACATAGTTGTGGGCGAGAGCCAGTCTTTCGGCATCCCGCTAAGCTACGGGGGACCATATTGCGGTATGTTTGCGACGCTCGAAAAGTACGTTCGCCAAATGCCGGGCCGGCTGGTCGGCGAAGCCTACGATGATCGAGGCCGCCGCGGATACGTGCTTACGCTATCCACTCGCGAGCAACACATTCGCCGCGAAAAGGCGACTTCGAACATCTGCACAAACCAGGGACTGTTCGCGCTGATGTCTACGATTTATCTGTCAACGATGGGCCGTCGAGGTCTTCAGGAGGTCGCGCGGCAGAACTCCCAGAAAGCTCACTATGCGGCTACGGAGATCGCGAAGATCGCTGGGTTCGAGTTAAGGTTTCTCGCGCCCTTCTTCAACGAGTTCGTTGTACGGACGCCCCGGCCCGCGACCGAAGTAACGAAGCGGCTGCTTCGCGAGAAGATAATCGGCGGCGTCGCGCTCGAAGGCTACTATCCCGATATGACTGACTCGCTGCTCGTTTGCGTGACCGAGACCGCGAAGAAGGAATCGATTGATAATTTGGTGGATGCGCTCTCTAAAGTTTGAGATTCGAATCGGCAGGACAACACTACAACGGAGGCTATGATGCCGGAACTACAGCACCTCGGAGTCGGCGGCGTAGTTTTTCTAGTCGGAGCAATCATCTACGTTGTCAACCTTCTCCTCTCCCTCGCGAAACGGGGCAAAGCGCTGCCGGTTGACGGCGTCGGGCTTATGGTCCTGGGAATAGGCATCGCACTCTTTTTGAAGTGGTGAGCCGCTGAACCAGGTCTCGTGACAAAGGATATCTAAAGCAGGGGCTGGAAATGCCTCACGTGCAGGGTGACGTTGAAGCAATGAGTAAAAGCAGAATAAAGAAGGCAACAACTCACGTGGTTCAGAACGAAGGGCTGATCTTCGAAGAGTCGCGAGCCGGACGCATTGGCTATTCGGTTCCTAGGCTCGACGTGCCCGAGCGGGATGACGCCGAACTCGTCGAATCTCGCCTCCTTCGCGACGACGACCTCGAAGGAATGCCGGAGCTATCAGAGGTAGACGTCATCCGCCACTTTACCAGACTGTCAACGTGGAACTACTGCATAGACCACGGGCTGTACCCGTTGGGCTCCTGCACGATGAAGTACAACCCGCGTATCAACGAGCGAGTCGCGCGGATCGAGGGTATTGCGAATCTGCATCCGCTGACGCCTTCGGCGCTTTCCCAGGGTGCGCTCGAAATAATTCGGCGCCTCGAAGAGAGTCTCTGCCGGATCACCGGGCTCGATGCCGTAACGACGCAACCCGCCGCGGGCGCCCAGGGCGAGATGACCGGGATAATGATGGTGCGCGCCGCGCTGACCGGGCGCGGCAACCCGCGCAAGAAAGTCCTGATTCCCGATTCGGCTCACGGAACGAACCCCGCGTCTGCGGTGATCTGCGGCTATACCGTCGAAGCAGTTCCGTCGAATTCGGAAGGCGGGACCGATCTTGGAGCGCTGCGCCGCCTGATGAACGACGACGTGGCCGCGCTCATGCTCACCAACCCAAACACGCTTGGTAAGTTCGAGCAAAACATCGAAGAGATTTGCCGGATCGTTCACAACCAGGGCGGGTTTGTTTACATGGACGGCGCGAACATGAACGCGCTGGTAGGCGTTGCAAGGCCCGCTAGCTTCGGCATAGACGTGATGCACCTGAATCTGCACAAGACGTTTTCGACTCCGCACGGAGGAGGCGGACCCGGCGCCGGCCCGGTTGCAGTCACTCGCGAACTCGAACCCTATCTTCCCTTCCCTCGCATCGTTCGCGCCGGCGACGGAACGCTCGCGCTCGACTTCAATCGCCCCAAGTCGGTGGGCCGCGTGCGGGCATATCTAGGGAACTTCGGAGTGCTGGTGAGAGCGCTGAGCTATATTCTGACGCATGGCGATCCGGGTCTGCGCGAAGCTACCGAAACCGCGGTACTTAATGCGAACTACATCGCGCATCATCTGAAAGACACCTTTGAAGTCGCATATCCCGGTCCGCTCATGCACGAGGTTGTCTTTTCAGATAGACGCCAGATCAAATACGGCGTAAAGAACGCGGACATCGCCAAGCGTCTTATCGACTACGGGTTCTATCCGCCGACGATGTCGTTCCCGCTGATCGTAAGCGGCGCGCTGATGGTTGAGCCGACCGAGACTGAGAGCCGCGAGGAACTTGACTTGTTTATCGATGCGATGAAATCCATCAACGCCGAAGCTGCTGAGGACCCCGAGCTTTTGAAAGCCGCGCCTCACACCACCAGAGTCGGCCGGCTGGACGAAGTCGCGGCCGCGCGCAAACCGGTGCT
The DNA here is from genome assembly GCA_049273855.1 of Blastocatellia bacterium. Lineage (GTDB taxonomy): Bacteria > Acidobacteriota > Blastocatellia > UBA7656 > UBA7656 > Onstottus_B. The sequence continues at coordinate 68,775 of JBASRN010000313.1, forward strand.
GCGCTGGCGTCCGCGAAGCGGCAACGACGAAGAACGCATCCGGCGCACTTCTTCCACCGCCTGACGTTGTTGCCACAACTTTCGTTACCTTGTTAGACTCGTTCGCTTATGGGACCCGGTTTGTCTGAGACAAGGCGGCGGCAGTTCATTTTTTGCCATCATAGAAAGGACTACAAATGAGCAACGAGAGTTTGAGAGAACTTCGCGAGCGGCTGCTTCGCGATGAGCACGCGCAAGAACTGATACGCATGCGTGCCTTCGAGATTTACAAGCTTCGAGGGGGGCAACCCGGCGGCGAAGCGCACGACTGGTTTCAAGCCGAGAGCGAAGTCATAACGTTCTTGATCGAGGAAGAATCGAGCCGGGCTTCGGATTCACAACCCGCAACCGCCGCTACTGAACCGGAAGCCGCGGCTTCCAGGCCGGCACGTGCCGAGGCCAGGACGCCAGCGAAACGCGCGGCCGCCAAGCCGGTCGCAGCCCGTAAGACGAAAGACGAGGGCGCGGGGAAAAAACCAGCAACACGCGCGTCAAAGAAATCGGCCGACTCCTCACCTAAGCCTCGAGGTACCAAGAAGAGTTAGCGGACCTTCAGTTTCGCGGCGCGTAGTAGCTTTCGCGAGTGCGAACCGCGTATCCCGGGCGAGTCAGAAACACTCCGACCCTGCGCAGAGTCCCGTCGCGCTTCTCGTTCTTTGATGTGTAGGTGATGATGTACTGGTTCTTTAGCTCACGAGCGACGCTGGCGTAGACGTCCTTCATTTGGTCGTCTCTCAGGGGTGAAAATACCTGGCCGCCAGTTCGCCTCGACAGATCGGTCATCAGCGTTTCGCCGCGTTCAAGCCTCGCGACCAAAACGTCCGCAATCTGTGCATTGCCGCCGCCAAGCACGCGCCCGATCTTTCCACGATAATTCCTGTTCAAATCGGCGATGAACGCGCGAGCTTTGCTGACCACGTAGACTATCGCGCTCGATCTGACGATCGAGGCCAACGCTTGCTCGAAAGTTACTTTGCTCGAAGTGTCGTCGCCGTCCGTGAGCATTATCAACGCTTTGCGCCCTTCAACCTTGGTCAACAACTCCTCGGCAGTCGAATACAGCGCGTCGTAGAGCGCCGTGCTGCCGTATTCCGTCCGGCCCTCTTTGGTCTGCACCATGCCTGGTTTGAATCTCCAGGAGAGCGCGTGACGCACGTCCTCGGCGTTTGAGGTCCAGTCCTGAATCAGCTCGACTTTGGAGTGAAACTCGACGACGGACACTCTGTCTTCGGGTCGAAGCTGGTTTACAAACTGCATCGCTGCATCGCGAAGTGAAGCTATCTCGCTGACTATCGAGCCTGATGCGTCAAGCATTAACACGACGTTCACCGGCACACTGCTTATCAAGAAGCTCGAGATGTCCTGGCGTTGCCCGTCTTCGGCGACGATAAACTCGTCTTTATTGAGGTCTATCGCCTGACGACTGTAAGGGTCGGTCACGGTTATGTTCAGCAGGACTTCTTCAGCGCGGAGTCGAATTGTCTGGTCCTGATCTTGAGACCTTGGCGATTCAGGCTTTCGGCCGCTTTGAGCCTGCACACAGCCGATCGCGAGCATCGCGGCTAACAGTGGTGAGAGGGTTAGTCTTATGAGCTTCAAGGCTTTGAACATCTGAGTCCAGTATATCGTAGGGTTCCCAAGCCGGCCAAATCACAAGCGAGGCCGCGCTCTGCCAAGTTTCTCGGAAACCGACGGCTCAACGCGTCGGCGAAGGATGGCCCAAGAAAAATATCGGAATGATTGCATTGTGCGGGCTGCTTTTCGCGTCTTTAATTATTACGCAAACCATCAGCGTAGTCCTTCGGCCTAATGACCCGTTGCTCACCGGTGATCGGCACAGAAGGTTGATATCTGCCTCTCTGTGAGAACCGGCCTCTAGGCTCCGAATTGACTTCAGTTTGCCAGCCAAACCCGTCACCGCAAGGAGAGGCCTTATGCTTTCGACATCGCTTGACCAACACTTGAAGTCGGCGGGTTCACTGTTAAGAGGCGTCCTCAATGGACTGAGCCGACTCACAGTACGGGCGTTCGCAGAAGCTCATCTGCTTTGCGCTCATATCGAGCCTTCTCATCCTGCCTGGGCCGGGGCTTGCGGCAAGCGAAATACGCGCCCTGGCGTCAACGGCTGTTGATCTTGCTACTTCACCTGTTCGCTATCTTCAACCAATCCTCAAATCGTTGTTTGGCTTCAGCGCTAGGGCCAGACCGCAACGTGAGACTCTGGCAGATCGCGTGGGACGGGTGGCGCGTATTCAGATCTCGCCTCACAGATTCGTAGCCTACGAGGGGCAGTCTCAGAACTTCAGCGCTCGGCCCGTCAATATTGCCGGCCAGACTATTCAAGGAGTGAGATTCAGTTGGGAGTCGTCCGATCCCGACAAAGTCCAAATCGAAGATGCAGGACGCGCGACGTTTCTCGAGCCTGGCCGGGCAAGAATCACCTGCCGGGCAGGAACCGCTCAAGCCAGCGTTCCGGTGCTCGTGCGGCCGGGCCGTCGTCCTCGGCAATCGGATGCAGAGTGGTGGGCAGACCAGCAAAGCTTGAACGAGACCTCGGCGCCAACGGGCCCTAACGGCTCGAGCGGGTCTGGTGGTTTGCTGGCCGGCCTCATAGACAAGATGGTTCCGACTGCTCAGGCTCAATCGAGCTGGCCCAATGACTTCGCGTACGACGAGTTGTGGACTGAGCCGCCCAACCTGGTGGGCTCGCCTCCCAATCGGGCTGTCGAAGCTGCTCGCATCGGGGCGGTGCTTCCGGAAGGGAGTAACTTCGAGTTCGCGGTGCCGATCGTCGGACTCGGAGGGCGAGGGTTGGGTACTAACCTGACGCTGTTCTACAACAGCCGGGTGTGGAGTCGGCGGAATAACTCTTTAGCCTTCGACGCGATATCAGGCTGGCCGGGTCCGGGGTTTTCGCTTGGGTTCGGCCGAGTCGTGTTCCATACGACACAGGGTGGCGGCAATCCTACGGGCAAGTATGTTCTGATAGACCCGGATGGGACTCGCCGCTATCTCGGGACAGGCACGTGGATGGAAGGAGGGATCTTTCAGACATCGGATGGTACACAGATCACCTACAACGGGAACGCTCGTTATGGGGGAACGCTGACCTACAACAATGGCACGAATGTGACGATCACGGCCGTCAACAACCGGTTGGTGCCTCCTCAAATCTTCGACACCAATGGCAACCTCATCGAAATCACTTATAAGCCGGAATGCTACTACGACCAAAGCGGAGGGTACTGCGGAGTGTTCCCGCCCACTTCGATAGACTACATCACTGACACGCTCGGCAGGCTGATTGAATTCGAGTATGACTCGAGCGGCAAGCTCACGTCGATCACGGCGCCGGGCCTTGGCGGCAGCGCACAGAACCCTGTCACGCGAACGCTTGTGCAGTTCGATTACCAGACGTTGTCGGTGAGTTACAACTTCAGCGGGTTGACGGTTGAGCACTGGAATGGGAATGGAAGCGGGTTGCGGCACATCTACTTTCCCGCGACCAACGCCGGTTATCGGTTCACGTATTCGGGCTACGGAATGGTTTACAGCTCAGATGATGGCACCCGCCCGGCTCTTAGAGCGACCGGCCAATTCTGTGAAGTCCAGCGGACGCGAACCTCCGCGTAAGGCCCGGCCGATAACGCAAGATTGCAGGCCAGACCCTCGACTTGCAGAGTCGTGAGCGTCGAATAGAATAGGCAAGTCTAAAATAGGCAAGTCGAGGGTCAGGCCTGCAATCTTGCAATTCGACGCCGGGACCAGCTACGACGCTTCAATAGGATTTTGCGAACCGAGCAGTGATAACGACGCTTCCTGACTGCAATACGAGGCGGACCGACCATCATCGACATTCTCCAGAACAAGAAATTCCGACTCCCGTTCTTTCTCTACGCTATTGTCTGATGCCAAACCACGTGCATCTTGATCGAGGTGCAAGACGACCTCACTAGCCGGATTATGCAAAGGGTACTAACCAGCTATAGCCAATACCACGAGCGAAGGTACAAGAAAATCGGGCACCAGTTGAAAGCTCGGTTTGCTCGCTTGAACAGACCCAACATGCCTGCGGCGGTCGGCGCTAACCTTGAAGCCCGCTTTTTCCGCGTGATAGACTCGGTTGCGTGCTCCCTCTGATTGATCGCTATCTGATCCGCGAAATAGTTCCTTACCTTCTGCTCGGGCTTCTGCTTCTCACCGCCATCATCTTCGCTCAGGAAGCGAGCCGGTTCTCGGAGCTGATCGTAGTAGCCTCGCGCAACGGAATGCCGATGCGGACTCTTTGGCGCGTGATGGCTGCGCTGGTGCCCGGCATACTGGTGTTCACGTTGCCGATCTCGCTCTTGATCGGAACGCTGGTCGGGCTGGGGCGGCTCTCGGGCGACAGCGAGATCGTTGCGCTTGGCGCCAGCGGAACAAGCCGGCTTAGGATACTGCGGCCAGTGGTCGCGGTATCGCTTGCCGTGGCGGCGGTCTTGTTCTACATAACTTTCAGCGTCCTGCCGCTCTCAATACGCAACCTCACCGACCTGAAAGCCAACCGGTCGCTCATCTTTCAAGGACTGAACGCCGAGATCAAACCGCGAGTCTTCGAGGAGAGCATTCCGCAGAAGGTGCTCTACATCGAGGAGATCGATCGCGCGCGTGACCTCTGGCGCAACATTTTTTTGGTCGACCTCAGCGATCCGCAAGGGGATATGAAAATTGTGACCGCGTCGTCCGGTTCGCTTCGCCAGGGCGAGCGGTCTGAAATGCCCGAGCTTCACCTCGAGCATGTTGCGCTTCACCAGACCACTCCAAATCAACCCTCTGAGGAAGAGGCGGCCGGGCCGCGAGAGGCGAAGCAAGATACCTCGCCCGCCGTTTCTACGGCTCCCCCTTCGGCAAACGGCTCGCCCGGCTCTGACAGGAAGGACAAGAAGCGATCAATGCGGAGCTACACGGCAGGACGCTTTGATGAGATGACGATCGGGCTTGAGGTAAACGAAGACAAGCGAACCGAGGCCTCCGGCATAGATCGGGAGGCGCGTCCACTCGAAGAGATGCCGTGGAGTGAACTGATCAGCTACGCACCGCCGCCAGGCGACGAGCGGGACTGGCGCGCGGAGATTCACAAGCGGCTTGCTTTGCCAACCGCGAGCCTGGTGTTTGCGCTGCTTGGTGTCGCGTTCGGAATCAGCAACGTGCGGATCGGGCGCTCGCTGGGTCTGCTGCTCGGTTTGGCCATCACGATCATCTACTACTTGCTGGCGTTATGGGGACAGCATGCTCAAGCCGCCGGCCGCCTCCCCGCGTGGTTCGGCGTCTGGCTGGCCAACATTGTGCTCGCGGCTTTCGGTGTGATTGTCCTGTGGTCTCAACGCCGGCCGGGTTCGGACGCGCTTTCGGCGCTTACCGTGATTCGTCACGCGTGGCCTTTTCGACGGAGTGCGGGCGAACACGAAGGAGCGAGGACGGGCGCAGGCGATCAACGGGTCACTTCAGAGTCTCGACACGACCCCGGGGCAGCCCGCAGAATGTTTCACCTCCCGCAGTTGCTGGACAGACTGGTTCTCTCGGACCTGGTGCGGTTCTTCGTTTACATACTGGGAAGCTTTTCAATCCTGTTTCTCATCATCACCGTGTTCCAGTTGCTGGACTACATCACTCGCAACAACATCGAGTGGCTGGTTGTGGCCAACTATCTGGCGTTTTTGCTTCCGACGATCATCAACTCCATGGCGCCGCTCGCCGCGTTAGTGGCGGTGATGGTTACCTTCGCGATCCTTCAGAAGACAAGTCAGGTTGTCGCCCTAAAGGCGTCGGGCCAGTCGATTTACCGGATGGCTGCGCCGGCCCTGGTTGGGTCGATCCTCCTCTCTGCCGTGGTTTTCCTGAATCAGGACTACATCATGCCGTTCACCCATCGGCGGCAGAACAATCTGCGCTATTTGATCCGCAAGGGTCAGGAACCGCCACAGACTTTCTACCAAACCTCGAACCAGTGGATATGCGGGACCGACTCGCGGATTTTTAACTATTCGTATTTTGATCCCACCAGCAACATCTTCGCGCGACTGAGCGTGATCGATCTTTCGAAGGAACCGTACGGGATCAAGCGCCGCTACTACGCGCGGCGCGCGTGGTGGGACGGCGGTCCGCAGGAATGGGTGCTTGAAAACGGCTGGGAGAGCCGGTTCGAAGACGAGAAGCCGTCCCTTTACGAAACGTTCAAGGAGCGCCGCGTTTCGCTCGAGGAGCACCCTGACTATTTCAAGAAGGAGCTGGTCGGCTCGCAGTCGCTGACGTTGAACCAGCTCAGGCGAAAGATCTCTGATCTCTCTCGTTCTGGATTCGACGTGGTGGAGCTGAAGATCGCGCTGCAAGGCAAGATCGCGTTTCCGCTTACGTGTCTGGTAATGGTCATGGTTGGTTTGCCGTTTTCGTTCTCGGCCGGCAAGCGAGGCGCGCTCTACGGCATAGCGATCGGGATTGGAATCGGTCTGACGTTCTGGGGTCTTCTTGGACTCTTTGCTCAGATGGGTCGTTACGAAGTATTGCCGCCTCTGCTAGCCGCGTGGGGCCCAAACATGCTCTTCGGTGCCGGCGGACTATACTTGTTTCTGACCTCTCGAACTTAGAGCGGCCTTACCTCTTCCGGTAAGGCGGAACTCCCCTGGTCCAACATTCCCGCAAGGCTTGCGAGGGCACGCTTACTGCTCTCCCATTGCAACATCTTTATCGCTCGATCGTAGCCGACCCAGGCCCAGGAATCGTGCTCGATCGCATCAACTCTAATTGCGCACTTACCGATTTCCATCGCGAAGCAAACCTCTTCGTTCTGGGTGACGCCGGGCGCGTACCTGCTTCGCCACTGCGGTGCGATTTCGAAAGTGTTAAGCAGCTGTAGATCGATCAGGTGGTCAGCGGTTACGATGATCCCGGTCTCTTCGCGGACTTCTCTGACCGCAGCCTCGGGGTGAGTCTCCTCGTCTTCAAGCGAGCCGGTGACCGATTGCCAGAACCCGCCATGGCTTGCAATGCGCCTGAGTAGCAGAAACTCACGACCGAAGTCCGTCTCAGCAAAAATCACAACTTGCACTGAGCGGGGTTGCTTGTGAGGCATGGACGCCGCCGTTTTTGGCCGAGAGGGATTCGTCCTATGGGACACCTAACCTAACGAATGCAAGGCGTCGCGGCGGCCCGCCAGGATCGACCTATCTACCCCACCGGGCTTGATTTCTTGCAGACCACCGCGAGCCGAAACCCTGCATTAATCGATCACGGCTATCGTGCCTTAGTTCGCGAGGTGGAGCACAATGCCGTTCACTTGGCGGCGATGATTAGTTGAGGATTGCGTCCTTCGCTGCCTTTGCCACGCGAAACTTAAGCGCGGTCCTCGCTTTGATCTGGATCGCTTCTCCGGTTTGCGGGTTTCGTCCGGTGCGCGCCGCGCGATGCGACTTTACCAGCTTGCCAAGACCTGGCACGGTAAACTCTCCGTTCTTCTTGGCTTCGCGATAGGCTATGCCGCTTAACGACTCAATGAACTGTGTGGCGGTCTTTTTGTTGGTGCCAGTCGCCTCCGCAAGCTCGGTCGCGAGCTGCGTCTTGCTCATCTTCTTCGGTTTTGCTATTGGTGTTGCCATGGATGATTGTATCTCTCTTTCTGTTTTGGTCTCTGTGTCTTTAGCACAGGCAAGTCAAAAGGTTTTATTGCAGCCAGCCACCCTTGAATGTCTTAGCGGCTCGCTCGGTTGATGCTCAAAAGAAGATACCCCTGCTTTGGCCGCCCCTTACGAGTCAGCAAAACAGGGGGTTCACTTCGCCGCGAAGATTACTACAGCACCTCGACACTTTGCAACCAAAAAGCGCTTAAAAGCCGCATTTTTGTTGGCGAAATCGACACGGTCACATTCGTTGACGATTCGAGGTTGCCCCCGCCAGAAACGCCTCGGCCTGGCCCGACGAATCGCATTCGTCGCTTCGCCCTCGATGGTAACCACGGATGATACCGTCGCAGCTCATCCTTTGCGCGAGAACCGGGGTTGGTTTCAACATCATTGACTGGGACGCGCGCGCGGTGAGAGAATTCCACCGAGCGCGTCCACGCGGCCGCTGCCCCCGGTGAGGTTACACCCAGAAGTGAGCAAGCAAGATGTTACAGTTCAAGCAAAGGCAAGTAGAGCCAGAGCAGCTCCCCGATCGCTGGAAGATCGGCGTTGATCGCGAGCACGTAATCGTTTATGTGGGGCTTGCGGTTGTTGTGGGGTTCGCGCTCGGCTTCATCGCCAGCAGAATGTTGACGCGGGGCGACAGTCCTGGTGCATTGCCGGCTTCCGCTGAACTTCCCGCAAGGGCCTCAACCGATAATCCGCCTTCGGATTTCCATCGCGTCACTCGCATCGTTCGGGCGGACACCATTGAAGTCGATAACGTCGGTCCGGTGCGGATGATCGGCGTTGAGACTCCCGACGGGAAAGCCCCAAAAGAAATCTACGCGACTCACGGGCAGACCGCGCTGGGTTACGCCGAGAGGTGGTTGCTCAACCAGCAGGTCAGACTCGAGTACGATACTGCCAATGAGGTCAGCGGCAACAAGGATGACAAGGGACAGACGCTAGCTTACGTGTACACTCGTGATGGGACTCTGATCAACGGCGAGATGGTCAAGCAAGGACTTGCGTTCGTGCGGCCCGAGCAGTTTCGATTGGACGATGATTTCCGCGCGCTCGAACGCGAAGCTGTTCAGTCGATGCGAGGAGTGTGGGGACCATCCAATGCCGCGACATCGTTAGCTTCAACGTCTTCGCCTGGTTCTACACCTCCGGCGAGCGAGTTTGGCACACCAGGCCTCGATGAAAAGCCGAGGAAGCTCACGCCTCTCTTGCCGTCCACGATTGGCCCTAACATTCCCTCGCTTTCAGGGACTGGCCCGTCAGAACAAATGGTATTTGTCTCGGGAGGCGACCGCATGTACCACAAGCCGGGTTGCGAGTTCCTGGACAAGAAGAAGCATCCTATTCCATTAACGCAGGCCAAGTCGGACGGGTACACGGCCTGCTCTCGGTGCTATGCTTCCACAGTACTCAGAGCGCCATGAGGGCCGACCCGCCTGTTGACTTAGCCTATTGACTGATGGTCTATACTAATCCGTGGATTGCCCCGCGATGAGTGGCGTCTTCGAAAGAAGGCTCATTCGGCCCGAAAACCAGCCTGCAGGACAAAGCGAATAAGATGACCTCATTTGATACCTCACGGTGGTTTCTTGTCTTGTTAGCGATCGGATGCATGACGGGGTTAGTTGCTCCGGCCGGCGTTCACGCCAGCACCTTGACTTCGACGACTAACAGTTCCAAGCTCAAGAGCAGACCGGGTTCGCAGAAGCGCGCGGTGAACAAGGCGAAGCCAGGCTCACTTTGTCTCCCCTGCAAAGCTGCGGTTTTACGGGGCCGCAAGGAAGCGCGTGGGAGAAAAGCCTTCGCCACTGAGCTACCTTGCCATTCAAAGGACTACCTCGACCCAAAGATCCGAAAGAACTATCGAGCTGCGCTCAATGAAATGAAACGCGCGGGCCTGAAGCCGAAAGTAACCAGCCAGTGGCGTTCGTCGGGGTATCAGGCTCGACTACACAGGTGTTCACTGAGTCGGCGCTGTCGAATCAACCATCCCGGACTCTACCGCGCACTGCCGCCCGGGAACTCGATACACGAGGCAGGATTTGCCGTGGACATCGCCGGTGTCGCCACCGGACCTCGGGGCGCAAAGCGACTTACGGCCCGGGGACGCCGCATCATCCCGATAATGAAGAGGCACGGGTTCAACTGGCGGTATGGCTTGAAAGACCCCGTGCACTTCGAAGGGAACCCGCAGCGCTTCGGTTACCGCAGCGTGAAGCACGCAATCAAGCGCAATCAGACGGTATGTGATGTCAAGCTTGCTAGCGTAAAGAAGCAGGTAAGGCGCTCGCGCGGCAACGTTCGCGCCCAGGCAGCACCAGCGCGCAAACGATTGAGCCAGCAAAAACGAATGCGTGCACAGGTCAGTTCGGTCCAGACACGACGTGTTGCGAAGTCGCGCGCGTGAATGTCGTCGTTGCACTAACGCCTTCTAAGTAGGCCCAAACCGTCGGTCAATACCAGGGACGGCAGTCATCGAAGCAGTCAAACTGAAACGGGTGTCCGAAGAGAGTTACCCAGCCCACTGAACAAACACAGTCTTTCAGGCGCATTGGAAGAAACCTGCGGTTGGCACGGCCATTGCACCAATAACATCGGAAGCTTGAGAGACCTGAGGATGGTGCTCTCTTGTTGGGCCGCTGCGCCCGGCGCCGGGAAAATGGGCGAGTTGTTCGACGGTCTGCCATCTTCCATAAACCGCTCGGGGCCTCACCCCCCTAGTGGTTGATGGCACCGCGACGCGCTCGCACAGTCAGAACCCTCTCCATGACTTCCGGCTCCGGCGTGCAGCGGCCCGCTTTCGTTCTAACCCTTCCTTTCGATCTTCTCCAGACCATCCATGAACGGCCGAAGCGCTTCAGGAATGACTACACTGCCATCCTGTTGCTGATAGTTCTCGATCAGCGCCAGCCAAGTACGCCCGATCGCGAGCCCAGAGCCGTTGAGCGTATGCGCGAACTCGGGTTTTGCCTTCGGCTCACGCCGAAATCTGATTTGAGCGCGGCGCGCCTGGAACGCTTCGCAGTTCGAGCAGGACGAAATCTCGCGATAGGTGTTCTGGCTAGGCAGCCAGACCTCGATGTCGTAAGTCTTCGCAGCCGAGAAGCCAATGTCTCCCGTCGAGAGCACGACTCTTCGGTACGCGAGGCCGAGCGCTTCAAGCACAGCTTCCGCATCGTTCGTGAGCTTCTCCAGCTCTTCGTAAGAGTCTTCGGGCCGAGTGATCTTCACTAACTCGACTTTGTCAAATTGATGCTGCCGAATCAGACCTCGCGTATCTTTGCCGTAGCTGCCCGCCTCCGAACGGAAGCACGGCGTGTACGCGGTCATCTTGATCGGCAATTGCTCACCCTCAAGGATCTCGCCTGCATGGATGTTCGTGAGCGGCACTTCCGCGGTCGGGATCAAGTAGAGGTTTCGCGCGTCGGCCAGCTTGAAGAGATCGTCTTCAAACCTAGGAAGCTGTCCGGTGCCGAACAGAGTGTTGGCGTTGACGATAAACGGCGGGACTACTTCGGTGTAACCGTGACGTTTCGTCTGAAGATCGAGACAGAAGTTGATCAACGCGCGTTCCAAGCGGGCGCCCGAGCCGGTCAGTATCGCGAACCGCGCGCCTGAAATCTTCGCAGCTCGTTCGAGGTCGAGTATGCCAAGCGACGTTGCAAGATCGACGTGATCGAGCGGCTCGAAGCCAAACTCGGGCGGCGAGCCCCAACGTTTGATCTCCTGATTGGCCGACTCATCCGCTCCCACTGGCACGCTGTCGTGCTGCAGGTTGGGCAGCGAAGTCATCAACTGAGACAAGTCTTCTTCAACCGCGCGCAACTCATCGCCGGTCGCAGCGATTCTGTCGCCAAGCTCCCTAACCGCCCGGCGTCGCGATTCGGCCTGATCCCTCTGTGCGGATTTCATCAACTGGCCGATTTCCTGGCTCTCACGATTGCGAGTCGCGTTCAAGTCATCCCGAAGGCTGATGAGTCGGCGACGGCATTCATCAAGCTCGCTAAAGCGAGCAATCACTTCCGCCGGAAAGCCACGCTCGTCGAGCTTCTTTCTTACGAGTTCAAGGTTGGCGCGAACAAAATTTATGTCGAGCATCTCTCTATATCACCTTTCAGACATACGAGAAAACGATAGCCTAGCCGCGCCCCACATCAGGGTCAACTAAGCGCGCCCCTCCCAGCAAGGCTCGCGACGTGAGAGTTGGCGATTTTTACGAACGCGGGCTAAAAAGGGGCTCAACTCCGCCGACGCAAGCGGCTCACGATGGAGCAACTTGAGTTTGAGAACAGAATTGAAGGTGAGAAAATAGATGCGAAGAAGATCACGTAGCCGATGAACTTGACCCATCTTGTGCCGCCGATATCGACTCCGGTCATAAATAGCGCTCCGGCCACGGACAAGGCAAGCATGATCGCGAGGTTGATAAGAAATCGCTTATGGTTTTCCATAGTGGCCTCCTGCATCAAGCAGTCCGAGAAGAGTTTACCATAGCCTAAGCGGGCTGGGCACGCAGAAACTCAAGCGCTCTTCGGTCGGGCGTTCCTTGCGTCCACTCCGGCCGTCTCGATAGCATAGAGCCCGATCATGCAAGAGGCATCGCAACAACCACAAGACTCCACCGGCTTCGCAATGCGCGCGCGCGACATAAATACCAGGGATGTAAAAGCGCGAATATTCTTCCTGGTCTGCGAGCCGCTTGAACGGGCGGGCTTTATAAACGCCTTCAGCACCAGGGGGGGCGGCGTCAGCAAGCTCCCTTCCGGCGCGCTCAACCTCGCTTACTTCAAGGGCGACGACAACGTGAACGTTACCGAGAACCGCCGACGCTTTCTCGAAGCCATCGGCGCCGAAGCAGCAACCGTCATCACCGCGCGCCAAACTCACTCGACTGACCGGTGCTTTGTCGAGACGATCGAACAAGCGCGCGGGCCGCAACCCGATTCCGACGCGATGACCACCAAGCTGACCGGTGCGCTGCTCGCCATCCAGACTGCCGATTGCTTGCCGGTGTTGATCGCCGACCCTAAGTCTGGCGCAATGGCGGCAATTCACGCGGGTTGGCGCGGGACGGCGGGGCGCATAACCGAGCGCGCAGTGGCAGACTTGATGTTGATACACGGAGTCAATCCTCGTGATTGCATCGCGGCGCTTGGACCGTCGGCGTGTGTCGAATGCTATGAAGTAGGCGAAGACGTGATCGGCCGATACAGGAAGGAGTTCGGCTACTGGCGCAAGCTCTTCACGAATTTCAAAGAAGCCGGAAAAGCACATCTCGACGTCCGTGCGGCCAACGTTCAGCAGTTGAAGCTCTGCGGCTTTGTTGAAGAACGCATCCACTCCGCCGACTATTGCACGATGCATCAGAGCAACCTTTTCTTTTCCTACCGTCGTGAGGGAAAACTCCAACCTTCCGGCACCGGCCGCTTACTCTCGCTGATCGGCAGGCTGCCAGGCACGCAATCGCGACTGGACAAAACATCAGTTCGAAATTGAAAGCCGCGCAAGGAGATCAAGCCAGATGTTTACGAAAACAGGCTCTCGCTGTTTAACCGCATGGATGCTCTGTCTGGCTGCATGCGCTGCGTTTCAGGCTCAGAACAGACCGATGGATACCAATCCAGTACGCTGGAAGATTCACGACATCGACCGCGCGCAACCGCCGGTCGTCGATCCCGGCACGTCGGTTACTAAACAACCAACCCCGCCACCTTCTGACGCTGTAGTCTTGTTCGACGGCAAGGACCTGTCGAGGTGGACCAGCCGAGACGGGGCAGCAGCCAGGTGGAAAGTCGAGAAGGGATATATGGAAGTGGTCAAGGGCGCCGGCGGGATTTCATCCAGGCAGGGCTTCGGCGATTGTCAGTTGCACGTCGAATGGCGGACGCCCCCATCGCTCAGCGGCGAAGGCCAGGAACGCGGTAACAGCGGTGTGTTCTTGATGGGTATGTATGAGTTGCAGGTACTCGATTCGTACCAGAACAAGACTTATCCCGACGGACAGGCTGCGGCCGTCTACGGACAATATCCGCCGTTGGTAAATGCTTCGCGGCCGCCCGGTCAATGGCAGACTTACGATATTTTCTTTCATCGACCGCGGTTTGACTCGGGTGGAAAGCTTCTTCAGCCGGCGCGAATGACCGCTCTGCACAACGGAGTGCTGGTGCAAGACGACGTAGCGCTAACTGGACCAACGGCTCACAAGGAGCGGCCGCCGTACACCCAGCACGCCGACAGACTGCCGGTGTCGCTACAGGACCACGGCGATCCCGTTCGCTATCGAAATATCTGGGTGAGAGAGCTTCCCGAAGACAAATAATAACATCACGCGGACGATCGGGGGTTGAAGGGGACAGCCAGCTTACTACCCTGCTTTAGGCGCGAAGTAACCTCTTCGATAGCGAACGTTCAGGTCCTTTTGGTTCTTAACCCTCACCTGGATGGTGCGGAATGAGCCGTCCCGAGCTCCGTTCGCCGGCGTGTAAGCCGTGATGTACTGCGAGCGAAGGTCTTCATCGATTTGCGCGTAAGCAGTGTCGAGGTCCCCTTCGTTACGCGGAAAGAAAGCGCGCCCGCCGGTCTCGGCCGCTATCTTCTTTAGCGTTCCGGAATCTACACCCATCGGTCCGCCGATACCGATAGTGTAGACGATTATTTCGCTGCGCCACGTTCTCTCGATGGCGTCGCGCATCTTGACGCTGCTCGAGGTATCCGCTCCGTCGGTGACAAGAATAATCACCCGCCGGCCGGCCTCCCTTCTGAGCAAATCGGACGAAACCGAGTAGATCGAATCGTACATCGCGGTCGAGCCGACGCCCGAGGGATTGATTGGAGGAGTAGAGCCAACCTGGCCGGCCACCGAGGCCGCCGCGCTTATGCGCACATCATCGAGCGCCCGGTGGAGCTTCTCGACGTCCGAGGTCAGGTCTTGAACCAGTACCGATTCGTGCTCGAAGGTTACGACCGCTCCGAGGTCCTTTGTCGGCCTCAGCACGCGTCGAAAAAAACGCTGCCCGGCCGCTCTCTCTTCCGGCAGTGTGTACTCCTGGCTCCCCGATATGTCGATGAGCATCGCGATCGTTATCGGTAAGTCGGTCTGTCGCTCGAACGAAAAAACCTCCTGGGGCTTGCCGTCTTCCAGCACTTCGATGTCGCCCTTCGCCAGATCGTTGATGTAACGGTTCTTCTTGTCCGTCACGTTGAAAGGAACCGTGACGAGCTGTGCGCCGAGCTTAATCGCCTGGTCCTCCTGCTCGCCTTCGGCCTCGGCAGGTTTTTTATCCTTGTCGGTCTTCTGTTGACCGCTCCTGGCAGTAGGATTGGATTGCTGAGCTTGGACGATAATCGATGAAAGGAACGCGAGCGCGAGGGCGCAAAACAGACCTGCGGCGAAATACGTTTTATTGAGCTTCATTTCTTTACTTCTTCCAATGCGGCGTAGTAGCCGCGCCGATGAATAACGCGTGCATCCGTTCGGCCGCCGACTCGGACTTCAATGCGGCGAAACCTGCCGTCGCGGGCCGGATCTGAAGGCTGATAAGCTACCAGGTACTGGCTTCGCAACTCGTTTTCAATCTGACGAAAGTTCTCCAGCAAATCTTCCGGCCCGCGCGGAAAGTAGGCGCGCCCGCCGGTCTCTTCGCTCATTCGCCTCAACACATCCTCCCGAATGCCCTCGAACCTGAAGCGGTCGCCGATGCCTACAGAATAAATGATCACGCCCGAACGCCACGCCCGGTCAATCGTTTCGTCGAGCTTTCGAACGCTCGCATTATCCACGCCGTCGGTCAGCAATATGATGGCGCGCCGCGTGGTGGCATCATCAATACCGGAACGGCGGTCGTGCTGGCGGCCCAACACTTCGTCAGCCGTGATGTAGACCGCGTCGTACAGAGCCGTCGCCTGTCGCCGCGTCGTGGCGGGTCCGAACCGCCGGGCATACTGAATCTCGTCGAACGCGCGCTGCAACGTCTCGAGCCGTGACGTGAGCCCCTGCACCAGATCGACATCATCTTGAAACGTAAGTATCGAAGCCGAGTCTTTGCCGGGACGGATGATCGAGCGAAGAAACTCACCGGCTGCGAGCTTCTCCTGTGGAAATGTGTGCTCCTGGCTTCCGGAGAGGTCCATCAGGATGGCGATGCTGATGGGAAGAGTCGTCTCGCGCTTGAAGGTGAATATCTGCTGAGGTCGGCCGTCTTCAAACACCGTAATCTCTTCCTGTCGAATGTCGCTGATCGAGCGGTTGTTGCGATCGACGGCGGTGAAAAGCAGGTTGACCAAATCCGTCTCCAATCGCACGGCCTCTTCGCTGGTAGGGATCTCGTCGGACTCAGGATTTGGTTTCTGGTTAGGCGCCGGGGCTTGTTGCGACGGTTTCCGCGGCGAAGCGGGCTTCTGCGAAGCGGTTACTGAAGCCAGAAGAGCCCCGAGTGCGATTATTGAAATGATGATTCTGAGTGATGTCATGGCTTGATTTCTGGTCTATGGTTCCTGGTCCATGGTTTCTGTATTCTGGCCGGAGACGAACCAGAAACCAGAAACTAGAAACCAGAAACTAATACGAGTATCCCTGCTTGTGATAAAGACGCCCCTCCGATGCTACGAGTTTGACTCTTATCTCGCGCTTCTTCCCGGTCTTGCTCTGATTCTGAGGGGTATAGAAGATCACGTACTCCTGCCTCAAATCTTTCTCGACCTGGGTGAACGCACGAAACAGCTCTATCTTCTGCGAGGGCAAGAAGACCTGGCCGCCGGTTTCCTCGCAAAGCGCCCGCAGGTTCTTGTCTTCCCCGGTCTCAACCATCCCGGAGTCGACGCCTTTGAAGTTCTTTGTGCTGATTCCAAAGAGCGTCACGTCGTAGCGTTGCGCTATATCGATTGCTTCCTTCAGCGTTCGTACGCTCGCAGTGTCTTCGCCGTCCGAGAGGACCACCACGATGCGGCGCGCGTCCGCATCCTGGAGCGTTGCCATCTTTTCTTCAATAACTCGATACACTGCATCGTACATCCTGGTGTATCCGCCTGCTTTCATGCCCTGGATCGAGCGTACCAGCGCTTGAAGGTCGTCGGTAAAGTCCACGTGAAGCTTGACCTCTGAATCGAAGGTTGCAAACAAAACCTTGTCCTTGCGCCGATAGGAGGCGTTGTTAGTAGGCGTCCGGATTTGTGTTGTGACAGTTGCGCAAAAATCCTCGGCAGCATCCTTCTCAAATGGCAGCTTCAACTTCACGCTGTTGCTCGTGTCCATCAACAGCCCGATTCTCAACGGCAACTGGCTCGGGGCGATGAACTTCTGGATTTGTTGCCGCTTGCCGTCTTCGTAGACCTCGAAGTTGCTAACAGAGAGGCCGGAAACGAATTTGTTCCTCTCCTTGACCGAGATCGGCAGCCGAACTTCCAGAACTCCAATCTTCTGCGGGGTGTCGTCTCTCGCCTGCCGTGGTTGATTTGGCGCAGCGGGCTTCTGCGCTAGACCTACCGCGCAGGTCAACACAAATATAGTCAAGGCCGAAACCGAAAGCGCCGTTGAGCGTCTCATGTTTGTCGGGGATCCTCCGAACCTGGCTGTCTGATGCACGAGAGAATTATCAGCGATGCTTCCAACCAGAAGAATTATAGGAGCCGTGCGCTTGAAGTGACAAGCGATGTCAGTCATCTGCCGTCTTTAGACGTTATTTCGAACTCAACTCATCCAGCAAGCCGGAAAGGTCCGCCGGCAGCTCTGAAGCGAACTCCATTCGTTCGCCCGTGCGAGGATGCTTGAAAGCCAATCGCGCCGAATGCAAAAAGTGCCGGCCCAGCCCCGCGATCTTGCGTCTGATCCCCGAATCGCGAATCGAGTTCTCGCGCCCGCCGCCATAAGCCGAATCTCCAACTACCGGATGACCAATATGCGCCAGGTGAACTCGTATCTGGTGGGTGCGTCCTGTTTTGATCTGCACACTCAGCAAGGTGAAGCCGCTAAAGCGCTCGGCTACTTCAAAGATCGTATGCGCGGCGCGGCCGGCATCTCCCCGCAACACTGCCATTCGCGTTCGGTTGCTGCGGCTGCGGCCGATGCGAGCTTCTATCTCGCCCCGCGCTTGAGTGATCTTTCCGTAGACCAACGCTATGTAGCTCTTGAAGACCTGTCGGTTGCGAAATTGATCCGACAAGCTCTCGTGAGTTGTGTCGTTCTTGGCGATGACCAGCAAGCCGGAAGTTTCTTTGTCTATTCGGTGGACTATGCCCGGCCTTACGCGGCCCGCCTTGCCCGACAACTCGTTGAAGTGATGCACAAGCGCGTTGGCAAGCGTACCCGACTCGATGCCCGCTCCAGGGTGCACAACCAAACCGGCAGGCTTATCGACAACGATGAGGTCATCGTCTTCATAGATGACGCTCAACGGTATTGGCTCAGCTTTAAGCTCGACCGGCGGCGGTTCGGGCAAGTCCATTTCGATCTGATCGCCTGGGCGGACGCGGTAGCTTGCCTTTACGACACGATCGTTGACCAGAATGTCTCCGTCTTCGATGGCTCGCTGAACGCGCGTTCGGCTGATCTGATCGAGGTGAGCGGAAAGAAAGGAGTCGAGGCGCGCGCCCGCCGCTTCGTTGCCGATTGTCACGAGTTGAACTTCAGTCGTCACGAAAAGCATGTAGGGGCGGCCCTACGTGGCCGCCCCGGCTTACGACCTATCACCTTCTTCGCGGATGATTCTGTGGCGGCAGCGGACGACCGCCCATACAACTATCCTACGACACAGGCGCGGCAGCGTCGCCGTGCGCAACCGCTCGGGCGGACTTGCGCCGCTCATAGAGCGTCAGCACGAATCCAAGCGCGAACAGCACGACGGCAATGAACTGAGAAGTCGAGAGTCCGAGCACCTGACCTCGAGGGTCGTCGCGCCAGAACTCGATCACGAACCGCGCCACTGAATAGCTCATCAAGTAGGCGTAGATGATCTGACCGTCGAACGAGCGTCGCTTGCGAAGCCACAACAGAAAAAAGAAAATCAGCAGGTTCGCCGCGGCTTCAATCAACTGCGTGGGTATCAGCGCCGAGTCGATTGGAACGCCAGTCAGCTCGCTGGCCTTCTCGGTGAACCGGACTCCTATCCACGAAGTCGTCGGCTTGCCCCAACAACAACCCGCCGAGAAGCACCCCAGCCGTCCGATGGCGTGTCCCAGCGCAATACCGGGCGCAAACGCGTCTGAAGTCTTTCGCCACGGGAGCTTCCATCGCCGCATCAGGATCACGCTGACCAGCAGAGCAATCAGAAACCCGCCGTAATAAACTCCCGCCGAGCGCCACAGATCAAACGAAAAAATCCGCCGCCAGTCTCCCCCGAAGTCGCTCCATTCGACGATGACCATTAACGCTTTTGAGCCGATTAGCGACGAAGCCAGGATAAACAGACCGAGATCGTAGATTCGATTCTTCGGCAAGCCATCGCGCTCGGCAAGTCGCGCCGTCAACCACAGCGCGGTTATGAATGCCAGAGCGAGCAGCACGCCATAGGTCGCGATTGGTATTCCGAGCCCCGGTATCCTGAAAAGCTCCGGAAACACTTGTTACTCCTGAGTCCCATCGATGGCAGGAGACTCGATCGGCTTGACGGCGGCTTTGCGTTCGTGGTGAGGCGGGAGGAACAACTCAATGGCCATCAACGCAGCGCCGATCGTTATGGCTGTATCGGCGATGTTGAACACCGGCCATTCATAGCTCCTATAGTAGACGAGTATGAAATCAATCACCCGGCCCATTCGAACGCGGTCGACCAGATTGCCGGAAATCCCGGCCGCCAGCAACGCAAGCGACCAGAGAAGCAATCGGTTGGAGCTGGCGGTGCGGGTCATATGAAACGCAACGACTATGATCGCTGCCACGGAGATCGTGACGAGCAGCCACTTCACATTGGCATTGTTGAGCATGCCAAACGCGATCCCGGGATTCTCCGTGTAGCTGAACTTGAAGAAGCCGGGAATAACCTCGATCTCGCCGCCTTCGCGGAGATTCATGGACATCCAGTACTTCGTGCACTGATCGATGATCAACACGATCGCGGTGACCAGCAGGTACCAGATTTTGGTGGAGTTGGCGTTTGCAGGCACGGCTTCTGAGATCATCGGCTGCTTTACCTCAACGATGGCTGTTCGGGTCAACCACCGCAATCCCCCTCGGCGTTCGCGGCGTCGTTTAGAGCGCCATCTGCGGAAATCAAGGTGATCGGAGGCTCTCCAGCCGACTCCAATTCAAGCTTGATTTCCAACGCGGCTGCCAATTGCACTGCGTCATAAGCACGCAATGCATGAGGAACAGCCAAATCGCCTGCAGATTCAATAAGGGCCCGGGTCAACTCGATCAAAGAATACTCATTCTCAAAGTCATGTCGAAAGTCTTCAATTGCCTTCATCGCTCCGGTCGACGAGAGTCCTGGCCCGCGCGCCTTGCGCGTGATAGCCGAGATCACTTCGACGAGCGTGATACGCGCTAGGTAGATCTCGTTGCCGGCTGCCAGATCAGCAACGCTATTGACCCACGTGGTTCCCGTTTCAATCAGATAGCGTTTTACAATTGCGCTGCTGTCAAAGAAGTAAACAGCCACCTAGCGGCGCTCCTCGATGATGATCTCCGAAACAGGTTGGCCATCGACCTCTATCGGCCGTCGGTTGGCGTAAAACTCGGCGTCCCGGATACGAGGCGGAATCCGGCTGATAATACCTCGTTCCAGTAGTCGTTTTTCGAAGTCCGCCTTGCACATCTGCGGTTGAACATTGACGAGTACGGAGTCCAGTCTCTCGCGCAGGCTTCGTTGCTCGTCCGGCGTCAGCGCCCTCACTTCTTCGAGTATTCGGTCAATATTTGACGTTGCCATTTACAACCCCCATCCTTCTTCCAACTGGCGAATACAACGCTCATCGACTTCTGGAACACGCGCATCTTTTCCCACAGTTTCCGACCAATGCCAGCATCGTTCGCACTTCTTTCCGGCCGCCTGTTCGACTGTCACCGCAACAGCTGCCTGGAGACCTTCGTTCAACTCCTCCTCAAGCTCCACGTCGGATACGATTAGGATCTCTTCTAAGTCTTCCTTTCCATATTTCTGGAGTAGCTTGAACAGATCACGCGGTGCTCGTATTGTTACTTTGGCACGGAGCGAGGAGCCTATCTCCTTGAGACTACGCTTTTCTTCAAGCTTTTGCTGCACTTCCTTTCGAGTATGAAACAAGCCCTTTCTCTCAAGTTCGTCTTGCACTCCAAATTGGACAGACAACAAGCCTTCAACTGGGTCCCAATCCTTCATCAACTCTTTGTCAGCCTCACGAGTCTCCACCTCGGGAAATTCCACAAGGTGCACGGAAGCTTCGCTCTTCCCAGGGAGGCTTTCCCAGATTTCATCAGCCGTGAACGGCAGTATCGGCGCCATCAATCGAGCGAACATATCCACGATCTGGTAAAGCGCACTCTGCGCGCTTCGTCGTCCGACCGACTTCGGCGCGAATGTGTAGAGCCGGTCTTTCAAGATGTCAAAATAGACATTTGAAAATATCACCGTCGCGGAGTGGTTGAGCAGGTGATACACCGCTGTGTACTCGAATCGTTTGTAGGCATCCACGACCCTGCGAGTCAGTTCGCGGGAATAGGCGAGCGCCCAGCGGTCCACCCTCCACATCTCGGCTTCCTCGATTAGATCGCGCTCAGGATCGAAGTCTCCGATGTTTCCCAGCGCGTAGCGGGCCGTGTTGCGAAGCTTGCGATAGGCATCGACCAGCCGCGTCAGTATTTCGCCGGAGACTCGCACATCCTCTTTGAAGTCGGACGAAGCAACCCAGAGCCTCAGTATCTCTGCGCCCTGCTTGCCGATGACTTCCTCTGGCGGTATCGCGTTGCCGGTCGACTTGTGCATCGCTTTGCCTTCGCCGTCCACAGTCCAGCCGTGCGTGATGACCGTCTTGTACGGAGCTTGATCGTGGGCCGCAAGTCCAACCATCAGCGACGAGTTGAACCAGCCGCGATACTGATCCGGGCCTTCGAGGTAGACATCGGCGGGCCACGGCAGGTGCCGTTCCGCTTCCAGCACCGCGATCGAAGACGAACCCGAGTCGAACCACACGTCTAAAATGTCGGTCTCCTTGGTGAAGGTCGAGCCCGCACACAGTGGACAGGTAAAGCCGTCCGGCAGCAAGTATTCCGCCTCGCGAGCGTACCACGCGTCCGCCGTCTCCTTCTCAAAGATCGTCGAAACATTATCGATCACTTTCTCATCCGCTATCGTCTCGCCGCAGCCCGCGCAATAAAAAGCGGGGATCGGCACTCCCCACACGCGCTGCCTCGACACGCACCAGTCGGGCCGCCCGCTGAACATATTGCGCATACGCTCGCGGCCCCACTCCGGAACCCAGTTGACGCGCTCGATCTCGCGCAGCGCGCCTGCTCGTAACGTATGACCATCTTGATTCGAGCGGTCCATCGAGATAAACCATTGCGGCGTAGCGCGAAAGATCACCGGGTTGTGACAGCGCCAGCAGTGCGGATAGCGATGCGCATATTCTTCGGTAAACACCAGCGCCTCTGTCGAACGCAAGAAGTCGACGATCTGAGTGTTGGCTTCAAACACCGATTGCCCGGCGAAGCCTTCGACCTCGTTGGTGAATCGTCCCGCGCTGTCAACCGGGCAGTACACTTCGGCGCCTTCCATCTGTCCGCTCAGCACACCCGCTTTTCGAAGTTGATCGTACACAGGCGCGAGCTGCTCGCGGTATTGCTGGCCTATGACAAAGTCGTCATGCCCATGCCCCGGCGCGGTGTGAACGCAGCCGGTACCCGCTTTCCCACTTCCCTTCTTCTGCGCGTCCGCAACGTCCAGCTCGGTCTCGGCATCCGATTCGCCTCCAAGCGTTACGTGCTCTCCTAGCATCAACAACGACGGCCGATCAATCCACGGGTGGCGCGCTTGCAGACCATCAAGCGCGGAGCCCGGGAAGCTCGCGACGACGCGCGCCGCCGCAAGCCCACACTTCTCGGCGACTGCTTCGACCAAATCCTTTGCGACAATATAGATTTCATCGCCGGCATCGACTGCCGCATAATCAAAGTTGGGGTTGATCGCGATTCCAAGGTTGGCCGGAAGCGTCCACGGCGTCGTCGTCCAGATTAAAACAAAGACAGGCTTGTCAATTGGGGCTTGCGGATTGCGGATCGCGGATTGACCGGAGACCGCGCTATCGGTAGCTTCTCTCGGATCCGCGATCCGCAATCCGCAGTCCGCAATTCTCTTCTCGAGTTCGCGCACTTGATCTTCGGGGAGCGGGAACTTCACATATATCGACGGGCTGGTGTGCTGCTTGTATTCGACCTCCGCTTCGGCAAGCGCCGTCTGATCGTGGATGCACCAGTAGACCGGGCGCGCGCCCTTGTAAACGTAGCCCCGCCCGACGAAGCGCCCGAATAACCTCGCCGTCTGCGCTTCGTAGGCGTTCGACATCGTCAGGTACGGATCGTCCCACTCGCCGAGAATCCCGAGGCGTTGAAAGTCGCGCGTCTGTCGCTTCAAGGCAGCGGCCGCGTGCTCGCGACAAGCGCGCCGAATCGACACCGGATTCATCTGACCCTTCTTGGCGCCGAGTTTCTTGTCTACGTAAAGCTCGATCGGCAGGCCGTGACAATCGTAGCCAGGCACGTACGGCGCGTCATAGCCCATCATCGAGTGCGACTTGACGACGAAGTCCTTCAGGATTTTGTTCATCGCCGTGCCGATGTGGATGTCCGCATTCGCGTAGGGCGGTCCGTCGTGCAGAACAAACATAGGCCGGCCGGCCCTCGCGCGGCGGATCTCATGGTACAGATCCATCTTCTGCCAGCGAACCAGACGCTCGGGCTCTCGCTGGGTAAGGTTGGCCTTCTGCGCGAAGCTAGTCCTCGGTAGATTGACTGTCGCCTTCAAGTCGAAGGGTTTATCACTGGACATCAACGTCTCTCGGTTTTTGGATTCTCGACTTTGGACTTGGGGCTGCCACGTTCGAAGTCTCGCGCGAACCCCCAAAGCATAAATCCAAAATCTGAAAAGCACCTGGCTCTACCGTGAGAAACCAGGTGCCTCTCGGAACCAGCTATAAGCTCGAAGAGCCATCCAGACTTTACGATCATCGCCCGAGGCCGCGGTCCTTCAAATGAACATCTCCTCGTCTTGATAAGCCCGGTCAATCGGTTTGCGGCCACGGCCGAAGAGCATCTCGAGAGTCCGTCGCAATCCGGCGAGCAGCGCCGCGACCTCGCGGATGGGCTCAACTACTGTCGTCTGAAGCTCGATCGTCGTGCCCTCGATCCGGTCTTGAGTTCGCGTAAGCAAACCGTCGAGCTCACCAACCTGCCGTTGAATCGTCGCAGTCGTGTAATCGAGCGTCGAGGAAATCTGCGTCGCCTGACGGCGCGCGAGATTTGTTACCTCCTGCGACGATGCTGACATCGCCGCTGCAACCGCGCGCGTTTCAACAGTGACTTTCTCGAACGTGTCTCGCGCCTGCTCGCTGATCTTCTCAACTGAGCCCTTTACTGTCGCGATGGTTCCCTGGACCTGATCGAGCAGCGGGCCGGCTTTCGTAATGAGCGGTTCCGCCTTCGCCTGAAACGATGACGCGGCTGCGTTTAGCTTCTTCACCGCACCGTAAATGAAGATGAGCGCCGCAGCTTGCACGATAAAGCTCAACCCGACGATCACCGCGGCTATCGCGACTACGGTGTTGAAGGTTTGCTGACTCACTTACGGAGCCTCCTTAGCAAAACACAAACTGAACCTGCGCAGGCCCGTTGACCGCACGCCCCTGGAGAATGCGGCGCTCCATGTCTATTAGATCAATGCGGTACGCGAGTCGGCGATTACGACTCCTCGCCCTCGACTGCTGCCCGGCCCAACTCGCCCACCTTGCGCTTCTCTTCTCGATACGCCTGTTTGCCTGCTTCGATTGCCGCCGCGATCTGTTCTTTCTGTCGAGCTGCGGCTTCGGAGACTACTTCAGCGCCCTGTGATACCTTCTCCCTCGCGGTGCCATAAACCCCCGCAACCTTGCCGCTCGCGGTGCCATATACGTCGGCAACGCGTTCACTCGCGGCGCCGTAAGCCTCCGCCACTCGACCGCTCGCCGTTCCATAGACTTCGTTGGCTCGTTCGCTAAGAGCTCGAGCGCCCTCGTTGGCCGCATCGAGTCCTTTCTTGGTGTAGTCGGCGATGTCGCCGCGCAGCTCGCGCCCGCTCTTGGGAGCGAACAGCAACGCAAGCGTCGCCCCGATTCCCGCTCCGATCAAAAGAAATGTTAGCTTCTCTGTTGCCGATCCATCGTTCTCTGCCATCGCTTCCCTCCAGAGTCAAAGATTAGTCGGGATTGCCGTCGTTGTGACTCATTGCAAGACACTTCAATATAGCACTCTGATTTGACAGCGTTCAAGACAACGAGGTCACAGGTGGTGGGCACCGAAGAGCAAGAAGTCCACAACATATGACTTGGTGCAGCTTCGTGCCTTCGTGGCTTAGTGGCGGGCGAGGTTCGCATTTATTCCCACGGTCGCGCTCGGCAAGGCTTAAAGGTTCGAGGTAAGCTGCCACAACCCGGACGAGACGTGCTGATTAGTGAACAACTGCGACCCCACCGTACCCGCCGGTGCGCAATACAACCGATTCGGTGTGGCGTGCGCGACTACGACGCGGTGAAGTCCCATCGCCAAATCGCTTCTCACAAGCGCGACCTGGTTTCCGCGAGTGTGCCCCTGCACAAATCCCTCTTCTTCAGCCGGGCCTTTGATCAACACTTCGACTTCGCGCCCGATCCATTTCTGATTTCGCTCGAGCGAGACTTCCTTGGACAACTCGATCAGCCGCGACAAACGCTCGACCTTAACGGCGCGCGGCACGTCCTGGAAGTGAAGCGCTGCCGGGGTGCCTTCGCGTTCCGAGTAGATGAACATATAAGCCAGGTCGTATCCGACCTTTCGGTAGAGAGAGAGCGTTTCATCGAAGTCCTCCTCGGTTTCGCCGGGAAAGCCCGCGATCAGGTCGGTCGAGATGGTCGCATCGGGCAGGAACTCCCTGACTCTTCGTATGCGGTCGAGATAGAACTCGCGCGTATACTCACGAGCCATTCGCTTCAACACTCGGTTCGAGCCCGACTGAACGGGAAGATGGATGTAGCGGCAGACTGCCGGCGTATCGGCGATGGCTTCGATGATCTCGTCGTCGAAGTTGATCGGATGCGATGTGACGAACCGAACTCGCGGGATCCCTATGCGCCCCACCATTCTGAGCAACTCGGCGAACGACGGATAGCCGGGGATCAGCGCGCGGCGTGCTCCGGTGCCCGGCGCCATTCCGTACGAGTTGACGTTCTGGCCGAGCAGGGTGACTTCAAAAACGCCCGACTCTTTCAAAGCTCGCGCTTCATTGATTATGTCTTCAGCCCGGCGCGAGACTTCGGGACCGCGAGTCGCCGGCACTATGCAATAGGTGCAGCGGTGGTTGCAGCCGCGCATGATCGTCAGGTGGGCCGTTACGGCGACGGTTGGCGGAGGTGGGGTGTAGAACTGCAGCTCGCGTTTGAACTCGAAGGATTGGAACTTGCCGCGCTGGATTGCGGGGACGATCTCGGTTATCGCGCCCGGCCCGAGCATTATGTCCACCCCCAACCTCTCGCCCATTCGCCGGCCTTCCGGAAGTTGCGCGAGACAGCCCATCAACCCGACGGTCAAGCCACTCCGGCGCCGCTTCTCCTTGCGAAGCTCGCCCAGAAGAGTTTGAGCTTTCTCGACCGGTTTGCCCCGCACGGCGCAGGTGTTGACCAGCACAAGGTCGGCTTCGCGGTAGTCGTCAACAAAGGAATAACCCACGCCGGCCAGCTCAGACTGGATCGCGTGCGTGTCGTATTCGTTCATCTGACAGCCGAATGTGACTACGTGCGCTCGCATGGTTTCCTTCAAGATCTGCTATCGATCAGACCCGGGATCGGCAACATCAGACCAAGGCCGAATGTTAGCACCCCGCGTCGGTTGCTTGCTAGCAACAGGACAGGAAACGAAAGCACCAGGAATAGGCCGATAGCGCATTGCGTTCCGCTGGATGTGCGAAAGCTTGAGACAAGACACTCTGAACTTTGACAAAACCTCTATCCCGGCCCGAAAATGCTGCGAACCCTGTTCAAGCCAAAAGGCTATCTTGATGCGTAAGAAACTCTCGGCTATCGCGGCGCTTTTGCTCGTTTTTGCGTTGTTTGCAGACGCGATCAACGCGACGCTGCAAGGCCCTGCTTCGATTAAGAAGCCGGACGCTGCCGCCCTCTCCGCGACCGAAGAGATTCTTAAGACCGTCAGCCGCCTTCGCGCGCTCGACATAAAACACTCGGTCAAGAGCGGCTTTAAGACCAAAGACGAAATCGAACAGGCGGTGCTTCGCGACCTGGACGAACAGACGCCGGCCGCTGAGTTCGAAGCCTCGCAGAAAACGCTCGTAAGGCTCGGATTGATCTCGGGCGATTTCCGCTTGCGCGACTACATCGTCCGGCTTCTGCGCGAGCAGGTAGCCGGCTATTACGAGCCGAAGACTAAAGAGTTTTATCTCGCCGCGTGGCTGCCGCTTGTAGATCAGAAGCGGGTGATCGCGCACGAGCTTGTGCACGCGCTTCAAGACCAGCATTTCGATTTGAAGCGTTTCGAGAACTGGCCAAAGGGGGACTCCGACGCCGAGCTTGCCGCGCACGCGCTTGTCGAAGGCGAGGCAACGCTGGTGATGATTGAGTACGACTTCGACCAACAGGGTATGCGATTGGATCTGGGGAGATTGGGAGCGCTAGCGGATGGCCTGCTCGAGCAAGACGACAGCGACGCAAAAAACTATCCGGTGCTCGCCGGCGCGCCGCGAGTGTTGAAGCAGAACCTGCAGTTCCCTTATCTCTACGGCGCGGCGTTCGTCGCCGCGGTTCTGAAGGACCGTTCGTGGCAAATGCTGGACAGCAGCTATCGCACCTTGCCGGGGTCAACCGAACAGATAATGCACCCTGAGAAGTTTCTGGCGCGCGAGAATCCGGTGAAGATAGAGTTCGGAGACCTGCTTGCGGTTCTGGGCAAGGATTGGAAGCAGGAAGACGCCGACGTGAACGGCGAGTTCGGTTATCAAGTAGTGCTTGCCGAGTTCGTGCCAAAGCGCGCGGCTCGCACGGCTGCTGCCGGATGGGGCGGCGACCGCTACGCGCTGTTCGAGAACAAAACAACTCGCGCGACAGTGCTTGTTGAATATACGTCGTGGGACACGGCGAACGACGCGAAGGAGTTCTTCGACGCTTATTCAGAGCGAACCGAGAAACGCTACAAGGTTATCAAGCCAACTGACGCGAGCGGCAAGCCTGGTGTATACGAAACAGCCGAAGGACTTGCCTCGATCGAGCTCCGGGACAAGGATGTGGTGATCATCGAAGGCGCTCAGAACCGCGAGCAGCTCGGGCGGCTGTCAGAGCGCCTTTGGCAGAGCAAGAAGAATTAAGAGCCAGCTACCGAAGCGCCGGGCGCTTCAATCCCAGTAGTCATATCGGAGGTCGTTGATGAAAGCGCTTGGCCCGCTACCCGCTCGTGTGGTCAAACTCATCACAGCAATCACCATCCTCTCTGTTGCTAATCCCGGGTTCCCCGTTGACAACAGCAAGCAAGCCGATATCATTCCGTCCGTGTCTCAACCGATCGCCGACGGCGTCTCGCGCATTCCTCGTTCTGCCGATCTCGCAATCGTCAACGGCCGAGTATGGACCGGGAACAAGTCTCAGCCGTGGACGGAAGCTCTGGCGGCGCGAGGCGAGCGAATAATTGCAACCGGCTCGAACGATCAAATCAAGAAGCTGATCGACTCGCACACTAAAGTCATCGATCTTCAAGGCAAGCTCGCGGCGCCCGGCTTTATCGACGACCACACCCACTTCGTGAACGGCGGGTTTCAGCTGCTCTCGGTAGACCTGCGCGACGCCGCGACACAGGAAGAGTTCGCTCGCCGCATCAAGGCTCAGGCCGAAAAGATTGGGCGAAGTCGCTGGATAACCGGGGGCGACTGGGACCACGAACTGTGGCCGGGCGGTCCATTGCCGACCCGGGAGCTGATCGATCCTCACACGTCGAACAATCCGGTGTTTGTTACGCGGCTGGACGGCCACATGGCTCTGGCTAACAGTGTCACGCTTCGGCTCGCGAAGATCACCAGGTCGTCGAAGGACCCCCCGGGTGGGACGATCGTGCGAGATCCAAAGACCGGCGAGCCAACCGGCGTGCTAAAAGACGCCGCAATGAATTTGGTATGGCCGCTCGTGCCTGAGCCGAGCGACGCCGAATATGACGAAGCGGTCATCGCGGCGATGAAAGAAGCCGCACGCGTCGGCGTGACCTCGGTTCAAGACATAACTGCGTGGACTCACTACGCGGTCTACAAACGATTTCGCGAGGCGAACCGGCTGACTGTGCGGATCTATGCGCGCACGCCGATGAGCCAGTGGAAGCGGCAAGCCGACCTCGTCGCTCGACAGGGAGCGAGCGACGACTGGCTGCGGCTGGGCGGCTTGAAAGCGTTTATCGACGGCTCGCTGGGTTCGACTACGGCGTTGTTCTTCGAGCCGTTCACCGACGCGGCCCACACCGCCGGCCTGATGGCAGACGACAACATACCCGAAGGCACCCTGATCAAGAACATCAAAGACGCTGACAACGCCGGGCTTCAATGTTCAATCCACGCGATCGGCGACAAAGCAAACAACCTGACTCTGAACTACTTTGAAGAAGTCGCTCGCGAGAACGGCGCGCGCGACCGGCGCTTTCGTATCGAGCACGCACAGCATCTTCTGGGCTCGGACATCACGCGATTCTCAAAGCTCGGGGTGATCGCTTCGGTCCAGCCGTATCACGCGATCGATGACGGACGCTGGGCTGAGAAGCGAATCGGGAAGATGCGAATAAAGACGACTTATCCGTTTCGAGCGCTGCTCGATGCAGGAGCAATGCTGGTGTTTGGGTCCGACTGGTCGGTTGCGCCGCTATCTCCGATTCTCGGAATTCACGCGGCCGTTACGCGAGCTACGATCGACGGCAAGAACCCGGGGGGCTGGGTGCCCGAGCAGAAGATATCGGTCGAAGAGGCGTTGCGAGCTTACACGTCGTCTTCGGCTTATGCGGAGTTCGGCGAGAAGAACAAAGGCACCCTCGAAGTCGGAAAGCTCGCGGATGTGGTTGTCTTCTCGCGGGACATCTTTCGAATCAACCCGGACGAGATTCAGAAAACAGCGGTGGTCTACACCATCGTCGGCGGCCGCGTTGTGTTTGGGAAGTAGCAGTCTCGCGAAGCAGCGATTCTGGCGGCCGGACTCGGATATTCCAACATTGTCAGGTTGGGAAGGAGGGCTTGCCCCCGCTCAGTTGCGAGTCTATTAGCTCAGAAAACCGGCGGGGGCAAGCCTTCCCTACCTGATAATGTTTGCGGTATCCGAGTTAATGCGCACTTCTGAAAAAGCGCATTCCTGTACTAAGCGCGTCTGTGCTTAGGGGACTTCTGGGTTAAGGGGCTACTCATTTATGCCAAATCTCTCTCGAGTGCTTGGGCTGCGCGATCTCACTCTGCTGATACTCGGACTGGTCATTGGTTCGGGCATCTTTCTCGTGCCGGGCGCGGTCCTCAAGCAAGTGGACAACCGAGTAGGTGTCGCGCTGCTGGTCTGGCTCGCCGGAGGCGTTCTTTCGCTGCTGGGCGCGCTGACCTACGGAGAATTGAGCGCCGGCAATCCAAAGGCAGGCGGGCTTTATGTCTACATTCGAGATGCGTTCGGACCGTTGCTGTCATTCCTGTTTGGCTGGTCGTTATTCTTCGCCATCGGCAGCGGCGCGGTAGCAACACTCGCGGTTGCATTCAGCAAGTACCTCGGCGAAGTCATCACGCTTTCACCGTTTGCGGGGAAGCTTGTCTCGGTGGCGATGATCGCGGTCGTCGCAGCCGTAAACGTAGGGGGCACCCGCAAGAGCTCGGACGTTACGAACTGGGCGACTGTAATAAAGGTCGGAGCGATTCTGGCGATGAGCGCGGCGCTGCTCTGGTTCGGGCACGGGCTCGCGGAAGCAAGCGAGTCGTTGTGGCCCGAGCGATTCGGAGGTTCGGTTGCGTCAAACTTCGGGCTGGCCATGGTCAGCGTGCTGTGGGCTTATGAAGGCTGGCAGTTTGCGACTTTTAGCGCCGGCGAGACGGTAAACCCGCAGCGCAACTTTCCACGCGCGTTCTTTATGGGAACCGCCGCATTGATAGCGATCTATTTGCTGGCAAACGTCGCTTATCTGGCTGCGTTGGGTCCGGAAGGCGTTTCTCAATCATCGAGCGTTGCCGCCTCGTCGTTGCGGGCGGTAGTCAATCCGCAAGTCGCGAAGCTGATTGCCGTTGCCATCGGCATCTCCATCTTCAGCGCAGCCAACAGCATCATCCTGACTTCGCCGCGCGTCTATTACGCGATGGCGAGCGACGGACTCTTTTTCAGCAGTCTTGCAAAAGTGCATCCGCGCTGGCGGACTCCGGCTGTTGCAATCATCGCAAGCGCCGTGTGGGCGTCGGTGTTATCAATGCTCGGGACCTTCAGCGAATTGCTGACCTACGTCGTTTTCACCGGATGGATCTTCTACGGGCTGGCGGGAGCGAGCATCTTTGTTTACCGCAGGCGAACGCCCGAAGGTTTCCCGGCTTATCGCGTTCCAGGTTATCCGCTCACACCGCTGCTGTTCATACTCGCCGCGGGCGCCGTGGTCCTCAACACGCTGGTCGCGAAACTTCAGGAATCGCCGCTGCGCACCGGAATGGCGCTCGGGGTCATTCTGCTTGGAGTTCCCGCTTACTTCATCTGGCGTTCGCGCAGCGCCGGTCGGTTCGAGCCGGCTGTTAGGCCGGCAGCCGACTGACTTCGTAGTACCAGTGATTGTTCTAAAGCGCAAGAACCGCGGTTCTGCGGCCTGCGTCGTGGGCGCACCGCATGTACTATTCCCAATCACACACTGTACTGTTGAGCCGATTCCCTCGGCCCCCGCTCTGGCCAGGTGCTTTCCTCTAAATACCTGTCGGGAAACGTGTTCTGCTATCCCGGTAAACTCCTACCCCCGTTCAAGCATCACTCACTATGGTGAAGAGATCGAGGCCTGGCGGTTGCAATGCAACAAGAGGGAAAAACCGCCTGGAGCAGGAGGGTAGCAAGATGTTCGCTGAACTAAGAAAAAGACTGTCGAGAGTTTCTCCACGGGTCGCAATAGCGGTGGGGCTTTTGATCGCGTTCGCCGCGGGATCAGGAGTGGCATTACTGCTTATGCGAGGCGGGGAAACAGTTGACGCGGATGACGCGGTGCAGCCGATGGCTGCGCGTATTGACCGCGTCGACGGAAATGTTGGCATCGCGCGAGTGATCGATGAAAACACCGAGCCCGATTGGGACGACGCTACGATCAACACACCTGTGAGCGTTGGCGATCGCATCTATACGCGCGACAACTCGCGGGCATCGGTTGCGCTAACCGGGCACAACTTTGTTCGGCTTGACCCGAACGCGTCGCTGGACGTGCTGGCGCTGGACGATCAGAGAACACAGCTTGCGCTTCGCAGCGGGTCGGCGATCTTCGATGTCGGCGCGCTTGAACCGAATGCGTTTTATGAAGTCGCGACTCCGTGCGGCGCTGTTGACTTCACTCAGCCCGGGCTTTATCAAGTCGGCATCGACGACAATACCGCGATCATCTCGGTGCTGAGCGGACTCGCTCAGGTTGTTGGGGCGTCAGGTTCGGGATACATCAACAAGGGAGAGGTGTACACGCTGGTGGGCGCGGCTGCGAGCGAAGCGATCGCCTCGACTTTAGCGCCGACTCTCGCAGGCGGCATTGTGGACGATTACTACCGCTATCGATATCCGAGCACCTACGACGGCCGCTATCAGAGCTATGACACTTACGTGTCCGACGCGTTCTACTACGATCCCTATCGTAGTTCAGCAAGCTACCGTTATGTTTCGGCCGACATCCCCGGTCTGTACGATCTGGACTACTACGGCGACTGGACGAATATCGATGGCTATGGCCATTGCTGGGCGCCTCGAGTTAGCTCCGGGTGGGCGCCGTTCCGTTCGGGGTCCTGGGACCTCTATGACGCCTGGGGTCCGACCTGGGTTTCGCAAGAGCCCTGGGGGTGGGCGCCGTACCACTATGGCCGTTGGACGTTCGTGCAACAACGCTGGTTCTGGGTGCCGGTCGAGGTTCGGACCCGGCGCTCCTATTGTCCGGCGACCGTCGCTTTCATTCCGCTAGCGCAGGATCAGATCGGATGGGTGCCCCTCGCGCCGGGCGAGGTTTATGTCCCGCGATACTACGACGCGAGCTTCCGGCCTCGATACCTGGCTTCGCGCGAAGTCGTCAGCGAAGTTACAGTTCAGCGGACGTTCGTAAACCTCAACGCGCCATCCGGCGTGACCGTGGTGCCGGTGCAGGCCTTGAAGCGCCGAATCGAGCCGAACCTAATAGCTCAAGTTGATCCGCAGGTGATCGCAAGATCGAAGCCTACTGCGGATCCGTTCGCGGTCGAAGGGGTGCGTGAGCTTGCCATAAAGAGAAAAGGCGAGGGGCGAAAGCAACTCGCCAGGGCCGAACAGCAGGCTTTTGACAGACCCGTACTAACCAGCAGGAAACTCACATCCTTGCCGGCCGAAACGAACCTTGCGAAGACGCTTCGAGTAGAACCCGTGTCTGGAGAGGTGAAGAACAAAACGCTTAAGATCGACCGGACTGGACAGGTGATAACCGCCCGCCGTCCCGATGGTTTGCCCCGGGCAATGGCGCCGAACCAGGTAAGCAACGATAAGGATCGCGGACAGCGCGGCAATGCGGCGGCCGCACAGCCAACGGCTGCGGAGCAGCGTGTTCAGCAGGAGCAGTTGCGGCAGCAGATGCGGGAACAGCTCAAGACAGAACGTCAGCAACAGTCGGGTGCGGCGGCGCAAGCCGAGGCTGCGCGCCGTGCTCAGCAACAGCAGATGCGCCAACAACAAGAACAACAGAAGCGCCTCGAGCGTAAGCCTCCCGAAGCTTCAGTTCAGCGACAGCAACAGCGGACCGGGCAGCAAAAGCAAATGCAGGAGCAGTCGCGTGTCCGCGCTCAGCAGGAAGCTGTAAGGCAAGAAGCTGCTCGGAAGGCGCAGCAACCGCGCCAACAAACCCAGAACCAGCAGCGAAAGCCGGAAAAACGCCCGCCGCAACGCAAGCCCCCCGAGGCTTCCGTTCGACAGCAGCAGCCCCGAGACCGAGGCTTGCAAATAACGGAGCAAGCTCGTATTCGGCGCGCTCAGCAAGAATCCGGGCGTCAGCAGGGACAAGCACGACAACAACAGCGGGCGATTATCGAACAACGAAAATCGCAAGCTTCCATCCAACGCGCTCAACAAGAAGCCGCGCGTCAGCAGGGACAAGCACGACAACAACAACAGCGGGCGATGATCGAACAACGAAATAGAATGGCTTCTCGTTTGGTCAGGCCCTGAAGCTTGAACTCTAGAGTCCTCGCGCCTTCGCAACCAGCGACTCGTAACGCGACTCGTCATCACAGGCCGCGCACGCCGGCAGACCCAGCGTGCTCCAGCCGGGCTCGACAAGCCGCCCCGTATTGTCCGTCAGCCCGCCGAAGCCGCCTCTTATGTTGGTCACATCCATAAAGCCCATCTGGCTCATCAGCTCGCAAGCGCGCGCCGACCGTCCCCCGCTCTTGCAGCCGACAACGAACCTCGCGCCCTTAGCCAATGCCGCCTCGACTACCGCCGGGAAGTCCTGGTTCGGCGACATACCCGCGCCGGGAGCGAAATGCATTAGCGGGACGTTAATCGCGCCTGCCGCATGTCCCGCCTCGAACTCGGGCACTGATCGAACGTCCAGGTAGATAAGCTCAGGGTCGGCCCGCATCAAATCGTGCGCTTCTTGCGCGCCTACTTCCTTCATAAGCCCTCCTTGAAATGTCCGACAAACTTCAGTTTGTCCTAGGATGCGTTCGTGTGGAATTGCAGGATGAGAAGAGTTCGCCACGAAGACCCCAGGACACGAAGGTCCACGAAGCCTGTCTTCGTGTAACTTCGTGACTTAGGGCCCTCGTGGCAAGGCAGCATCTCAACATGCTATCCCACCGCTAAGCGAAATGCCGCGAAGCGACGGCTCAACGACAACTGAAGCTCGCCGGACGAGCCGTCTTTCGCGGGTGAGAAACGAAAGTTGATTATAGTCCGCGTCTGCCAAAACACCAGTTGCGACGGCTTGCGCCTGTCTTCAACCCCGCCGCAATAAATTTACAAGAAGTTTTTGCGGTGGTAATCGTTGACAATCCCAGTGATCGGCTCATAGAATCGGCCTCTCTGAAAGACCCCACCCCATATCTAAGCAGTATTTTGATTTGAGTTTTGAACGATAGCCTCGGCGTTTCGAGAGGAGAGGGTATTGAAGCAGGCAGGCAGGAATATAGTTCTGGCCCTTCTATTCGGTTCCATGGCATCCGTTGTCGCTGCCGCCCAACAAAAGGGAAACGACCCGGCCTCGCAAGATTCACAACGACCACAAAGCGTCAATCAGATCGTCGGCTACCCCGAGAAAAGACCGGCCGAACAGGCATCTGACTCGACTACAAAGACCGAGGTCGTGCGGCTTCAAGCGGTGCAGACGGTCTTGCAGGCGACCGTGATTCCTCCGCCGCCCAACGTTGTAAAGCTCTCGCCTCAATCGATTTCGATTCCCGCAGACAAGGTCTCCAACGATTCGAAGTACGAACAGAAACCGGCGGTGACGAGCCAGGCGACGGTCGGAAGCGTCTTCGGCTACCGTCGAGACCCGTTCACCCGGCGGGCGAGGTTTCACTCCGGCGTTGATATCAAAGCTCGCCACGGAGATCCGATAGGCGCTAGCCAGCGAGGAATCGTGGAGTTTGCCGGTTGGTATCACGGCTATGGCAACTTGATGATTGTCGGCCACGGCGGCGGCGTGCGGACTCATTACGCGCATCTGTCGAGCTTCGATGTGGCGGTCGGCACGCGTGTCGAGCGAGGAACGGTACTCGGCCGCGCCGGCAGCACCGGGCGCGCTACCTCACCACATCTTCACTATGAAGTTCGCGTCGACGGCATTGCGCTTGACCCGTTTCAGCCCCTGGCGCTCAACGCGTCTTCGGAATACTTCAAGCAAACAGAATCTCCAGCGGACGCACCCGGACCTGCTGGTCTTGCGGATTCAACACGTCCACGGCGCGTAAACTAGAATCGCCCGGCACGTCATACTGAAAAGAGGCGGGATTCGCGTTGTCGAATCCCGCCTTTCTTCTTTGTCACTGTTTAGATCACTAATGGCGTGTATCATGTATCATCTGCTGCTGGTACTTGCTGAAGATGGATGAAAGTCCGGAGCTCAACCTTCACGTTGCCGGCGCGGATGGCAAGGTTAAGCTTGAACTCTGAACTTCGAAGCCAGGAGAGTAGGCATCGTGATGGATGATGAACTCATCAAAACCTTGCCTTGCAATCGTCGTTGATAAGACTGGAGCAGGTTGGATGTTCAAAAGTTCGTTGTTAGTTATTCCCTTCATTTCACTGATCGTGATATCAGGAATCGCGCAGTCCCCTGACGTCAGGTTTGACCGCCCACCCATGGCTGTTTCATCGCGGAAACCGGCGTTCGTCGTGGGCGAAAAGCTG
Organism: Blastocatellia bacterium; assembly: GCA_049273855.1. Taxonomy (GTDB): domain Bacteria; phylum Acidobacteriota; class Blastocatellia; order UBA7656; family UBA7656; genus Onstottus_B. The sequence goes on from JBASRN010000313.1 coordinate 105,200, forward strand.
ACTTACGAAGTGTCGTGGCAGGACTTTCTGGTTGCCGGGGAGCTGGTCATCGAAACAAGGGACCGGCGGAGCTACGAAGGCACCGACGGCTATCACGTCAGCGCCCAGGCCCAATCTGTTGGCCTGGTCAGCATGATTGGAAAGAAGATCGATGACGCTTACGAGTCGTTCATAGACGCTGCGACGCTTTTGCCTTTCCGGGCGGAGAAGCGCATGCGACACGGCAACAATCGTCAGCAGTCGTCGGTGACGATTGACCAGGAAGAGCGCACGGCGCGAATGGCGGATGGCCGAAGCATGCGGTTGCCGGCGGAAACTTACGACCTCGCCAGCTTGCTGTTCGCGATACGCGGCATGGATCTGACTCCGGGCAAAGCGCGAACGTTCAATCTGCTTGAAGACGGCAAACTATACGCGATCAAAATCGAACCTGAGACGAAAGAAAAAATTACGACACAGGCGGGGAGCTTTGACACGATCAAGATCGCGACGCGGATGGCGGACCGCGCCAACGACAAGCTATACAACCTCCGCATCTTTGTGACCAACGATCAGCGGAGGATTCCGGTGCTGATCACCGCCGAACCTACGTGGGGCAGCGTGCGAGTCCAGTTGATCTCCGCAACTCCGGCGATTAAGAAATGATTCGCGTCGAGAACAACCCGCAGTAACGAATTCATTCGTTCCTAGAACAACCCCGTAGTAACGAATTCATTCGTTCGGCATAGGTGCAGACATCGCGAACGCAGAACGAATGAATTCGTTACTACGCGGGTGGCGTCGACAAATTTTCGGACATTCAAAGAAAACCGACTAGCTTCGTTACTGCGCGGATGGCTCCAACGAACTTGCGACGGGGCGGGATCTCAGGCGATGTCGCGAGGATCCGCTTTGCGCGGCGCGGCGACAAGCGATGACTTTGGCCACGCTCCAGACGACCGTGCCGCACAAGCGGTGCGCGTGTTAGACCGAAACGACTCTCATCGTTTTTGGTTTCGAGCCAGCACCCGCGAGCGGGTTGTGACTCACCAATCAGATTGGCAACAAACGTGCCGCCCCGATCGACTGGGCGCCGCCGCGTCTTTGCCGCACTTATCAACTTTCGGAGCAATCCACCCGCAGCATTTCACCATCAACTGTCGATCTAATTCTGCGTCCAGGCGATGCACAACCGGTCATGGTTTGATATTGTCCTGTCGGCGTTTCTTTGACGAAGAACCTGAAATCTTCACGACTGGTAGAGGAGATTGGAAATGACACTGACCTCGCTTTTGTTGCTGCTGCTTGTTGCGGGAATCTGCGGATCGATCGGAAGAAGCATCGCCGGCTATTCGCACGGAGGCTGTCTGGTCTCGATCGCGCTCGGGTTCATCGGCGCCATCGTCGGAGTATGGATCGCCGGCGCGCTTAAGCTGCCGGACCTGTTTGTCGTCAACATTGGCGGCGAACACTTCCCCATCATCTGGTCGATCATCGGCTCGGCTCTGTTCGTCGCAGTGATCAGTTTCTTCACTCGTCGAAGGTGACCCTTGCGAACCCTGGTAGCTTTGCGGATGTAGCGACCAAGTCTCACGAAAAGGCGTCGACCGGCCCACGTGCCGCTCTACCTGTCTCTCGCAGGTCTCAATATGGTCTCGATTGTGGGAAAGCAACATGCCACAAGCGAACATACTAGAGAGTTGAAGATTCCAAGGTGAAAGTCCTGGCGTAGTCCTCCCCCACCATTAGCCGCCCACGGTAGTCGCGAGTCGATGCTGCAAACACTGCTCTCCGGCAAAGTTAAGCATCAGCCCGGTTTCCTTGCTTCAATCCGAGTACCTAGAATCCAAAATCGGAAAATCGAAAACCGCTTGTGGCACGCTGCTTGGCTATTCCTCCCAGCTAGCTTGCCTGATTTGTGCTGGCATTCACGCCTGGAGGTGATTGTTGGAAACGCTTTCGCAGGATCTTCGCTACGGATTTCGTATGCTGGTCAAGAACCCGGGCTTCACGGCGGTTGCGCTGCTCACGCTCGCCCTTGGCATCGGAGCCAACACGGCAATCTTCAGCATAGTCTACTCGGTGCTGCTGCGCCCGCTTCCCTACCCCGAAGCCGGCCGCCTCGTTGTCACCAACCTCTCCGTGCCCGATTATCGCGACTTGAAGGAAGCGAACGACGTCTTCGATGAGACCGCCCTTTGGGCATCGAATCTTTATACGCTCGACGCCAATGGAGAGCCCGAGCAATTGATGGGCGCCGTTGTTTCGCCGAGTTTCTTTACGCTGCTGGGGCAGGCAGCGATCGGCAGGACTTTCCAGCCGGAAGAAGATCGAGAACCGCTGGTCGTGTTGAGTGACGACTTGTGGCGGCAGCGCTTCGGCGGCGAAGCAAGCGCGCTCGGCCGCAGCTTAAGCCTCGGGGGCAAGAGTCACACGATCATCGGAGTGATGCCGCCCGAATTCCAGATTCCAAGCGCTAAATTCAAACTGTGGGTCCCCTTCGGTTCGGCGCTCGCGCAAGCACCTGGCCAGGCCGAGAACCGGCAGCTTCGCATCTTCCGTTGCATCGCGCGCCTCAAACCCGGCGTCACACACCAACAAGCTCAAGCCGAAACGGGCGCGATCTTCAAGCGTCTTGAAGGGCAGCATCCGGAGACCAACTCGGGGGTGAGCGCGACGCTCACCCCGCTCTATGAACGCATCGTCGGCGACGTGCGGCCGGCGCTGATGATCCTGCTTGCGACTGTAGGCCTGGTCCTGCTGATCGCCTGCGCGAACGTTGCGAACCTGATGCTTGCGCGAACAGCCGCGCGCGAACGCGAGATCGTGATTCGCGTGGCGCTGGGAGCGGGACGCTGGCGCGTGGCCCGGCAGCTTTTTACGGAAAGCGTTCTTCTTGCAGGCTGCGGAGGCGCGCTCGGAACGCTTCTGGCAGTCTGGGGTGTTGATGCGTTGACGAGCCTCAACCCTGGTGACCTTCCGAGACTGAGCAGCATCAGGATAAGCCCTCCGGTCCTCTTGTTCACATTAGGTGTCTCGTTATTGACGGGCGTTCTTTTTGGGCTCGCGCCGGTAATCCAATCTCTGAAACTCAATCTCAACAGCGCGCTCAAGGAAGGCGGCCGCGGTATTGGCGGAGGCGCGTGGGGCCGGCGCTTGCGAGGTGCGCTGGTAGTCGCCGAGATCGCATTATCGCTGGTCGTTCTTGTCGGCGCCGGTCTGTTAGTAAAGAGCTTCTCGCGCCTGGTTAACGCCGACGCCGGCTTTGTCGCTGACAACGTGTTGACGATGAACATCCAGCTGTTCCACTTCAAGGATCCGCAGCGGCGTGCTGCCCTTCAGCGCGAGGTCATCGCTCGAATCCAAAACCTTCCCGGCGTCGAAAGGGTGGGCGCTGGTTCCGCACTGCCTCCAGTTACCGCGCAGCGAGTGACAAGGTTTGCAGCCGAGGGAGAGGAAACTTCGACATCCCAACAGGACGTTGCATACTTCATCGGCGCAAGCCCGGACTATTTCCTTGCTCTCGGAACTCCGCTGATCCAGGGACGCGCATTCGACGAGCGCGACTCCGACGACGCGCCCAAAGTTGTGATCATCAACAAGACGCTTGCCCGCCGGCTATTCCCAAACGAAGACCCGATCGGCAAGAGATTTAAGCTGATCAACCCCGAGCAATCGGATGAATGGCGCTCGATCGTCGGCATAGTCGGCGACATCAGTTACTCGGGGCTCGACGACCCGGGAGAAGCAGTAGTCTACACGCCATTCGCGCAGACGCCGTTTCTTTGGTCGTACGTAATGGTCAAGACGGCCGGCAATTCTACGGCCTTGATACCCGGCATAAGAAGCGCGGTTTCGTCGGTTGATCCGAGGTTGGGGGCGCTCCAGCTTCAGCAGATGAGCGAGGTCGTATGGGGCTCAGTAGCTCAACCGCGTTTTAACATGATTCTGCTTTCTTCATTCGCGGTTCTTGCACTCGCTCTGGCGGTGATAGGTCTGTACGGGGTGATGTCCTATCTGGTTGCGCAGCGCACCCGCGAGATTGGAGTGCGAATGGCATTGGGCGCGAGCAGTGCGGACGTATTGAAACTGGTGGTCGGGCGCGGCCTCGCGCTCGCCGGCGCCGGCGTCGCCTTGGGGCTCGTGGCGGCATTCGGCGTAACGCGGGTGCTCGGCAGTTTGTTATTCGGTGTCAGCGCGACCGATCCGGTGACCTTCTTACTGGTAGCGGTGCTTTTGACAGGGGTTGCTCTGGTAGCCACCGTCATACCGGCCCGCCGCGCGACGAAGGTAGACCCGATGGTGGCACTGCGATACGAGTAAGGAGTTGTAGTATGCAAAACCTGTATCAGGACTTGCGGTACGGCATGCGAATGCTACGTAGGAATCCCGCCTTCACAGCGATAGCGGTGATAACTCTCGGGCTCGGCATCGGCGCGAACACGGCCATCTTCACAGTGGTCAACGCGATTCTCCTGCGCCCTTTGGCGCTCGCAGAGCCCGACCGGCTGGTGACCGTAACTCACTGGTATTCAAAACTCAACCTGGTCGCTCCGGTATCGCCACCCGGGTTTATCGATTACCGCGATCGCGCGGATGTTTTCGAGAGCGCGGCCGCATCGTCCGGAACAAGCTTCAATCTGACAGCCGTTGGCGAGCCGGAATGGATCCAGGGCCGGCAGACCACCGCGAGTTTCTTCCCGACCCTGGGAGTGGAGGCGGAACTCGGGCGCACGTTCCTGCAAGAAGAAGATCAACCCGGTAAGGACCGCGTCGTCATCCTTAGCCACAGCCTTTGGCAGCGGCGTTTCGGCGCAGCCCGCGAGATTGCCGGCAGCACCCTCACGCTCAACGGGGAAGTTTATACGGTGGTCGGCGTCATGCCCGCTAGCTTCCGGCTATTCCGAGGAGACGAGTTCTGGATTCCACTTGCGCTGAGCGCCGACCAGATGTCGCCCAACCGTCGCGGCGCGGAGTACCTGTCAATGATCGCGCGCCTCAACCCAGGCGTGAGTCTCGAACAGGCTCAAGCAGCGATGGACGCGGTCGCTGCGCAAATCATGCAGGAGACGCAGCGCTACGGGAACGACGGCAGTTGGGGCGTGAAGGTCAAGCTGCTCAACGAAGAGTTCGTTGGGGATACGCGCTCAGCGTTGCTCGTGTTGCTGGGGGCTGTCGGGTTCGTCCTGTTCATCGCGTGCGCGAATGTAGCCAACCTCCTGCTGGCGCGGGCCTCGGGCCGCCGCAAGGAGATGGCGATCCGATCCGCGCTGGGCGCGGGCCGCTGGCGTTTAGTTCGCCAGTTGCTCACCGAGAGCATGCTGACGGGGGTCGCCGGCGGCGCCCTCGGATTGCTTCTGGCCAGTTGGGGAGTGGATCTGCTGGTCTCGCTCAACGAGAACAGCATTCCGCGAGTTGACGAAGTCAGCTTTGACGGCAGGGTTCTGGCCTTTACCGCGGGGCTCTCGCTGCTGACAGGAATTCTCTTTGGGATCCTGCCGGCCCTGCAGACCGCGAAGATATCGCTCACCGAGACTCTCAAGGAAGGCGGCAGGAGTTCCGCCGGCGGACCGAGGGCTCGAGTTCGCAATCTGCTTGTGGTTTCTGAAATCGCGCTCGCTTTGGTCTTGTTGATCGGGGCCGGCTTGATGATCAAGAGCTTTGTGAGGCTGTTGCAAGTCAATCCGGGCTTCGACACCGAAAACGTGCTGACGATGCGGCTGACTCTGCCGTCCAACAAGTATCGCGACGCTCAGCAGGTGAGCGGCTTTTATCGGGAGGTGCTTGAGGAAGTGAAGCGTCTGCCGGGAGTGCAAGCAGCGGCAACCGTTTCCAGCTTGCCGTTCAGCGGTTCGGTGTCGAGCGGCTTCTTTGGGATCGAGGGCGCTCAGGTGGACACCGGAGAACAAGTCCCTCACGCCGACTTCCGCGCGGTCAGCAGTGATTACGTGGAGGCGATGCGGATTCCCTTGCTCAAGGGCCGCCAGTTTAGTGAGCGCGACACCGCCGGCGCCTCGAACGTCGCCATCATCGATGACGCGCTCGCTCGCCGCTACTGGCCCGACCAGGACCCCATCGGCAAACGAGTGACCTTCAATCGAGATAACAACGTGCAGGTCTTTCGGGAGATCGTCGGTGTAGTCGCGCCGGTCAAACACAAGGCGTTGGATGCCGATTATCGAGGCGCAATCTATTTTCCCCAGGATCAACTCATCTGGGGCGGAACAAAGTATCTGGCGATCAGGACCTTGTCTGAGCCGACAGGTTTGGTTTCAGCGGTGCGGACGGCTGTGCAGTCGGTGGATAAAGATCAGCCGATCTACCAGGTGGCGACGATGGAGGAACTGGTCTCGGAATCGGTCGCCCAAAGGCGTTCCTTTATGTTTCTGCTTGGTGGTTTCGGGGCATTCGCCCTGATTCTTGCGGCAGTCGGGCTATACGGGGTCTTGTCCTATATGGTCACTCAGCGCACACCTGAAATCGGCGTGCGCATGGCATTGGGCGCGCAGCGCCGAGACGTTCTTGAGCTGGTAGTGGGACAGGGAATGGTTATGGTTGGAGGCGGTATCGTTGTTGGTGTGACTGCGGGTTTCGTTCTGGCGAAGCTCTTGACCAGCTTCTCGAGTCTGTTGTTCGACGTCCGCATGACGGATCCTACGGTTTTTGTCGGGGTTCCATTGCTGCTGGCAAGCGTGGCGTTATTAGCCAGCTACATTCCCGCGCGCCGCGCGACTAAGGTAGACCCGATGGTGGCGCTAAGATACGAATAGGTCGGTTAGGTTTCTGGTTTCTGGTTTCTAGTTTGGGTGCAACTACAGTACGGAAGCCACAAACCACAACCAGAAACCAGAAACCAGAGCTCGGAGGCGCAATGGATACTTTGATACGTGACATAAGGTACGGAAGCCGAATACTCCTGAAGAACCCCGGCTTCACTCTCATCGCAGTGGTTGCTCTCGCGCTCGGCATTGGCGCGAACACCGCCATCTTCAGCGTGGTTAACTCAGTGCTTTTGCGCCCGCTTCCGTACGCTGACCCCGATCGGCTGGTTCAACTTCGCGAAGTCAAGCTGCCCGAGCATCCCGACTTCTCAGTCACGCCCGCAACCTTTCTTGAATGGCAAAAGCAAAGCACGGCTTTCATGAACCTGATCGTGCGCAGCGATCGTGATCCTTCGAACCTGACCGTGGCGATTCGCGGAGAGGTGCTGGCGCTCGATCGAGAACAGCCGATCGCGCGCGTACAGACTCTGGAGACGATCGTAGCCACCTCGGTAGCCCAGCAGCGGTTCGCGATGATTCTCATGGGTTTGTTCGCGCTGGTAGCCTTTGTGCTTGCTGCGGTCGGGCTCTACGGTGTGATGAGCTATTCAGTCGCCCAGCGCACGCACGAGATCGGTATTCGAATGGCGCTCGGAGCAAAGCAGTCGGATGTTTTGAGGATGGTAGTCGGGCAAGGCGCGGCGCTTGCGCTCGCAGGGGTCGCCCTGGGACTCGGAGCGGCGATTGCCGTCACGCGCTTGATGGCGAGCTTGCTGTTCGAAGTCACCGCGACCGATCCGCTGACTTTTTCAGTCATCGCAGTATTGCTTGCAGCAGTGGCCTTGGCAGCCAGTTTTATTCCGGCTCGCCGCGCAACCAGAGTCGATCCGATGGTAGCGCTTAGAAACGAATGAAGGGGTGACCGATGCAGACTTTTTTTTACGACCTGCGCTACTCGGCGCGAATACTGCTAAAGAAGCCGGCCTTCACTTTGATTGCAGTCATTACCCTCGCGCTCGGCATCGGCGCTAACACGGCCATATTCAGCGTGGTGGACGCGGTGCTGCTGCGGTCTTTACCTTACTCGGAGCCAGATCGGCTGATGCAGATGTTTCTAAACAATCCCGAGACTGCTGAGGGCCGGGGCGGATATGGAAACAGTGACTTCCTGGCGCTGAAGGAACGCAATCAGAGCTTCGAGAAGGTCGCTGCCATCACCGGCAGCCGTTTTAGCGTGACTGGCAGCGGCACGCCGGAGCAAGTGAGCGGTGCTGTAGTATCCGCAGACTTTTTTGACGTGCTTAAAGTGCAGCCGCAGCGCGGCAGGACTTTTCTGTCCGACGAAGACAAACCAGGGAGCCCGCGCTCGGTCGTCGTCAGTCATGGCTTTTGGAAGAAGCATCTGAATTCGGCTGCCGATGCCCTTGGCAAGTCGGTCACGCTCAATGGCGAAAGCTACGCGGTCATCGGGGTGATGGGGCCGGATTTCCGGTTTTCCGCCACTGGCCCCTCGGAGCTGTGGACAACACTCCAGATCAATCCACCGCGCAATCGGCCGCCCTACTATTTGCGCGTCATTGGTCGACTGAAGTCGCAGCCTACTGAACAGGAGGCGCGGGCGGAACTGGCCGCGATCGCAGCTCAGGTGCAGCAGCAGTATCCAGGCAGCACGCCCAAAGTCGCGCGGGCGACGGCGCTCAAGCAGGCGATCGTCGGTGACGCGCAGTTAAGCTTATCTGTGTTGTTCGGCGCAGTCTTCTTCGTTCTGCTCATTGCTTCGGTTAACGTGTCGAACTTGTTACTGGCGCGCGCCAGCGAAAGAGAGAAGGAAATGTCGATCCGAGCTGCGATGGGCGCCAGCCGCTTCCGGCTCATTCGGCAGGCGCTGACCGAAAGCCTGTCGCTGGCATTGATCGGAGGCACGCTTGGGTGGCTGCTCGCGCTTTGGGGAGTCGACTTGATCGTCGCGCTGAGTCCCGAGAACCTCCCGCGTTTGGACGAAATCAGCGTTGATCGTCGGGTGCTTGGGTTCACGCTGCTTATCACGCTGCTGAGCGGTCTGGTCTTCGGAATCGCGCCGGCGCTGCAAACCTCGCACGTGGACTTGAATACGACCCTCAAGGAAGGTCGGCGCACAACAGGCGGCGGCCGCAACCGGCTCCGCGGATTATTCATCGTGACTGAGTTCGGTCTGGCCTTGATGCTGCTTGTCGGAGCGGGGCTGATGATTCGCAGCTTTCTGCAACTCCAGCGAGTTGATCCTGGATTCAATCCCGATCATTTGCTGACGGCCGAGATCGTGCTCCCGCAAAACAGATACGGCACGCCGGCAAGGGTAGGCGAATTCCAACAGCGATTGTTACAGGATGTTCAGTCATTGCCCGGCGTGCAATCCGCTGCGGCTTCGATGTCTCTGCCGCCCAATCTGCTACAGATGCGCAACCCGTTTGTTGTCGAGGGCCAGCCCCCGGCGCCCGGACAATCGCAACCAGTCGCCGAACAATTGCTCATCAGCCCTGAGTATTTCCGCACGCTCGGCATCAGGCTAAGCGCGGGCCGGCCATTCACCGATGGGGATAACACCTCAGCCCCGCCAGTAGTAATCGTCAACGAGACGATGGCGAGGTCTTACTTTCCGAATGAGGACGCCGTCGGCAGGCACATTCAAACCGGAGACTACAATCCGGCAGGACGATGGGTAACGATTGTCGGCATCGTCGATGATGTGAAGTACAGCGGCCTGCGCGAAGAACCGCAGGCGACGATGTACACGCCGTTCCTGCAGAATCTGTGGTGGCGCTCGCTTTATCTTGCGGTGAGGACGGACGGCGATCCGCTCAGCGTTGTCGCAGCGACCCGCGAAGCGGTCTGGTCAATAGATCGCGATCTGCCTGTCTCGCAAATCAAGACGATGGCTCAAGTGATGTCCGAATCGGTAGCCGAGCCGCGCACCTACACCTTACTGCTCGGATTGTTCGGCGGGGTCGCGATGCTGCTCGCGGCGATAGGTATTTACGGAGTGATATCATACGCGGTGACCCAGCGCACGCGCGAGATCGGCATTCGGATGGCGCTAGGAGCGCAAACGAAGGACGTGGTCAAGCTGATAGTCAGGGAAGGAATGACAATGGCGCTGGCCGGGGTAGCGATCGGTCTGGCAGCTTCGTTTGCGTTGACGCGAGTAATGGCGAGTCTGCTTTTCGGAGTCGGCGCAACTGACCCGCTTACGTTCTCGGTCATAGCCCTGGTGCTTGCGCTGATAGCTTTGCTGGCGTGTTATCTTCCGGCTCGACGTGCTACGAAAGTGGACCCGATGATTGCTCTGCGCTACGAATGAGACGATTGCGGATGTGCCGGATCAATCCACCTACGATGATCGAGTGACATCGCGCCGCGCCGCGGGATGAATGAGCAGAACCGCGGGACATGGTTCAGCCGTCTTTTGCTGTAAGAGCAGAACGAACCGTCTTGACCACGCTGGAAGGATTCGGATACCAAAGCCGGTTAGTGTTTACGACCTC
>JBASRN010000320.1:0-18827 GCA_049273855.1 Blastocatellia bacterium
CTCTACTCCTTCGTTCAACGTCGCTACTCCCGTAACGTCCGTCGTTCGAAAGTAAAACTGCGGCCGGTACCCGCTGAAAAACGGCGTGTGTCTTCCTCCCTCTTCCTTCGTCAACACGTACACCTCCGCCTTGAACTTCGTGTGCGGCGTGATCGAGCCCGGCTTCGCTATCACCTGCCCACGCTCGATCTCCTTCCGCTCCACTCCTCTCAACAGCAATCCCACATTGTCTCCCGCCATCCCGCTGTCCAGCAGCTTCTTGAACATCTCCACGCCCGTCACCACCGACTTCCTCGTCGGCTTGATCCCGATTATCTCCACTTCCTCCCCTACCTTCACCTGCCCTCGCTCGATCCTTCCTGTCGCCACCGTCCCTCTTCCGCTGATCGAAAAGATATCTTCTACCGGCATCAAAAACGGCTTGTCGATCTCTCGCGCCGGCTGCGGTATATAGCTGTCTACTGCCGCCATCAGCTCATCTATCCCCTTCTCTCCTTCTCCCTCTCCGTTCAACGCCTGCAACGCACTTCCTCTCACTATCGGTATCTCGTCCCCAGGAAATCCGTAGCTCGTCAACAGCTCTCTCACTTCCAGCTCCACCAAATCCAACAGCTCCGCATCGTCTACCGCGTCTACCTTGTTCATGAACACCACCATCGCCGGCACTCCCACCTGTCTCGCCAGCAATATGTGCTCTCGCGTCTGCGGCATCGGCCCATCCGTCGCTGCCACCACCAATATCGCCCCGTCCATCTGCGCCGCTCCCGTGATCATGTTCTTTATGTAGTCCGCATGCCCTGGACAATCCACGTGCGCGTAGTGCCGGTTCGCCGTCTCATATTCCACGTGCGCCGTCGCGATCGTGATACCTCGCGCCTTCTCTTCCGGCGCGTTGTCGATTGAATCGAACGACCGAAACTGGATCTTCGGATTGTGCTTTGCCAGCACCTTTGTGATCGCCGCCGTCAATGTTGTCTTCCCGTGGTCGATGTGCCCGATCGTCCCTACGTTTACGTGCGGTTTTGACCGGTCAAATTTCTCTTTCGCCATTTCTAGTCTCGCTCCTTCTTCCGCAGGCTACGCTAGCGGCGCCAGCCCGAGATGGAAAAATGATCACCTGGCGGTACCCGTGCCCTGTACCTTTGCTATCACCTCTTCGCGCACGCTGCGCGGCGCCTCTTCGTAACGATGGAAATGCATAGTGTAGGTTGCCCGGCCCTGGGTCATTGAACGCATATCTGTCGAGTAACCGAACATCTCAGAAAGCGGCACCAGCGCGGTGATGACCTGAGTACCAGGCCGCGCGGCCATGCTTTCAATCCGGCCGCGACGCGAATTGATGTCGCCGGTGATCGAACCCATGTACTCTTCGGGCGCCACTACCTCGACCTTCATAATCGGCTCCAGCAACACGGGGTTGGCCTTCTTCGCGGCATCCTTAAACGCCATCGAGCCGGCTATCTTGAAAGCCATCTCGGAGGAATCGACATCATGATAGCTGCCGTAGTGCAACGTCGCCTTGATGTCTACCATCTCGTAGCCCGCGAGCACACCACCTTCCATGGCTTCCTTCATGCCTTGCTCGACCGGCTTGATGTACTCGCGCGGAATGACGCCGCCGACGATCGCATTCACGAACTCAAAGCCGGCTCCCGCCTCCGAAGGCTCGATCCGAACCTCAGCGTGACCGTACTGACCTCGGCCACCCGTCTGGCGCACAAACTTGCCAACGCCCTCAGCAGCTTTGCGAATCGTTTCGCGGTAAGCCACCTGCGGACGGCCCACGTTCGCGTCAACCGCGAACTCGCGTTTCAGCCGATCAACTATTATCTCGAGGTGCAGTTCGCCCATGCCACTGATGATCGTCTGACCGGTTTCCTGATCGGTCGCCACCTTGAAGCTTGGGTCTTCCGCGGCAAGGCGCTGCAACCCGAAGCTGAGTTTCTCTTGATCCTGACGGGTCTTGGGTTCGATTGCTTGAGCGATAACCGGCGCGGGGAATTCGAGGGCCTCGAGGATGATGGGATGCGACTCTTCGCAAATGGTGTCGCCGGTCGTGACTTGCTTGAGACCGGCAACGGCGACGATGTCGCCGGCAGACGATTGCTCTACGTCCTCTCGTTTATTTGCATGCATTTGCATGATTCGGCCGACGCGTTCCTTCGAGCCACGCGTTGAATTCAACGTGTACGAACCTGACCTGAGTGTCCCCGAGTAAATTCGAACAAATGAAAGCTGGCCGATGTGCTTGTCGGCCATGATCTTAAAGACAAGCCCCGAAAACGGATCTTTCGGATCGGCTTTTCGCTCTTCCTCTTTACCGGTCTTGGGATTGATTCCGACTACGGCAGGAACATCAAGCGGGCTCGGGAGGAAGTCGACTACGGCATCCAGTAGCGGTTGCACGCCTTTGTTCTTAAAGGCCGTTCCCGCCACGACCGGAACGAGCTTTAACGCGATTGTCTCCCGTCTGAGCGCCGCGCGAATCTCTTCGTCGGAGACCTTTTCGCCGGCCAGGTATTTCTCGGCAATCTGATCGTCCGCATCCGCGAGCGCCTCGATCATCTTGTCGCGCGCGGCCTCGGCGGCGACTTTGATGTCCGGTGGTATATCGACGACCTCGGGCTCAGCGCCCTTGTCTTCGACTTGATAAAGGTAAGCGCGCATCGTAATTAGATCGACGATGCCCTGAAACCGGTCTTCCGCTCCGATCGGAAACTGAATCGCAACCGGGTTTGCGCTCAATCGATCGCGCATAGTTTGAATCGCGTGATCAAAGTCGGCGCCCGGCCGGTCCATCTTGTTCATGAATGCTATCCGGGGAACGTTGTACTTGTCGGCCTGGCGCCAAACTGTTTCGGACTGCGGCTGCACTCCGGCTACGGCGTCAAATACCGCAACGGCTCCGTCAAGCACTCGCAACGAGCGCTCGACTTCAATAGTGAAGTCAACGTGACCCGGCGTGTCGATGATATTGATCCTGTAGTCCTCACCATTGCGCGGCCAGAAGCAAGTCGTCGCGGCCGATGTTATCGTTATGCCGCGCTCCTGTTCTTGTTCCATCCAGTCCATCACCGCAGTCCCCTCGTGCACTTCCCCGATCTTGTAGGACACACCGGTGTAATACAGGATGCGCTCCGTCGTGGTGGTCTTGCCCGCGTCTATATGAGCCATGATGCCAATGTTGCGGCATCGCTCCAATGGTGCTTGCTTCGACATAACAACTTCCGAGTGATGAGCGACGGCGTTCAATCACCAACCACGTTTTTCACCGACTCTTATCTTCACCATCGATAGTGAGCGAATGCCTTATTGGCGTCCGCCATTCGATGGGTATCGTCCTTCTTCTTCACCGCGTTGCCGCGATTGTTAGCGGCATCCAATATTTCTCCGGCGAGCCGGTCGGTCATCGTCTTTTCGCCGCGTCCGCGCGAGTACGAAATGAGCCAGCGGATCGCAAGGCTATTCCCTCGGCTCTTCTGATCCACCTCGATCGGCACCTGATAGGTGGAGCCACCGACACGGCGCGATTTCACCTCGACCCTCGGCTTGGTGTTGTCGACCGCTTTCTTGAAGGTCTTTAGCGGGTCTTCCTGGGTCTTCCCTTGAATCTGGGTCATCGCTCCGTAGAAGATGTGCTCCGCCGTTGACTTCTTGCCGTCCCACATCAGCGAGTTGATGAAACGAGTGACCATCGTCGAGTTGTAAACCGGGTCCGGCAGAACCTCTCGCTTCGCTGCTACTCTTCGTCTTGGCATAGTTCGTGATCCGTGATGCGAGAGGCGTAATTCCTGATGCATGATCCAATTCACGCATCATAAATCACACCTCGCTTTTTTCATTTCTTGGCCGGAGCAGCTTCCTTCGGCCGCTTCGCTCCGTACTTCGACCGACTTTGCTTGCGACCCTGCACCCCCACGGCGTCGAGAGTACCGCGGACGACGTGGTACCTGACGCCGGGCAGGTCCTTAACACGACCACCGCGAATCAGGACTATCGAGTGCTCTTGCAGGTTGTGCCCGATGCCGGGGATATAGGTGGTGACCTCGATACCGTTGGTCAAGCGAACGCGCGCCACTTTGCGTAGCGCCGAGTTTGGCTTTTTGGGCGTCTGCGTGTATACGCGAGTGCAAACGCCTCGTTTCTGCGGGCTGGCATTTAAAGCCGGGCTAGACGTCTTGTACTTGACCGCCTGTCGCCCCTTGCGAACTAATTGACTTAAAGTCGGCACGCTAAGCTCCTCTCAAGCCTTACCTGGGCACGCCCCAGTCCCTAAGAAAGTGAGGATCGCCCTGCATCCTCATCGTCAGGCCAAGCCCTCGTTGGCAACACCCAGACGGCGCCAACTTGGGAAACCACTGCGGGCCTTTTTAGACCGATGTTGTGGGGATGTTCTGAAAGTCGCTGCGGATCCGGCCTCCCCAGGCCTAACTTTTCTGTGGCGTGATCTCAGGAAACTACTTTTGAATTCAGAACCCGGAGGCTAACCCCGTGTCCCTTTACGCCACAATAACGTTTATTCCGCGTCCGGATTACAAGTGCGACGGCGCTCCGCATGCACCAGAACCAAACAACGCCGCCGCTGCAAACAGGAAACTATACTGATCGCCAATTTCCTTGTCAACCCGATCAGAGCGAATCGACGCGAGCAATAGCTTTCTTAGGCTCAAGACTTTCAGCGAATCGTGCCTAACGTTCTCACCGTCCTTTGCGCTGGGCTGAAGAACGTTTGCAACAATGACAGAATCTTTCATTAAGCGCTGACAAAAAGCGTGACGCCCTACCCATCTCTCTCTTGGACTCGGAGAGAATCCCCAATAAACGATTTGTCCTGGGTCATCAAAGCTGGTGCATATGAGTGGTCTATGTTGTGCTTGGGAGTTTGACATAGCAGACGAGGGATACCTTATGACCTGTCCAAAGTGCCGCACTAATGTTCCTGACGCACGGCCGCGCTGCCCGAACTGCGGCCTCAGCAAACCGAAAGCTCGCCCCGCTAATACCGACGAGAAACCTCGGAAGTGGTTCGGCGAGAGTAGCGGCAAGAGCCCAACCCGGACGCGTGTGACCGCCAGGAGCAAGCCTGCCGGCCCGCCATCGAAAGCCAAGCGAATTACGCTAATGCTCAGCCTCTCGATGATGCTTGTTGTCATCGGGGCGGGAGCCTATTGGTTTGTATGGCCGCTCTTTCAGTCCCAGGGACCCGAGCCCGAGACCGCTGCCTTGGTACTAGCGAAGCTACGGAAAATGCCTTCCAACCACGAAGGACTGACTGTTGAAGAGTCCGTGACTCGAGAGCTTGAGAAGTCACGCCGCGTTGGGAATCTGGTCGGCTATCAAGGCTGGACCGTTCGGGAAGCGCCGGGAGACAAGTCAAAGCTGTTGGTAATATTCTCGTTCGATGAACGAGGCAACTCGAAGCAGAGCGCCGAGTGGCTGGCAGACCCGGTGAGCAGCACCTTTATCCCGCAAACCGAGCTAGCGGCGGCCGTCTTCAAGCACTAGTCACGCCAAACGCTCCTGGATTGAGACATCGTAATGAGGGATGGAAGCCTTCGCGGCTGGATCCATCCCTCAAGTTCCCAACGCCGTCTTAATCCGGTTTGTTTAGTCGCCGACTTCCTTAGCCTCAGCCTTTACGCCCTCGCCGGAAGGAAGCTCTCCCTCGCGATAGAATGCTTCTTCCTCTTGCGTCTTGTCCGGCTCGAGTTTGATGTTGCGGTAGAACTCCATTCCCGTTCCAGCCGGAATCAGCCGGCCCATGATCACGTTCTCCTTCAAGCCCCGCAGGTAGTCGACTTTGCCGCTGATCGCAGCTTCCGTCAGGACTCGCGTTGTTTCCTGGAACGAGGCAGCCGAAATAAACGACTCGGTCGAAAGCGAAGCCTTGGTGATGCCCAAGAGCAGCGGCTCCATCGTCGCGGGAGTCCCGCCTTCTTCAAGAACGCGTTCGTTCTCGTCTTGGAACCGGAACCGATCAATCATGTCTTCGAGCAGGAACTCTGTATCGCCCACGTCTTTCACTCGAACCCATCGCAACATCTGTCGGACGATCACTTCGATGTGCTTGTCGTTGATGGTGACGCCCTGCAACCTGTAGACCTCCTGGATCTCGTTCACCAGATAGCGCTGCAGCGCCTCGATCCCGCGAACCGCCAGAATATCGTGCGGGTTCAGCGGTCCGTCCATAAGCGGCTCCCCTGCTTTGACCCAGTCGTTCTCCTGGACGTTTATGTGTACGCCGCGGGGAATCGAGTACTCGCGCTTCTCGCCATCGGGGGCCTCGACGATCACGCGGCGCTGGCCCTTTGTGATCTGGCCGAACTTCACGGTTCCGTCGATCTCGGTCATCACCGCAGTCTCGCGAGGCCTGCGAGCTTCGAACAACTCGACCACGCGCGGCAGACCGCCGGTTATGTCTTTGGTCTTAGTAGTCTCTCGCGGGATCTTCGCGATGATGTCGCCCGGCGCAACGCGAACGTGTTCCTTCTCCTCGACACCCTTGGAACTGGTGCCACCTTTCTTCTTCTTCCACTCGTCGTAGTCGGCAACCAGGAGGTTGGCCCGCACCGGCATCTGATAGGTCCGCAGCATCTTGTTCTTCTCGTCGCGGATCTCGATCCTCGGCTGGCGCTTCTCGTCGGGCGAGTCGACTACGACCAGGTGCGAGAGGCCCGTCACCTCGTCGACTTCCTCGCGAACGGTCACGCCATCGATCAGGTCCTTGAAGTGAATATAGCCTGCGGCTTCGGTCAGTATCGCAAACGTAAACGGATCCCACTCGGCGATTTCCTGACCTTCCTCGACATGCTGGTCATTCACTACCTTCAGGGTTGCGCCGTAGACGATCTGGTAGCGGCTCGCCTCGCGCCCACGCTCGTCGATCAGCACGATTTGCCCGTTCCGGTTCATCGCGATCAGGTCGCCCTCGCGGTTGCGCACGGTTTTGAGGTCTTCGAACTTGACGGTGCCCGCCGTTCGAGCTTCGTGCTTGGTAACTTCACTGACGCCGCCAGCCACGCCGCCGATGTGGAACGTCCGCATCGTAAGCTGGGTGCCCGGCTCCCCGATTGACTGCGCGGCGATCACTCCGGTCGCTTCGCCCAACTCGACCATTCGACCCGTCGCCAGGTTGCGGCCATAGCATTTCACGCACACCCCGCGCCGCGACTCACAAGTCAGCACCGAGCGAATCTTCACGCGCTCGATTCCGCCCGCAAGCTGAATCTGGCTAGCGAGGTCTTCGGTGATTTCCTCATTCGCTTCGACGATCACCTCTCCAGTGATCGGATCGCGAACGTCGTCGAGCGTGACGCGGCCGATGATTCGGTCACGCAGCGATTCGATCTCTTCGCCGCCTTCGATGATCGCCGTAGCCCAAATGCCCTTAATCGTGCCGCAATCTGGCTCGCTGATTATTACGTCTTGCGCAACGTCGACCAGCCGGCGCGTCAGATAGCCTGAGTCGGCGGTCTTGAGCGCGGTGTCGGCGAGACCCTTGCGCGCGCCGTGAGTCGAGATAAAGTACTGAAGCACGTTCAGCCCTTCGCGGAAATTCGCCCGAATCGGTTGCTCGATGATCTCGCCCGAAGGCTTGGCCATAAGACCCCGCATACCGGCGAGCTGGCGAATCTGCTGTTTTGAACCTCGCGCACCGCTGTCCGCCATGATCAGGATCGGGTTTAACTCACCCGATTCAGTCTCAGCGCGGTTCATCTCTTCGAACATCGCGCTGGCGACCTTCTCGGTGACATCCGACCAGATGGCGATTACCTTGTTGTAGCGTTCGCCGTTGGTGATGATTCCTTCCTTGTATTGGTTCTCGACTTCGACAGCATCGCTCTGAGCCCTCTGGACCAGCACGGCCTTTGCCGGCGGCGTGACCAGATCATCAATGCCGATCGAAATCCCAGCCTTGGTCGCGTAAAGGAACCCCAGGTCCTTCACTCGATCCAGCATCTTGACGGTCTCCTGATGACCCAACCGCAGGTGGCAGTAGTTAACCAGCGATTGCAAGCCCTTCTTCTTGAGCGAACCGTTTACGTACGGCATTCCTTGCGGCAGACACTCGTTGAAGATCACCCGGCCCACCGTTGTATCAATCACGCGATTGTGCAACGTGCGCGGCACCGCGCGTATTACATCCTGGTCGTCGCGCTCGTGCTCGAGGTCGAGGATGTCGCCCGAGAACATGAGCTTGATCGGAGTCTGGGTGTGAACGTCGCCGCTGTCCAACGCCAGCAGCACCTCGTCCATCGCCGCGAACTTGCGCCCCGAGAATTTGTCATCCTTCTTGTCCTTGGTCAGGTAGTAGCACCCGAGAACGATGTCCTGCGTCGGAACCGCGATCGGCTGGCCGTTCGCCGGCGAGAGGATGTTGTTCGACGCAAGCATCAGCACGCTCGCTTCAACCTGAGCTTCGGGTGAGAGCGGAATGTGGACCGCCATCTGATCGCCGTCGAAGTCCGCGTTGAATGCGGTGCAGACCAGCGGGTGAATCTTGATCGCTTTGCCTTCCACGAGCACGGGCTCGAACGCCTGAATGCCAAGGCGATGAAGCGTAGGCGCGCGGTTGAGAAGAACCGGGTGCTCGCGAATAACCTCTTCGAGGATGTCCCAAACCACGGACTCCTGCCGTTCGACCATCTCTTTGGCCTGCTTGATGGTAGCCGCATATTGCTTCTTCTCGAGGAGGTTGTAGATAAACGGCTTGAACAACTCGAGCGCCATCTTCTTTGGCAAGCCGCACTGATGCAGCTTAAGCTCGGGACCGACCACGATGACCGAGCGGCCTGAGTAGTCGACGCGTTTGCCAAGCAGGTTCTGGCGGAAGCGTCCCTGCTTGCCTTTCAGTGTGTCGGACAGCGACTTAAGTGGGCGATTGTTTGCGCCGCGCAGGACGCGCCCGCGACGGCCGTTGTCGAACAGCGCATCAACCGCTTCTTGAAGCATCCGCTTTTCGTTGCGCACGATGACTTCGGGCGCCTTCAACTCGATAAGCTTCGACAGACGGTTGTTCCTGTTAATCACCCGGCGATACAGGTCGTTCAAGTCGCTGGTCGCAAATCGTCCGCCATCGAGCGGAACCAGCGGCCGAAGCTCCGGCGGAATAACCGGAACTACATCGAGGATCATCCACTGAGGCTGGTTGCCCGACCGGCGGAACGCATCGACCACCTTGAGCCGCTTTGAGAACTTGAGCTTCTTCTGCTGAGAAGTCTCCTCCTTCATCCGAGTTCGCATCTCCAGCGAGAGTTCGTCGACATCGACCTTCTTGAGAAGCTCCTTGATCGCCTCGGCGCCCATCTTCGCAGTGAAGCGCCCAGGGAACTCTTGCACAAGCTGGCGATAGCGATCATCGGCTATCAGCTCCTTCTCTTTCAGCTCGGGCACATCGCCGGGATCGATAACGATGTAAGACTCGAAATAGAGGACCTTCTCAAGCTCGCGCAGCGGAATGTCCAGCAGGTGGCCGATGCGGGACGGAAGCCCCTTAAAAAACCAAACGTGCGAACACGGGCTCGCGAGCTTGATGTGCCCAAGCCGTTCACGCCGCACTTTCGATTGCGTCACCTCGACGCCGCACTTATCGCAGACGACGCCGCGGTGCTTCATCCTCTTGTACTTACCGCAAAGGCATTCCCAATCGGTAACCGGTCCGAATATCTTCGCGCAGAACAGCCCGTCGCGTTCGGGTTTGAAGGTTCGATAATTGATTGTTTCCGGTTTGGTCACTTCACCATGGGACCAGCCGAGAATTTTTTCCGGTGAAGCCAGACTTATTCTGATAGCCTCAAAGTCAGGTGCCAGGTTCGTCTTCTCTTGATGTGTTCTAAACATTTCGCTGTTACCTTCCTCTGTTAGGAGGGCCGAGGACTGAGGACTGAGGACTGAGCCATTGCACTCAGTCCCCAGTCCTCATCGCTCAGTCCTATTCCGCAACCGTCATTTCTTCGCTCCGGCGCATCAATTCAACATCGAGACAAAGCGATTGCAGCTCGCGGATCAAGACGTTGAACGACTCGGGCACACCGGGATCGAAGTCGGCCTCGCCCTTTACGATCGCCTCGTAGATCTTTGAGCGGCCCGCTACATCGTCGGATTTCGCGGTCAACAGCTCTTGAAGGATGTGCGCAGCTCCGTAAGCTTCGAGCGCCCAAACTTCCATCTCGCCGAATCGCTGGCCGCCGAACTGAGCCTTGCCGCCCAATGGCTGCTGGGTGATCAGCGAGTACGGCCCAATGCTGCGGGCGTGTATCTTGTCGTCGACCAGGTGTGACAGCTTCATTATGTATATGTATCCGACGGTCACCTTCTGTTCGAATGCGTCGCCGGTCACTCCATCATAAAGAACCGTCTTTCCCGACCCCGGCAGGCCCGCGAGATCGAGCAACTTCTTAATATCGGATTCGCGCACGCCGTCAAACACCGGCGATGCGAACGGTATCCCATCGACCAGCGTACGCGCGTGCTCGATCAACTCGGCGTCATTCATCTCGCTGAACCGCTCGTGCAACTCGGGCGCCGAGAACACGCCTCGGTAGATCTTTCGAATTTGCTCGGCCGCATTGTCCCCCCCAGCCGCCTTCTTTCCGGATTCCTCAGGCTGCTGGAGTTGGGCCAATATCTCCCCGATCTGTTGGCCTATCCACTTCGACGCCCACCCTAGGTGAGTTTCGAGAATCTGGCCGACGTTCATGCGCGAAGGCACCCCCAGCGGGTTCAGCACGATCTCGACCGGAGTTCCGTCGGGCAAGTACGGCATCTCTTCTTCAGGAAGAATGCGGGCGATGACGCCCTTGTTGCCGTGGCGGCCGGCCATCTTGTCGCCCACTGAGAGTTTGCGCTTCATCGCTATGAACGCCTTCACCATCTTGATTACGCCCGGCGGAAGCTCGTCGCCCTTCTTCAGCTTCTCGATGTTTTCGTGATGAAGCTGTTCCTGAACTTTGATCTGCCGCTCGGTTCGCTTCTCGATGTCGGCGATCTCGGCCGCGACGTCCAGCTTCGTGCTGGCGATCTCGATCTTGCGGAGCGCACCCATCTCGAGCTCCCTCAACTCCTGGAGGGTCAGCTTAGTCCCCTTCGCCAAGAGCTTTCTGTTCTTGTACGACAGGTCCTCGGCCAGCTTGTGGCCTTCAAGCAATTCATAGATTCGCTTGTTGCGCTCGTCTTCGAGAATGCGCCGCTCGTCGTTCAGGTTCTTGAGGAGCTTCTCTTCCTCGGCGCGTTCGATTGCGAGCGAGCGCTCGTCTTTCTCGGCGCCTTTTCGAGTGAAGACCTTCACATCGACGACCGTTCCGTCGATCCCGGGCGGGCAAGTGAGGCTTGCGTCGCGAACGTCGCCGGCCTTCTCTCCGAAGATGGCTCGCAGCAGCTTCTCTTCAGCGGTGAGCTGAGTCTCGCCCTTGGGCGTGACCTTGCCGACCAGGATCGACCCGGGCTTGACGCTCGCTCCGATTCGAATGATTCCCGAGTCGTCGAGATCGCGAAGCGCGGACTCGCTGACGTTCGGGATGTCGCGGGTAATCTCTTCCGGCCCGAGCTTCGTGTCGCGGGCCTCGACTTCAAGCTCCTCGATGTGAATCGAAGTGAATGAGTCTTCCTTAACCAGCTTCTCCGAAACCAGGATCGCGTCTTCAAAGTTGTATCCACGCCACGGCATGAAAGCGACCAGCACATTGCGGCCAAGCGCCAATTCGCCGAGCTGCGTGCAAGGACCGTCTGCGATCACGTCGCCTTTCTTTACCACTCTGCCCTCTCGCACGATGGGCTTCTGGTTGATGCACGTGTTCTGGTTCGAGCGTTTGAACTTCGTTAGCTGATAGATGTCGGCGTTGATTTCGCGCGACGTGGTGCCGCCCGCGATGCCATGCTCGGCGCGAATAATGATCCGCTCGGAGTCGACCGAATCGACAACGCCGTCGCGACGCGCAATGACAACCGCGCCTGAATCCTGCGCGGTGACCCGCTCCATCCCGGTCCCGACGATGGGCGCTTCGGCGCGCAGCAAGGGGACGGACTGGCGCTGCATGTTCGAACCCATCAGCGCCCGGTTCGCGTCGTCGTTCTCGAGGAATGGAATCAACGAAGCCGCCACCGATACCAACTGCTTCGGACTTACGTCGAGGAACTCAAGCTCGCTGGGCTCGGCAGACTTGAACTCGCCGGCCTTGCGCGCGGTTGTGCGTTCCTGTACCACCTTGCCGTGCTTGTCAATTTCGACCGAAGCCTGACCGATCGTGTAGCGGTCTTCTTCCCAGGCCGAAAGATAGAACGGATACGCCTCGTAGTCGGCAGGCTGCCCCCGTTCGAGCTTCTTGTTAGCGCGGTCAACCGTCTCCTTCGGCAGATGATCTCCAACATTGAACTCGGTGTCGCCCGCGGAGGTGATTCGCACGTAATCGATGACCCGGCTGTTCTCGACCTTGCGATACGGCGACTCGATGAAACCGAATTCGTTGATCCGCGCGAAGCACGACAACGATGAGATCAACCCGATATTCGGACCCTCAGGCGTCTCGATCGGACAGATGCGCCCGTAGTGAGTCGGGTGAACGTCGCGGACCTCGAACCCCGCGCGCTCCCGCGATAGACCCCCCGGCCCAAGGGCCGACAGACGTCGCTTGTGGGTGATCTCCGAAAGCGGGTTCGTCTGATCCATAAACTGCGAGAGCTGCGATGAGCCGAAGAACTCGCGCACTGCCGCCGTAACCGGCTTGGCGTTGATCAGATCGCGCGGCATGGCGGTCTGCATCTCTTGATGGATCGACATCTTCTCTTTGATTGCGCGTTCCATCCTCACCAGACCAATGCGGAACTGATTTTCAAGAAGCTCGCCCACGGCACGTACGCGCCGATTGCCCAGGTGATCGATGTCGTCCTGCTCACCTATGCCCTTTCGCATCTTCAGCAGGTAGCCGATCACATCAACAAAGTCATGGCTCGACAACGTCTGCTGGTCCATTCGATCGCGCTCGGGTTTGCCCAGCTTGATGTTGAACTTCAGACGTCCTACCCGTGAAAAATCGAACTTGCGTGCGTCAAAGAACATTCCGCGGAAAAGGTTCCAGGCGGTCAGAATAGTTGGGGGATCGCCCGGGCGCATCTTGCGATAGATCTCGAGTATCGCATCGCGCGGCGTCTTGACTGAGTCCTTCTTCAGCGTCTGGCTTATGACCGTACCGCAGTCGTCGCGTTCGGGAAAGAATATGTCGGCCTGTGAAACTCCTGATTCGATAATCTGCTGCCACTCGCGAGGTGTCAGCTCGGTGTTCGCTTCGGCTATCACTTCGCCCGTCTCGTTGTTGACAACGTCGTCGGTCAGGAACGCACCTTCAATGTCGTTCGGATCTATGACAACGCTCTTGATCTTGGCTTTGCGAAGCGCCTCGATGTCGCGGCGCGACAGCTTCTTGGCGCTCGGTCCGCCCTTCACGATGACTTCGCCCGAGCGGTCCTCTGCCGTCTCGGTCAGATGCAACCCGATCAAGCCTTCAGCCGGCTCAAAATGCAATCTCCCGTTCTTGATCGTCGCCCGGTGCGATGTATAGAACATCCGCAGGACTGACGCATCGCCAAAGCTCGATCGTTTGATCTCGTCCTCCAGATGCGAATCGGTCCCGACGCGCTCGATGTCGATCTTTTCCATCAATCCTAGCGCGCGCAGAAAGACAGTGCCGAGGAACTTGCGCTTGCGATCGATTCGCACGTACAGCAGGTTCTTCGCGTCGTATTCGAACTCGACCCACGAGCCCCGGTAGGGAATTACTTTCGCGAGGAAGTAAGTGTTGTTGTTTGCGCGCTCGAAGAATATCCCCGGTGAGCGATGAAGCTGACTCACAATGACCCGCTCGGTCCCGTTGATAATGAACGTGCCGTTGTCGGTCATCAGCGGGATCTCGCCAAAGAAAACTTCCTCTTCCTTGATGTCACGAATCGATTTCTGCCCGGTGTCCTCGTCGGTATCCCACACAGTCAGGCGGATCTTGACCTTCAGTGGCACCGCGTAGGTCATCGACTTTTCCTGGCACTCTTTTTCGGAGTGTTTGTGCTGAAGCGTCACCGGCTCTCCGCAATTGTCGCAAAGCACCGGAGAGACCGTGTTCGTTGTGCCGCATTGCGTGCAGACAACATCTTCGGCCGCATAGGGATTCACCCGGAGAATGGCGCCGCACGACCGGCAATTCGTTCGAAGGTGATAGAGACCTTCAAGCTGGCCGCACTTGCACTGCCAGTTGCCGATCGAATACTCGACAAACTCGAGCTGCGAGGTCTCGCGGAAATCGGTTATGGGAAAAACCGAGCGGAACACAGCTTGAAGACCCGTGTTCTCACGTTCGGCCGGAAGCATGTCCATCTGCAAAAATCGATTGTACGATTGACGCTGAACCTCGATAAGGTTCGGAATTCTTATAGCCGTCTTGATGCGAGAAAAATCGTATCGTTCACGGCCTACGCCGATTCCAGTGTTCGCTTGTGCTGACATTATGTCTCCTCGAGTAGTCGGCAAGAAGCTCGCAGCCGGTCACGCCAGTTCGAACTTTGACTGAGAACCTGGTCCACGCAAAACGAGGTAAGTCACGCGAGGCATCTCTCAAAGCCAAAACAATGAAGACCCGCTGCAATCTAATTAGTCTCTGCACACAAAAATGCGAAGCACGGCTGGAGACACCTACTCCAGCCGCGATCTTCGCGTGTTGTTGAGCGCCAAATAAACTTTATTGTCGTCGCCGCCCCTATATGTTGCTGAAACCAGATACTACACAGAAGCCGCTGCCAAGGTCAAGCGGCGCGTCGTAATTCGGCCCGGGAGCTACCCTCTCCCCGCGCGGCAAGCGAGGGAAAAAAACGAATTATCGAAAGGCGCCATCGACGAATCGTTATTTGAGCTCGACCGTAGCCCCGGCGTCGATGAGCTTTTTCTTGAGCGCCTCGGCTTCATCCTTCGGAGCTGCTTCCTTTACCGCTTTGGGCGCAGCCTCAACCAGATCCTTCGCTTCTTTCAGGCCCAGACCGGTTATCTCGCGCACGACCTTGATGATCTGGATCTTCTTGCCCGGATCAGCCATTCCGGCGAGTATAACGTCGAACTCGTCCTTCTCCTCTACTGCGGGGGCCGCTGCAGTGCCAGCCACCGGAGCCGCGGCAACGGCCGCAGCAGCAGCCGAGACACCGAACGTCGTTTCCATCAGCTTGACCAATTCCGACGCCTCGAGCAACGAGAGGTCCTTGATCTGATCAACTATTCCTTGAAGCTTCTCTGACATGACTTTCCTGTCCTCCTCAAACCTGTCCCTGAGAGGACAAGCTCGAGCTCGTCCTCGAAATCGGCGGCCGCCGCGTCGGTGCATCCCGACAAAGCGAGCCATTCGGGCCGCTCCACTGACACGTCGCAAAGCGGCAATTAATCATCGCAAACCCGGCACGAGCCTCCACAAGCTCAGCCGGATCTCGGATTGCGGATTTCGTTGCGGATCTGAATCCGCAATCCGCAGTTTCTATCCTTGCGCCTCTTTCTGTGCGCGAATCTGATCGACCACAACGGTCAGGTTGCGAGCAACTGCTCCGGTGACCATGGCCAGACGTTGGGCGCCGCTGTTGACCACGAACATGACCTTCGAGATGAGTTCTTCCTTCGAAGGCAGGTTCGAGATTACTTCCACGTCCTTGCCCTCGATCGCCCGTCCCTCGACGATACCCGCCTTAAAGGAAAACACGGCGCTGTCTTTGGCCCACTTCGATAAGACCTTGGCTAGCGTGACCGGGTCGTTCCTCGATAGCGCAACCGCGGTCGCACCCTTGAAGTTGCTGTCGACCTGCTCCATCGGCGTGCCCTTTGCAGCGCGAATCGCAAGCGTGTTCTTCACAACGCGGTATGAGAGGTTCGCCTGCCGCAGCTCGCGCCTCAACCGCTCGTCGTCGCCAACCTTGAGACCCTTGAACCCAACCAACACCGCGTTGGGCGACTCTTGAAACTCTTTGCGGAGAATCTCGATCTCGTGCTCTTTTTGTTCTCTTGTCTTCACAATTCAAACTCCCGTCTGATTGCGGATTGAAAACAGAAATATCGCCGCTTCATTCCGCAATCCGATTCCGCGATCCCAATCAAAACTCTGCCGTATTAAGCTTGATGCCAGGACCCATTGTCGATGAGAGCGTCGCGTTCTTAACGTACTTGCCTTTGGATGCCGACGGCTTCGCGCGCATCACCGCATCGATCAGCGACCTGGCGTTTTCGGCCAGCAGTTGCTTGTCGAAGCTTACCTTACCGACCGGCGCGTGTATGACGCCCGTTTTGTCGACGCGGAACTCGATCTTACCCGCCTTAGTCTCGCGCACGGCACGCCCCACATCCGCGGTCACCGTTCCGGTCTTCGGGTTCGGCATAAGCCCCCGCGGCCCGAGGATCTTCCCAAGCTGCCCAACCGACCTCATCATGTCCGGCGTTGCGACCAGTGCGTCGAAGTCCACCCAACCTTCCTTGATGCGAGCCACGATGTCGTCGCCGCCAACTTCGTCGGCTCCCGCCTCCCGCGCTTCCTGAACCTTCTCGGCGGAGCAGATCACCACCACCTTTTTCGACTTGCCGAGTCCGTGCGGCAATACCACGGTGCCACGCACCATCTGGTCGGCCTTGCGTGGATCCACGCCAAGCGTCAATCCCAGCTCCACCGTTTCGTCAAACTTTGCGTAAGCAACCTTCTTTGCGAGTTCGACGGCTTCGTCTACTGAGTACAGCCGGTCGCGCTCAACCTGCTCCGCAGCCGCTTCATATTTCTTTCCTGCCATCTTTTATTCTCCCAGGTGATTAACGTGGCGAACTCGAAGCCCAACCACTCCCTTCGCCGGCGAGCTGACCACCCCTTGCGAGTCACTCGCAATGAGCGGTCGATGTGAGGCACGCGCGGCAGTCGAAAACAAACTAATCAACAACTTCAAGTCCCATGTTGCGCGCAGTTCCCTCAATCGTCCGCATAGCCGACTCGACCGACGTCGTGTTCAAGTCAGGCATCTTGGTGCGAGCGATTTCTTCGATCTGCTTTCGTGTGACCTGGCCGATCTTGTCGCGGTTTGGCCGTGCCGAGCCTTTTTCTACGCCGGCGGCTTTCTTTAGCAGATCAGCGGCAGGTGGCGTTTTCGTTATGAAAGTGAAGGAGCGGTCGGCGAAGACCGTTATGACCACCGGGATGTTCATATCCCCGATGCTGGCGGTCTTTGCGTTGAACGCCTTGCAGAACTCCATGATGTTGACGCCGTGCTGACCAAGGGCGGGACCAATAGGGGGCGCGGGGTTAGCCTTCCCCGCTGGAACTTGCAGCTTTATGTATGCAGAGATTTTCTTTGCCATTTTCTGGGTCGCTCACGAGCCAGTTCGCCAACGCGAAACTGAAGCTCTCCCCTTTCTCATAGTTTCAAGTGTTGGTTCCTGGTCTCGTGCTCAGGCATCCGAACTCGGAACCCGGAACTCTGAACCTGGAACCAATCATTCTTCCTCGGAGAAGGTCAGCTTCTCCACGTCCAGGAAATTCAGTTCGACGGGCGTCGATCGCCCAAAGATAGTCACCATCACCTTCAGCACACCCTTGTCGGGATTGATCTCCTCGACCTGTCCGGTGAAGCCGTTAAAGGGCCCCGATAGGATTCGGACGTGCTCGCTGTGGGCGAAGGTGTGTTTTGGCTTCGGCTTCTCGGCTGCCTCGGTAACATGATGGACGATCTGGTCAACTTCTTCCGGGGTGAGCGGAGTCGGCTTCTGGCCGCCTACGAATCCGGTCACCTTCGGCGTTGACTTGATCATGTGCCAAACCTTCTCGCTCACTTCGTTCTTCTCGTCGTTCTCGATCTCGACCAGCACATAGCCCGGGAAGAACATCCGCGAAGTCTCAACCCGCTTCGATCCTCGCATCTCGACCACGGTTTCGGTCGGCACCAGCACCTCAATTATCTCGTCGGCCATATCGTAAGCCTGAATGCGCGAGAGCAGCGACTCCCGCACCTTCTTCTCATAGCCCGAGTACGTGTGAATTATGTACCAACTCCTTGCCATCAGCTTACCTTATGGTCTTTTCAAGTGCTTCAAACCCGAAAGTCACGATCCTGTCCACGCCCCACAAGTAGAAACCGAAAAAGAGTATCGCTATCAGAACGACTAGTGTAGTGTTCCAGACCTCGCTACGCGTCGGCCAGGTGACCTTGCTCATCTCCTGCTTCACGCCGTGATAGAACTCGCGGATTCGTCCACCGAGCGAGAGGTTCTTCAGG
This sequence comes from Blastocatellia bacterium, assembly GCA_049273855.1. Taxonomy (GTDB): domain Bacteria; phylum Acidobacteriota; class Blastocatellia; order UBA7656; family UBA7656; genus Onstottus_B. The sequence continues at coordinate 18,265 of JBASRN010000320.1, forward strand.
CGCGCAAGTCGCCCGCCCTCGTCACCGCCATCGCCTCCCGTGCGTTGTGGTTCGACCGAGTCATCTTCGGTAAACTCTGTAACTCGACTCATTGCTCTAACCTCTTCCGCCCGGCCCGCGCAGCCCCTTGCTATGGCAGGGGTACCAGGATTCGAACCCGGCCTTACGGTTTTGGAGACCGCCGTGCTAGCCGCTAACACTATACCCCTGCAACCGATCCGCATTCCGCAATCGTTTCACTTCGTCTCTTTGTGCGGCTTGTGAGCCCTGCACCTGCTGCAGAATTTCTTGAACTCAAGCCGATCCGGAGTCTTCTTCTTGTTCTTCGTCGACACATAGTTGCGACTCTTGCACTCACTGCACTGAAGAACGATGTTGTCTCTTGCCATAACCCCTCGTCTCGATCCGCGCCATTATCGACCGGCGTTCCAATTGACTTGCAAAGCCGGTCTCGCCCCTCGCAGTGCCCGACAAACTTTCAGCTTGTCGAGCCACCCATTCCATCCTCGCGACATATTGTTGTTTGTCTCGCTACTCGATTACTTCCGAGATCGTTCCTGCTC